>NZ_JBITDL010000013.1:0-230153 GCF_044454225.1 Streptomyces sp. NPDC051563
GACGAGGCCCCAGCCTCAGGCGCTATAGCTATGTTCTCGCTGGTCACAGGTGCAATCCTCCATGATCGGAGTTACACCGTTTCTTTTACAGTCCCCCGATAAACGGAGCAGCCCGCACCGTTTTTCGGGTGCGGGCCGTTCTCGGGGGAGGGGGCGGGGTCAGATGCCCAGGTCCTTGATGATCTTGGCTACGTGGCCGGTGGCCTTGACGTTGTAGAGGGCGCGTTCGACCTTGCCCTCCTCGTCGACGATCACCGTGGAGCGGATGACTCCGGTGACGGTCTTGCCGTACAGCTTCTTCTCGCCGAAGGCCCCGTACGCCGTCAGGACCTCCTTCGAGGGGTCGCCGACCAGGGTGACCTTCAGGTGTTCCTGCTCGCGGAACTTCGCGAGCCTCTCCGGCTTGTCGGGGGAGACGCCGATGACGTCGTAGCCGGCGGTGGCCAGGACCGCGAGGTTGTCCGTGAAGTCGCAGGCCTGCTTCGTGCAGCCGGGCGTCAGCGCGGCCGGGTAGAAGTACACGATGACCTTGCGGCCCTTGTGGTCGGCCAGCGAGATCTCGTTGCCGTCCGCGTCGGGCAGGGTGAAGGCGGGGGCGATGTCGCCCGGCTCAAGTCGCTCGCTCATTCTCACAGTCTCCTCGGGAGGGGATCGGTACGGTGTCGAGACTAAGCTGCTGACAGACTGTTCATGGTGGGCTACGCCCGCCAAGGGACCGACCACGACGACGGAGGCAGCGCGGTGCCGGAAGCCAGGACCCCCGCACAGATCGAGGCGGACATCGTCCGCCGCCGCGAGCAGCTCGCCGAGGCGCTCGACGAGATCGGGGTGCGCCTGCACCCCAAGACGATCGTCGGGGACGCCAAGGCGAAGGTGGTCGGCAACGTCGACCACGTCGTCGGCCGCGCGGTGGCGACGGTGAACCGCCTCGTGACCGATGCCGGTGACGGACTGCGTCACGAGGACGGCACCCCGCGCGTCGAGCGGATCGTGCCGGTCGCCCTGCTCGCGGTCGGAGTCGTGGGCCTGCTGGTGATGTCGGCGCGCCGCAAGCGCTGATGACCCTGCGGGGTGCGGTGCGGGTGCGGGCGGGTAGGTTCGCCCCGTGAGCGAGAACACCACCACCCACGACAAGCTGCCCATCCGCATGCTCCACGACCGCGTGCTCGTGAAGTCCGATTCGCCGGAGGGCGAGCGCCGCTCCGGCGGCGGCATCCTGATTCCGGCGACGGCCGCGGTGGGCAAGCGGCTGGCCTGGGCCGAGGTGGTCGCGGTCGGGCAGAACGTACGGACGGTCGAGCCGGGGGACCGGGTGCTCTACGACCCCGAGGAACGCGCCGAGGTGGAGGTGCGCGGGGCGACGTACCTGCTGATGCGGGAGCGGGACCTGCACGCCGTGGCCGCGGAGCGGCTGGAGGGGTCGGAGGACTCCACGGGGCTGTATCTGTAGGGCCCGCGATCTGTAGCCCTGCGCAGAGCTGGGAAGGGCCGAGGGCCGGTGACCATCGTCACCGGCCCTTTTCGTCGGGTTTTGCTACGGTGGGGAGGAACCCCCGACGAGACGCGCCGTACCGGGTGGCTGTCGCGCTGTTGCCGATGGCTGCATGACAAGACGACGCACCCCGTTCCGCTCTCGTCCCGGAGGTGCCTGTCATGGCCTGGGTTCTGCTCATCGTCGCTGGTCTGGTCGAAGTCGCTTGGTCGATCGGCATGAAGTTCACCGATGGATTCACCCGGCTCTGGCCGAGCGTGTTCACGGGCGCCGGCATCGTGACGAGCATGGTGCTGCTGTCGATCGCGGTCAGGACCCTGCCCATCGGCACGGCGTACGGCGTGTGGGTCGGCATCGGTGCGGCCGGTGCGGCGGTGGTCGGGATGGTCGCCATGGGGGAGCCCGTCACCGCCGCCCGGATCTTCTTCATCTGTCTGCTGCTGGCCGCCGTCGTGGGGCTGAAGGCGACCTCCGGTCACTGAGTCACCGGGTCGCTGAGTAGCTGAGTAGCTGAGTCACCGGTTTACCGGGCTACTCCAGTAGGTCCGCCGGTGGGCGCAGGCCCTCGGTCGTGCCGCCCTGGGTGCCCGTGGTGGTGCCGCCTTCGGTCTGGCCTCCTCCGGTGGTCTGGCCACCCGTGTTCTGGCCGCCGGTGGTCTGACCCCCGGTGGTCTGGCCGCCCGTGGTCTGGCCTCCGGTGGTCTGACCGCCGTCCGTCCGGCCGCCGTCGGTCCGGCCTCCGGTGCTCTGGCCGCCGTCCGTCCGGCCTCCGGTGGTCTGGCCGCCCGTCGACGGGGTCCGCGTCGGGCGGCCCGGCCGGCCCGAGGGACGGTCTCCCGGGGTCTCCGCCGGGGACTGGCTCGGGTTCGGGTCCACGGGCGGGGGCTGCGGGGGCCGGTTGGCGCCCGGCATGAGCTCCAGGTCGAAGTCCACGGGGTCGGTGTCCGCCAGGGCCGTCTTCGTGTACTGGGCCCAGATCCGGGCCGGGTAGCCGCCACCGCTGATGCGTGCTTCGCCCAGGGCCCCGTAGAGGGGTTCCAGGGAGCCGGTGTCGGGGTCCTGGCCCATCATCGAGACGACCGTGACCAGGTTCGGGGTGTACGCCGCGAACCAGGCCGAGCGGTCCAGTTCGCCGGTCCCCGTCTTGCCGGCGGCCGGGTGGCCGGCGGCCAGGGCGGCCGTGCCGGTGCCGTTGTCCACGACGCTGACCAGCATGGACGTGGTCGTGTCGGCGGCTTCGCGGCTGACGGCCTGGGCCGGGTCGCGCGGCGGGAGCGGGACGGTGTCCCCGGCCTTGGTGATCTTCTCGACGAAGGTGTGCGGGATGTGGCGGCCGTGCTCGGCGAGGGTCGCGTAGGCCTGGGTCATGTCCAGGACGCTGGCCTGCATCGTGCCCAGCGCCATGGCCGGTCCCGGATCGAAGTTCGGGGTGTTCTCGGGGATGCCGAGGGCGATGGCGGTCTGCTTGACCTTGTCGGTGCCGACGTCGACGACCATCTGGGCGAAGACGGTGTTGACGGAGAGGTCGGTGGCGGTGTTGACGGTGATGTTGCCGTAGCTGACCTGCCCCTCGTTCTCCGGCGCGTAGGGGATGCGGGTGCCGACCACGCGCCGCTTGTTGTCCCCGTTGTAGATGGTGTACGGGGTGATCGTGCGGCCGTCCTGGGTGTGCGAGTCGTTCTGCACGGCGGAGGCGAAGACGAACGGCTTGAAGGTGGAGGCCACTTGGTAGTCGTGCCGGGTGGCGTTGTTGACGTACTGCTTGGTGTAGTCGATGCCCCCGTACAGGGCGACGACCTTGCCGGTGCCCGGGTCGATGGAGACGGCTCCGGTGCGCACGACGCGGTCCGCCTTGCGCTTGTCGGGTTCGAGCTTGCTGACCATCTTGTCGTTGACGGCGTCGACCATGGCGGTCTGGCGGGTCCTGTCGATGGTCGTGGTGATGCGGTAGCCGCCCTCGGCGAGGGTCTTGTCGTCGAGGATCTTGTTCTCGACGATGTAGTCCTTGATGGCCTCGACGAGGTAGCCGCGCTGTCCGGAGAGGCCGGCGGCCGGGCGGACCTTGCCGGGCTCGGGGAACTGGGTGGCGGCGCGTTCGGCGGGCGTCATCCAGCCCTTCTTGACCATGCCGTCGAGCACGTAGTTCCAGCGGGCGAGGGCGCGGCCGCGGCCCTGGGGGTGGGCGATCACGTCGAAGGCGCTGGGGGAGTTGAGGAGGGTGGCGAGGTAAGCGCCCTCGGCGGTGGTGAGCTTGCCGACGTCCTTGCCGTAATAGGCCTGGGAGGCGGCCTGGATGCCGTAGGCGTTGCGGCCGAAGTAGCTGGTGTTCAGGTACCCCTCGAGGATGTAGTTCTTCGACTTCTCGCGACCGAGCTTGATCGCGATGAAGAACTCCTTCACCTTCCGCTTGATGGTCTGTTCCTGGCCCAGGTAGTAGTTCTTGACGTACTGCTGGGTGATGGTCGATCCGGACTGGGTGCCCTTGCCCGTCGCGGTGTTCCACGCGGCGCGCAGCATCGCCGCCGGGTCCACCGCCCGTTCGGAGTGGAAGTCGCGGTCCTCGGCGGCCAGTACGGCCTCCTGGACGGTCAGGGGGATCTGGGAGAGCGGCACGTTGACCCGGTTGACCTCGCCGTCACGGGCGAGCTGGGTGCCGTCGGTGTAGAGGTAGACGTTCGACTGCGCCGTGGCGGCCGCGTTGGCGGGCGGGATGTGGACCAGCAGGTACCCGGCGACGAGGGCGCCGCAGACGAGCAGGGCGCACAGCAGGAACGCGCCCAGCAGCATGCGCCAGGTCGGGAGGAGCCGGCGCCAGCCGGTGCGCTTGCGCTTGGCCTTCTTCGCCGCCTTCGCCCGCTGTCTCTCCGCCTTCTTCGCGCTCTTGGCGTCCATCGAGGCCTGGGCGTTCTTCGCGCCCTGGGCGTCCTTCGCGTTCCCGGCGGGTACCTGCTCTCCGGATGGCGGGGGCGCACCGGCGCCCGGAGCCTGCTGCCCGTCGGGGGTGTCGGGATCGCGAGGCGTCCAGCCGGGCGGTGGTGACGGGTCGCTCATCTCCGGGACTCCTCGGCGCCGTACGAAATATCCACATCTGTACCTCATGCTGTCTACCCGATGGCCGCCGCTTCCGCTCCGGACGGGCGTAATTCGTTCGCGTGGATCGCCCCTCCGCACTAAGCTCGCGCCCTTTGGCCGACGTAGGAACGACGCAGCAACGACCTGGGAAACGGAGGGGCGGGGTGCGCCAGCCGGTGGTGGGACGAGCCGGGCTCTACGGGGCGGTCGCGGCCGGGGGCTTTCGCAGGTACGCCACCTACGGGACCGCCACCGCGGCCGGGGTGTTCACCAACACCGTGTTCGGTTTCATCCTGGCCTACACGTACATCGCGCTCTGGGACGAGCGGCCCGGGCTCGGCGGCTACGACCAGTCCCAAGCCCTCACGTTCATGTGGGTCAGTCAGGCGCTGCTCGCCGCCGGGGCGCTGATCGGCGGCGGCTTCCAGGAGGAGTTCCAGGAACGCGTCCGTACGGGTGACATCGCCGTCGACCTGTACCGGCCGGCCGATCTCCAGACGTGGTGGCTCGCGGGTGATCTGGGCCGGGCGGCGTTTCAACTCCTGGGCCGCGGCGTAGTACCGCTGGTGATCGGCGGGCTCGCCTTCCACCTGGCGCTGCCCACCGCCCCGCTGCGCTGGCTGCTCTTCCTGCTCTCCGTGCTCCTCGGGCTCGTCGTCAGCTTCGCGCTGCGCTACCTGCTGGGGCTGGCGGCCTTCTGGCTGATGGACGGGGCCGGGATCAACATGATGGCCACGGTCGTCTCCATCTTCTGCTCCGGAATGCTGCTGCCGCTGACCGTGTTCCCGGGCGGCTTCGGGGAGTTCGTCCGCGTCCTGCCCTGGGCGGCGATGCTCCAGGTGCCGGTGGACGTCCTGCTCGGCGGGGGCGCGGGGGCCGCGCGTACGGCCGGGGCGCTCGGCTTCCAGGGCGCGTGGGCCGTGGTGCTGCTCGGGCTGGGCCGGCTGGTGCAGTCGGCCGCGACGCGGAAGGTGGTGGTCCAGGGTGGCTGAGCGGATCGCGGAGGGCGGTGTCGGGAGGCCCGTGCCGGCGCATGCGGAGCCGGAGTTCGTCCTCCCGCGGCGCAGCCGGGTCCTGGAAGGACTGCGCGGCTACCGGCTGATCGCCGCGATGTGGATCCGGTCGACGATGACGTACCGCACGTCCTTCTTCCTCTCCACCTTCGGCAATGCGGCGATCACGCTCCTGGACTTCGTCGCGATCATGATCATGTTCTCGCACGTGGACGAGCTGGGCGGTTTCACGCTGCCCGAGATCGCCCTGCTGTACGGGTCCTGCTCGGCCTCCCTGGGCCTGGCCGACCTGCTGCTCGGCAACACCGACCGGATCGGCACGCGGATCCGCGACGGCTCCCTCGACACCATGCTGGTCCGCCCGGTCCCGGTGCTCGCCCAGGTGGCGGCCGACCGCTTCGCGCTGCGCCGGCTCGGGCGGATCGGGCAGGGGCTCGCGGTGCTGGGGTGGGCCGTCTCGGAGCTGGACCAGCTGCACTGGACGGCCGGGAAGGTGCTGATGCTGCCCGTGATGATCACCGCCGGGGCGGCGATCTTCGGCGCCGTGATGGTGGGCGGCGCGGCCTTCCAGTTCCTCGCCGGGGACGCCGCCGAGGTGCAGAACAGTTTCACCTACGGCGGCTGCACCATGCTCCAGTACCCGCCGACCGTCTTCGCGAAGGACCTCCTGCGCGGGGTCACCTTCATCGTGCCGCTCGCCTTCGTCAACTGGCTGCCCGCGCTCTACGTGCTGGGCCGGCCCGATCCGCTGGGGCTGCCGGGGTGGGTGGCGTACGCGAGCCCGCTGGTGGCCTTCGTGGTGTTCCTCCCCGCGTCGCTGGCCTGGCGCGCCGGGGTCCGTTCGTACCGCAGCACGGGGAGCTGAGCAGGCGTGCCGGATGCGCTGATTTCACTGCACGAGGTCGAGAAGGTCTTCGACGTACGGCGCCGGGTGGGCCTGGTGCGCCGGGAGAAACGCCAGGTCAGAGCCGTGGACGGGATCACCTTCGAGGTGGCCCGGGGCGAGATGGTCGGCTACATCGGGCCCAACGGCGCGGGCAAGTCGACCACCATCAAGATGCTGACCGGCATCCTCACCCCGAGCGGCGGCCGGCTGCGGGTCGCCGGCATCGACCCGGCACGGGAGCGGATGCGTCTCGCGCACCGGATCGGCGTGGTCTTCGGGCAGCGCACGACGCTGTGGTGGGACCTTCCGCTGAAGGACTCGTACGCCCTGATGCGGCGGATGTACCGGATCCCGGCGGCGCGGTTCGCGCAGAACATGGAGCGCTGCGTGGACCGGCTCGACCTCGCCGCGCTGCTCGACGTACCCGTACGGCAGCTCTCGCTCGGGCAGCGGATGCGCGGGGACATCGCGGCGGCGCTGCTGCACGACCCCGACGTGCTGTACCTGGACGAGCCGACGATCGGCCTGGACGTGGTGAGCAAGGCGAGCGTACGGGGCTTCCTGCGGCAGCTGAACGAGGAGCTCGGCACCACGGTGCTGCTGACCACGCACGACCTCCAGGACATCGAGCAGCTGTGCGAGCGGGTGATGGTGATTGACCACGGGCGGCTCGTGTACGACGGCTCGCTGGGCGGACTGCACACGGCGGGAGCCGCGGACGGCGCGGCGGCGAGCGAGCGCACGCTGGTGGTGGACCTGGAGCGGGAGCTCCCGCCCATCGAGGTGGCGGGGGCGCGGGTGGTCAAGGTGGAGGGCGCCCGCCAGTGGCTGGCCTTCCCGGCCCGCGCCTCGGCGGCTCCGCTGGTGGCGGCGGTGGCGGCGGAGTACCCCCTGCTGGACCTGTCGGTGCGGGAGCCGGACATCGAGGACGTGATCGCCCGGATGTATGCGGGGCGGGGGTAGGGGTTGGGTCGGCGGGGCCGGGGTCGGTGGGGCCGGGGGTTAAATCAGGGACAACCCTGAGCCCGAGGGGGGTTCGGGGCGTACCGCTCTCCGGGGTGACTGCATACGCTGGTCCGTATGAGTGATGAGCGGCCCGAGAAGCCGTTGCCCGAGAAGGCGCAGTCGGAGACGGCGTTGCACGGAGGACCCGCTCCGGCCCCGGCCCCGCTGCCGGAGCTGCGGGCTTCCGACGCCGACCGGGAGCGGGTTGTGGACCGGCTGCGGGATGCCGTCGCCGAGGGCCGGCTCGACATGGAGGAGTTCGAGGAGCGGCTGGACGCGGCGTACCGGTCCCGTACGTACGCCGAACTCGAACCGCTGACGCGCGATCTGCCCGCGCTCGGCGCGACGGCTCCGATCGCGGCCGCGCCGGTGACCCCGGGGGCTCCGGTCGGGCTGACGAAGGCGGGGCCGGCGGGCTCGGCAGCCGCCTGGCCGGCCCGGATCGTGGGCGGCGGAAGTACGGCGGGCGGTCCTTCCATGGCCGTGGCGGTCATGTCGGGCTTCCAGCGCAAGGGCAACTGGACCGTACCCGCCCGGTTCCACGCGGTGGCGTTCTGGGGCGGCGGTGACATCGACCTGCGCGAGGCGAACTTCGAGCAGCGCGAGGTCGTGATCAACTGCGTCGCCATCATGGGCGGCATCCAGATCACCGTGCCGCCGGGTGTGGAGGTCGACGTACGGGGCATCGGCGTGATGGGCGGCTTCGACCAGCACGTCAGCCCCGGCCCGGTGGAACCGGGGGCTCCGCGGGTGATCGTGACGGGCCTCGCCTTCTGGGGCGGGGTCGACGTGAAGGTGAAACCGCCGAAGCAGCGGGCGGTCCCGAAGCAGAAGCCGCGCAAGGAGCTGTAGGGGCGGCCGGTCGGTCGCAGGGCCGGTCGGTCGGAAGGCCGGTCGGTCGCAGGGCCGGTCAGTCGGTCGGAGGGCCGGTCGGTCGCAGGTGGGCCGCGGTCCACAGACGGGGGACCAGTACGGCGCGCCGGGAACTCCCCGGGCGTCCCGGGAGTCGGATGCTAGGGAGTCGGACGCATTGCGGACGAAACCGTCGCCCGGGGGAAGGCAGGAGCACGTGGAGCAGGGCAGCACGACGGCTACGGCGGAGGAGGCCGCGCCTTCGGCGACCGCCTCGTCGACCGGGGCCGCGGCACGCGGCGGGTTCGTCTTCAGCGAGGCGGACGAGGAGCGCCGGCGCGGCGTCCGCCGGATGAAGCGGACCGCCAGCGGCCTGCTCGCCCTGGTCGCGCTGATCTACGTGGCCGCGAAGTGGGCGGAGCACGCGGGCGCGGGCGGCTGGGCCGGGTACGTCGCGGCCGGCGCCGAGGCGGGCATGGTCGGCGCGCTCGCGGACTGGTTCGCGGTCACCGCCCTGTTCCGGCGGCCGCTCGGCCTGCCCATCCCGCACACCGCGATCATCCCGACGAAGAAGGACCAGCTCGGGGTCTCCCTCGGGGAGTTCGTCGGGGAGAACTTCCTCTCCGCCGACGTGGTGCGCACGAGGCTGCACGCCCTGGGCATCGGCGGCCGGCTCGGCGCCTGGCTGGCCGAGCCCGCACACGCCGACCGGGTCACGGCGGAGCTGGCCACGGCCCTGCGCGGGGCGCTGACGGTCCTGCGGGACTCCGATGTGCAGGCCGTCGTAGGGGAGGCGATCACGCGGCGCGCCGAGACGGCGGAGATCGCGCCGGGGATCGGCAAGACGCTGGAGAAGGTCGTCGCGGACGGCGGCCACCGCCGGGTCGTGGACCTGGTGTGCGCGCGGGCGTACGACTGGCTGGTCACCCACGCCGAATCGGTGGAGGCGGCGGTGCAGGGCGGGGCCCCGGGCTGGACCCCGAGGTTCGTGGACCGCAAGATCGGCGACCGCGTCTACAAGGAACTGCTCCGCTTCGTCCAGGAGATGCGGGACATGCCGGAGCACCCGGCGCGCGGGGCAGTGGACCGTTTCCTCGCGGACTTCGCGGCGGACCTCCAGTCGGACACGGAGACGCGGGCACGCGTGGAGCGCCTGAAGTCGGAGATCCTGCAGCGGGAGGAGATCCAGGACGTGATCGCCTCCACCTGGACGGCGGTCCGCTCGATGATCATCTCGGCTGCGGAGGACGAGCAGAGCGCGCTGCGCCTGCGGGTCCGCTCCTCGCTGATGTCCCTGGGCGCCCGGCTGGCCACGGACGGCCGGCTCCAGGCCAAGGTGGAGGGCTGGATCGAGGGCGCGCTGGTCTACGTGGTCACCACGTACCGCGCGGAGATCACCTCCCTCATCACGGACACGGTGGCCGGCTGGGACGCGGAACACACCTCGCGCAAGATCGAGGCCCACATCGGCCGCGACCTCCAGTTCATCCGCATCAACGGCACGGTGGTCGGCGCCCTTGCGGGCCTCCTGATCTACACGGTGTCGCGCGCGCTGGGCGCGTAGCGGGGCGGGCTCTGCGGCTCGGCCGTACTCGGGGCGGTGCTGGGGGCGGTACTACGGCTCGTGCTCGTGGCGTCGACGCGCGAGATGGACGGTGATGTCGGCGGCGATCTCGACCCGCGCCGGCAGGACCTGCGCGATCCGGCGGAACACCCGTTCCCTCACCACGGGCGGCAGGACGAGATAGGCCGAGACGGTGGACAGGTGGCCGAGGTACTCGCCGGCGCTCATCGTCAGGCGGCGGCCGATCACCACCTGCCGGACATCGGTGAACAGGGCGGACTGCCGGAGCTCCGTACCCGGCCACTGCATGTCGTGGCCGGGCGGCGTCCCGTCCGGGGAGGGAACCTCGTCGCTCTCCAGGAACGGAGCCCGTGCCGTGCGTACGGCTTCCTCGACGGCGGGATCGGCCGGCTGGACCGGTCCGCCGCACGAGGCGAAGACGCCCCCGGGCTCCAGGAGGGAGGCCACCCGCGCCCACCGGCCCGCCGGTCTCGTCCAGTGCAGCGCGGCCGCCGCGTAGACCAGCGCGTACTCCCGTCCGTGCTCCCGGACGTACTCCTGTCCGTACCCCTGCCCGTCCCCCCCGGCCCGGGCGCAGGTCCTCGAAGGCCGCCTGCACCGTCCTCACGTTCGCCGGGACCTGCTTGCGCAGCTCGGCGAGCATCGCCGCGTCGGGCTCGGTCGCGGTGACCGCCACACCCCGCCGGGCGAACAGGCGGGTCGCCTTGCCCGTCCCGGCACCGATTTCGAGGGCGGTCTCCACCGGGCGGCCCGCGTACTCCCGCACCAGGTCGAAGAGTTCCGCGGGATACCCCGGCCGGAACCGCTCGTAGGCTTCCGCCATCGCTCCGAAGCTCAGCGCGCGCTCAGGCATACCGGCGATCCTGGCACGAATCCGGGGCGGCCCCTGCCGCCAGGGGAGTCAGCCCCTGCCGCCCGCCGGGGGCGTCAGCCCCGGTCGGCGACGGCCCAGGACGCGGCGGCGACCACGCCCGCGGCGCCGATGACCGCCGGCCAGGCGCCGACCTTCTTCGCCAGCGGGTGCGCACCGGCGAACCCGGCGAGGTACAGCGCGCCGAGCCCGGCCGCCGCGGGGGCGCCCCCGCGCTTGTGCCACTCCCGCCCGGCGACGATGCCCGCGGCGCCGAGCACGACACCGCCGAGCGGCCGCTTCTTGGTCCACCGTGCGACGGCGTACCCCCCGACCAGACCGGCGGCCGCCACTGCAGAGCTCGGAACCCGTGCCATGCTGTCCAACTCCCTCACATCATCGGTTCATCGGTTCATCCGCGCACACCCATTCGCCCCCGAGGCTAACTCGACCCCTTGACCACCCGTCGGGCCCCCACCGCGCCCAACACCAGTACGGCCCCGCCGATCACCGGATCCGGCACCGCGTCCCGTACCCCGCGCGGCAGCACCGCCACCACTCCCAACACGAGCAGGAACGCGAGCCCGGCCCCGCCGGCGGCCCGAAGCAGTCTGTCCACGCGCTGCTCAACGCGGCCGCCCGGCCGCCCGACACGGACCGCGCCGAGGGGATTTGTCGCACACTCGCCGGATCCGCGCGATGTCTGTTCAGGGAACCCGATGGGCATAAATTCAATCTCCCACCCAAAGGGGCAAACCACCTCCGCCCCTCCCTCCCCACCCACCCACATCAGGAGCCAGGACACCGTGATCTGCTACGGACAGGCCGTCCTCGACCTCGCGGACGAACTGGTCGACGCCTACGCCGACGTCTTCTCCGCCCCGCCGTGGAACGAAGACGAAGAAACCATTCGCCAGTTCGCCGCCCGCCTGCCGGCCGACGCCCGGCGCCGTGGTTTCCGTACGGCCTTCATCCAGTCCGCCACCGGCATCGACGGCTTCGCGACGGGCTGGGTCACCCCGGTGGCCTTCCCGAAGAACCGCGCGTACGCGCAGGTCGCCGCGCAGCTCGGCTCGGCCCGGGTGAAGGAGCTCCTCACCGGGGCACTGGAGATAGACGAACTGGCGGTACGCCCCTACGCGCGCGGCCGCGGCGCCGCCCGGGACCTCCTCACGGAGATCACCACCGACGCCCCGGACCGCCGCGCCTGGCTGCTGACCAGCCGCCTGGCCAAGAACACGGTGGCCACGTACCGCCGCCTGGGCTGGCACGAGGTCACCCCCCTCCCCGGCACGGAGACGGGCGTCATCGTCTTCCTCTCCCCGGACCACCCGAACCGGGCGGCCTGACGGGGCGGCCCGTCCGGGCCCCCGGACGCCCCGGCCTGCCGGGATCGGCGCGGGCACCCGTACGCCGCCCGATGCGACCCGCCGCAGCCCTGCCCGTCCGCGGCCCCGGACGCCCCGGCCTGCCGGGATCGGCGCGGGCACCCGTACGCCGCCCGCTGCGGCCTGCCCAACCCCCGGCCCGCCCGGAGCGAAACCGGCATCCGGCGGCTGCCCATAGGGAGCCGCCCCGCCCTCTGCGGGGCGCCATCCGGGAAACGGCACCGCCATCGGGTCGCGGCCCGCCGAGAGCCGCCCCGTGCTCCCCAGAGCGCCATCCGGAACGGCGCCGACATCCGCCCGCGGCCCGCTGGGAGCTGTCCCGGCTCTGCGTGGCCCGCCCCGGAATGGCATCGGCGTCCGGCCCCCGTCCGCCGGGATCTGTCCCCGTCCTCTGCGGGCCCCCGCCCCGTACAGCATCGGCATCGGCCAGCGGCCCAACGAGAGCTGCCCCGCCCTGCATGAGCTGCCCCGTCCTCCACGAGCCGTTGCCGGTCCTACGCAGAGTGCGTCCCGAACTGCATCGGGCCGCGGCCCGCTGGGAGTCGCCCCTCTCCTCCGAAGAGCGCCCGTGCCCATCCGGAGAGGGGATGCACGCCGCCATTCCTCGGCCTACCGGCCCGGCGGACCGGAGAGGCGAGTTCCTCGACCGCGTTCCCCCAGCGGGACCGGGCCCGGTAGCCATGCCATGCCACGTGATGCCGTGTCATGCCATGCGACGCGTCACTGAACGGCTCGGCACACGCACCCCCAGGCGCCCGGCCGGCAGCTTCGAAAGATCCTCCGGCGAGGCGTCCGATCCACTCGAGCGGGGCATACCGGGCGCATGAACCCCACCACACGCCCCACCCACCCCACCCACACGGCAACGGCCACGCACCCGGCACACCCTCCACGCTCCGTGCCCGCCTCCCGGTCGGGGCCGCCTGCCTGGTCCACCGCCAATCCCGTGCCCGCCTCCCGGTCGGGGCCACCCTCCCGGTCCACCGCCAATCCCGTGCCCGCCTCCCGGTCGGGCCCACCCTCCCGGCCCACCCCCAATCCCGCGCCCGCCTCCACCCCCAAATCCACCTTCACCCCCACGCCTAAACCCATCCCCACATCCACCCCCACCTCCGCTCCCACCCCCAAACCCACGCCCGCCTCCACCGCCCGCCGCCAGCTCAACCTGGCCACGCGCCACCAACTCACCACCACCGCCGGCATCCCACCCGGCACGATTACCTCCCGCACCCGCCCCGGCGGGCCCTGGCAGCGCCTGCTGCCGCGGGTCTACCTCCTCCAGACCGGCCCCCCGGACCAGCGCCAGCGCGCCCTCGCCGCCGTCCTCTACGCCGCCGAGCCCGGCTCCGACCCGCTCTCCGGCGACACCGCCGCCCTCACCGGGGGCGCGGCCCTCGCGCTGCTCGGGATCCGCGAAGCCCCGTACGAGCCGGCCGACGTCCTGATCCGCGCCCCGCGCAAGCTCACCGGCGCACCGCAGGTGCGGCCCTTCCCGACGACCCGCTGGCCCCGCACCATCACCGTGTCCGGCATCCCGAGCACCCGCCCGGTGCGCGCGGCCGCCGACTTCGCGGCCCGGACCGGGGAGCCGGCGCACCGGATCCGCTCGGTCCTCGCGCAGGTCGTCCAGTCCGGCTGGTGCCACCCTCAGGACCTGCACGCCGAACTCCGTGCCGCCCGCCTCCTGACCCGACCCGCGATCCGCGCCGCGGCCGCGGAACTCCTCGCCGGCGTCCGCTCGGTCGCCGAGGCCCAGGCCCGCGACACCCTCTCGGCCACGGACCTCCCGACCCCCCTGTGGAACGCCCGCCTCCACACCCCGGACGGCACGTTCCTGGCGAGCCCGGACGCCTACTGGCCCGACGAGGGCGTGGCCCTGGAGATCGACTCGGCGGAGTACCACTACACCCGCGACTCCTGGCACGCCACCCTCCACCGCCGCCTCCGCCTGGAGTCCCACGGCATCCTGGTGGTCAGCGCCACCCCCTCGATGATGCGAGACAACCCCGGCGGAGGTCATCGCAGCCCTCCGCACCCTCCTCACCCTGACCACCACCCGCCCCACCCCACCCACAGCCCTGGCCCGCGGCCACGTTCAACTGGAGCTTCCCGTGGCGTGACAATGACGAGGTGGAAGCCCTTGAGAGCACGCCAGGCGACCGTGCTCGTATGAGCCGGCAGAAGAGCAAGGACACCGGGATCGAAATGGCCCTGCGGCGGGCCTTGCACGCGGCGGGCTTGCGCTATCGAGTCCATCGTCGGCCGGCGAGGGGAGTGCGACGCGAAGCCGACATCGTGTTCGGGCCCACGAAGGTCGCCGTCTTCGTCGACGGGTGCTTCTGGCACGGATGTCCCGATCACGCGACGTGGCCCCGACGAAATGCCGAGTTC
Source organism: Streptomyces sp. NPDC051563 (assembly GCF_044454225.1). NCBI lineage: Bacteria > Bacillati > Actinomycetota > Actinomycetes > Kitasatosporales > Streptomycetaceae > Streptomyces > Streptomyces sp. NPDC051563. The sequence continues at coordinate 14,535 of NZ_JBITDL010000013.1, forward strand.
TGGCGGTCCAAGATCGAGGGCAACCGGGCGCGCGACCGTGACACCGACGCACGCCTCGCCGAGTCCGGCTGGCTCTCACTCCGAGTGTGGGAACACGAGAGTCCGGATGAAGCCGCCGTCCGCATTGCACGAGCAGTCGAGGAACGGCGTGTCGCCCGCGCGTCCGCCGGGCGGTGACGGGCTGCCGCGACCCCTGGGTGAGCCCACACCGTCACCGCTATTTGACATCGCCTGACTCGTCAAAACTCCGCTGTTAGGGTGATCGTGACCCACACAATTGCGACCCTGACCAGCGGAGGAAGACGCATGGAGCAGCCGGGCGAGGAGTTCGGTCCGTGGCTCTCGCGTCAGTTGAGCCGCATGGACATGACGCAATCCGATCTTGGTGATCGGCTGGGGCTGACTCGGGCGGTGCTCTCCGCGTGGGTCAATGGACGGGGCGGGCCGCGAGACGAGACCAAGCGCGCTCTCGCCGAGTTGTTCGGCATCGATGCCGCGTCGGTGCCCAGCCGAACCACCGCTGTCTCACCTGAACACCCCCGACGCTGGCACCATCGTCCGGCCCACGCCGACGGAGGCCGTGAATACGGGAACGCCGCAACCTTCGCCTTCGATGCAGACATGTCGGTGCTGGCCCGGGAAGCGACCCAGAACTCTCTCGACGAGCGCCACGACCCGAGTGCTCCCGTGCGCATGCACTACACCCTGCACGAACTGAGCGGAGAGTTCCTGACGGACTTCCTCGCTGCTCTGCGCTGGGAGGATCTGCGACCGCACTACGACCAAGCGGCGTCGGCCGAGCAGAAGGTCTCGAGGAGTCTGCGGGCGGCACTGGACGATCTGGAGACGCGGAAATCCCTTCTCCTGCTCCGCGTCGACGACTACAACGCCAACGGCCTCACCGGCCCCGAGTATCAGGACGGGCGCTTCGCCGCCGTGGTCAGGCGTCAGCTCGACAGCCACAAGGAGGCCGGTGGTCGGGCGGGCGGGTCGTACGGGCTGGGGAAGGCCACGCTGTGGGCCGCGAGTCGCTTCGGCCTCGTGTTGATCAACTCCACCCTCTCCGAGCCGTATGAAGGGCGTACGGAGCGACGTGTCATCGGACGGTTGGATCTGCCTTGGAGGCAGGTGGGAGGTGAGGCGTTCGCGGGCCCGGCGTGGTTCGGCGAGCCCGACTCCGAACCTGCCCACAAGGACGTGTCGCGCTCCTGGTGGGCGAGCGGGGACGTGGTCCGCAGCCTCCATCTCGAAAGGAGGGACGAGGCTCCTGGCACGTCCTTCCTCGTGGTGGGCGCGCATGATGCCTCGGGAGACGCGGAAGAGCTTCAGGACCTCCACGAGAAGTTGGTCCGCTCACTTGCCGACGGGTTCTGGGCAGCCATGATCGGAGGACGGGACGCGGGCCCGCTGTTGGACGTCCGGGTGAGCGCCCTGCGCAACGGCCACGTGGTCATCGGGGAAGAACGAGTCGACCCGCATTCCCGACATCCGGCCCTGTGCCGAGCGTTGCAGTGCCACCTCGACGGCAGGGTGGTGGATGTGCTCACATCAGCCGAACAGGTGGCCCGTGTGGAGGTCCCGCTGATCGTGACGCCCCGAAAGGGCCAAGGGCGGGCGCGTGACAAGGGCAGGGAGCACCGCGCGGTCCTGTTGCTCACGCCGGCGGCCGATACGGATGAGAAGCACAGCCGTGTCGTCTGCATGCGTGGCAACCGCATGACCATCACGGAACACAGGCCGCGCGAGTTGCCACTCGGCACCACGCCGTTCCAGGCGGTCCTCCTCGCCGGGTACGCGACGGATCGCATGGGTGAGGACGTGGACCTTGCCGAGGCGTTCCTGCGGGCTTCCGAGCCGCCCGAGCACGACCGTTGGGACCGTACCGAGGAACTGACGTCCCTCTACGAGCGTGGCGCCGTCAGCCGTCTCAAGGAGTTTCGCGGTGACGTGGACAAGGCGGTACGCGGCCTCGTGGGGAGGCGGGACGTCAACCGAGCCCGAGGCCCTGCGGTGTTGAGGGACCTCCTGAAGTTGGGCGTGCCGGCAGCGGCGCAACGGAGGACGCAGAGCTTTCCCGTGGTCCAGAGCGTCGATGCGCGCGTCGACGATGCCGGAGCTTGGAACATGACCGTGGAGATCAAGCTGCCTGATGCGGAAGACCCCTGGCTGCTGACGCCGGTGGCGAAGTTCGACGTGCGCTCCGGTGGCAGACCTGTGGTCGATTGGGCCGAGCTCGTCGCGTCCGTCGACTGTCGTGTGGAGGCGGGCGATCTGGTGGTCGACCCAGGGGTGCGCACCGCCGTGTTCCATGGTGTGACCGATCCGCGCACCCACCCGGTGCACGGCGGGTTCGCCCGTCTCGTGGTGGAGGTCCAGAAGGCGCGCGGGGGTGTGAATTGACCGCGGTGTTTCCTTACCCGACGATCTTCGGAGACATCGATCTGAAGGTCGTTTCCGTCTCCGTCGACGGCACGGAGCTTCCATACGCCATGATTTCCGCTGCGGACCGGGCAGTGGCCCTGCACCGGTCCGGGCGGGACGAATGGGACCGTGCCAGGCTCCGGGTCGTCGTCACGGCTCCGAACGAGGAACTCCTCTCGGGGCCGTGGTCGGATGTCGCCTTTCTCGCGGTCCTCTCGGAGAAGGCCACCAATACGCGCTCCGCGACGGTTCTTCTGCGGGGCGCGGACGGGACGATGCAGGGAACGATCGAGCTGGACAGGGCGTGCCACGTCAGCCGTGCGACGCTGAGCGTCCTCGTGGTCGCGACCGTCGGCGGCGTTCCGGGCCGTCTGGTCGGTGTCTCAACGGAGGACTGGGCCGTCGACCTCAAGGCTTCCGTGCCTGTCCGGCAGCGTGAGATCGACATCGTCGAGGTGGACTTCAAGGAAGGCCCGCACGAGTGGCTGCGGCCGTACAAGGAATCCGCGTGGATCGTCGAGACCGCGGGGGAGATCCCCACCGTCTACCTCAACACGGGCGCCGTGGAAGGACTGATCGAGGCGCTCGCCGGCACCGGGGGAAATACCGCGGTGAGGACCCTGCGTGAGCTCAGCGCGAGTCAGATCGCGCAGGATGCCTGGACGGCGATGTTCCACACCGCGATCAGCGACCTGGACGTCGACGAGGACGGGACCCCGCTGATGCCCACCGGTTGGCGAGAGGCGGTTCTCCGCGTGATGCTTCCCGACGTGCTGCCCGGCCGGCAACTCACCGACGCCCTGTACGAACTCACCGAACGGCGTACGAAGGGACACGGCTGGGCGGAGGTCCAGACGGGTGTGCAGTTCGCTGCGGGACGCCGCAGTCGCACGACGCGGAATCTGACCAACGCGGTGCGCTCGGTGCACGGCGAGGAAGGGACGGGTGTCTCCAGGTGAGAGGCGTGAACCGTGAGGATCTTCCCCTGACACTGGGTCTCCTGTCCGATGCTGCGGTGGCCAAGCATCTGAGCCGCGCGGTGCAGACCGGCCAGGCCACACCGCCGCAGATTGCCCTGCGCAAAGCATCCGAGGAACTTGCGCGTGCCTCTCGCTGGCGTACGGCGCCGGTACGTGACCTCGTGGAGCAGGCGATGATCCGACACGAAGGCAACCGGGCAGCGGCGGACGGGTGGTTGGCCCCGCGCCTGCACGCGACGCTGCGCATGACACGTGCCGAGGCCGCGGACAACCGGCTGTGGAACCACCTGGCCATGGTCGTGGCACCGGATTACGTCGCTTGGCGGCATCGCCGGTCGGACACCGACGCGGGGCAGGGCGCGGCGACCGTCACCCGTTTCTCGGGCCCGCACTACACGCAGGCCTTCTCGCGGCTGTGGTGGGTGGCCGAGCTCTTTCGGGACGGATCGGACTACCGTCCGGTCGAGGTCGCCTGCCGCCTGCAGGACGTGCTCCAGACGACCATGCGCCTCGACGTCATCGATCACCGTCCGACGGCACAGGCGATCTTGAAGATTCTCGGCAGGCGGCTGGCTGCGGGGGAGCGGCGTATGGCGGATCAGGTCAATGCTCTGTCGGCTGCGGTGAACGCGGCCGGCAGTACATTGGTCTACGAGGTGCTCGCTCCCGACGGAGGACCGGAGATCGATGCCCTTCGCGACTGGATCGACGAGTCGGAGCACGCAGCAGCGGTCCCTTGGGAGCGGCTGCCGGAGGGCCCCGAGGACGGAACGGTGCGGCAGGCCTCTGTCGATGCGTTGGTTCCGATCTTCGACCGGCTCCTGGCCGAGGCCCCATTGCGCGACAGGGGGACGAGGAAGAAGAGCCTCGCGGAGCCCGTCTCGGCCGGCGTGAGCCTCGCCAAGCCATCGGACCGTGCGTGAGAACGCCGGTACCGGCGTTTCACATGCGCGGTGCCAGGTAGGTGTGGATGGCCTCGGCCAGGGTCGAGCCGAGGCCGACGGGTACGGCATTGCCGATCTGGCGGGCGATCTGAACCTTCGTCCCGAACCACTTGAATTTCGGCGGGAATCCTTGAATGAGGGCCGCCTCGTAGTGGGTGATGGGGCGATCCGCCGTGGGGTGGAGATAGCGCCCCTTTTCCGGCTTGTAGAACTCCGTGCGAATGGTGACGGAGGGCGTGTGCATCCGCAGACGCCCCATCACGTCACCTGACCCGGAATTGTGATTGTCCCAGCTCGGCGTCGAAAGATAGGTCTCTTCTCCCTCGAGTTCGGCGTACCCGGCATCCGTGGAGAGGTGGATATCGCCTGCCGTATCCATGCGGTAGAAAATTCCGCGCAGGTCGTTCCGGTTTCCGTTCTTCTTGATCGCCATATACCTCGCGCGGGACAGGCTCTCGGGGTTGCGGCGGAAATGGAGATCCGTGGTGAGGTAGTGCCCGGGCACGCCGTCGACGAGCGCCTTCCCCCCGCCCCGAGGTCCGGGCATCTCCTCTAGGAGGGGGCGCTTGGCGGACGTACCGAAAACCTTCGAAACGGGTTCCCAGCGAGGCCTGAACGCAGACCTTTCGAAGAGCGATTCCTGTGCGGGATCGGCATCGATCACCGGCCCGTTCTTCGTGTGCGTCGGCTCGGGGTGCCGGAGCGGGGCCCCGAAATCCTTGTGCGTGCAGATCACGATCACGCGGCGGCGAGCCTGCGGGACCCCGTAGTCGGCAGCGTTCATCATCGCCGGCACCACGGTGTAGTCGTACAGGGGGTGCCCCGGCGTTTCGGAGGCCGTTCGGAGGTCGTCGAACTGGGGAGACCTCAGGAAGCGGTCGACGTTCTCGATCACGAACAGTTTGGGGTGGACCTTGGCCACCACCTTGACGTACTCCTGCCACAACTCGTTTCGGGGGTCGTCCGGGTTCTGCTTGCCGAGCCCGGAGAAGCCCTGACACGGAGGCCCGCCCATGATCACGTCGACCTGGCCCTTGTAGGGGGTTGCGTCGAAGTGCGCGATGTCATCCGGGTATACGTGTGAATCACCGAAGTTGGCCGCGTAGGTGGAGGCCGCCGCTGGGTCGAACTCCACTGCCGCGACCGACCTGAAGGGGCTCACACCGCTCGGCTTGTATCCGGCGAAACCAGCGGAAAAGCCACCAGCCCCGGCAAATAGGTCCATGACCCGGATCTCTCCGGGCTGAGACGACTGGGGCTGGTTCTTGCTCATGAGGGTCAAGTGTAGTCACCGGTGTCGGTCGTATTGCAGGGGTTCGATGATGGTCAGGCGCGCAGCGCGGAGGCGATGGCGGTACCGAGGGCGCGGCCCACGGGAGGCGGTGAAGCATGGCCGATCTGGCGATATCGAGCCGTCTTGCGACCGGCGATGCGCCACTCGGGTGGGAATCCCTGCAACAGGGCGGCTTGGTCGACGGTCAACGGCATCATTCCGCGTCGGCCGAGCGCCGGATCCCAGCGGAAAGCCTCGTCGGGTACGTCATCGGCGACGGTCCCTCCGTCAACGCCCATGCGGGCCCAGGCGCCCTTGGACCCCGTAGGACCCAAATCGGCTCCTCCCCGAGCCCAGGACCCGCCCACAAGGGTCGGGGCCGGATCGACGGCCTGCGCCGCCCATCGCGCGGCATCGGGCCAGCCCCGCCGGGCCATCGATTCGACCAGGGCCTCGCCCACCGAGAGGTGTCTGTTCACGGTCGCGAGCGGTTCGACGAACGCGTCGAGACCATCGCCTTTGAACGCGACCAGGATGCCCTGACGTCGCATCTGGGGCACCCCGTAGTCGGCGGCGTTGATCACGAGCCACCTGTGCCGATAGCCGAGGTGGGAGAGTTCCGCGGCCACATAGTCGCGGATCGCCTCGTAGGCCGGCTTGGTTGCCAGGTCGGGCACGTTCTCGACGAGCAGGGCCTTCGGCTGCACTCCGTGCATGAGCATCATGGTGGCGCGCAGCAGTTCGAGCTCGACGTCGCTGTTACGTCGACCGGCAGTGGCCGTGGCCTTCACGCGGGGCAGACCCGCGGACAGTAGGTCGACGTCGTACGTCTGCTGGTGCTCGCAGGGGTCGAAGCCCAGGAGGTCCGTCTCCAGAACCTTCCAGTGAGGCCGGTTCCACCTGAGCGTCTCGACGGCCACGTCCCGATTGTCGAGAAGCAGCGCAGGGTCAAACCCCGCCTGCTCCAGGCCCAGCGCGAGACCGCCGGCGCCCGAGCAGACGTCCACGGATCGCATCCGTTCCACGACCGTCACGCGTACCGCCCCTCGACTCCCGGATCAGCCCTTGTCGATCTCCGCCCTGTCGATGATCGCACTCGCCGCCGAAGAGACCGTCGTGAATTGGACAACCCGACCGTTGGCGCTCTGCGCGGTTGCCGGGGCGACGAAGGCGAAAGCGATGACGACCTTGTCCGCGCCGATGCGACCCTCGGAGTCGATGGACGCGCGGTGATGCCGCTCGAGCACCGGATAGAGGACGAGCGCGCCGCGGCGCTCCCCCACGAGTTTCTCCGTTGCGGCGTCGCCGGAATTCGGGAGGGCGCCCGCGATCCGATGGGCGACTCCACGGTGCTTCCGGTCGCTGATGGCGCCGAACAGAGGATGCCGGTCCTTGCGGCGGTCACGGGAGAACCAGGAGTAGCTGCGGCCCGATGCGCCGAGCCTCAAGGTTTTGCTGTCGGAGGCCAGGTGCTGGGGGGCGAGGACGAGCCAGTCGTCGATCTTGCCGGGGGTGGCCCTGGTGATCTCCTCGAGGTAGCGGAGGTGAGGATCGAAGGGTTCGGCGGTCTCCCAGCGCAACTGCTGGAACACCGAAAGCATCGCCTCGGCGGGCACGGTGCCGGTCAGCGCCGGGAACCGGTGCGTGGTGCCCTCTTGCGGGAAGTGGTAGGCGTACGTCGCGGGCACTTCGCCCAGGCTCTCCAAGACGGGCAACCACAGGGCCGTGTTGTTTTCCAGGCCCTTCTGGGGATAGGCCGTGGGCTCCTCCCAGCGGCCGGCAGATCGGACGAGTTCCAGCCGGGCGTTGTACATCTTGTTCGGACTCGTCGGCTTCAGCCACGGCGCATGTTGTGAGACGAGCGGCGGGATCTGGTCGGGGGTGATCTGAGGGCGCCCGTCGACCATTTCGGAATAGCGTTCCAGCTCCGATCGGAACGCCTCCTCGTCCCGGCAGATTGCTTGGAAGCCGTCGTAAAGATCGAATTCAGACCCTCCGATCGTTTCCTTTCGGCCGAGATATAGGCGGACGAGGTCTCGATATCCCTTTCGGAATCCGAACCAACGGCCCATTTGCATGAGGGTGGAAGCGTTACCGGCCCGGCGCCGAAAGAAGGACACGGTGAGTCCCTCGACCGTGAAGCCACGGGCGAGTTTCTGGCCACCGATGAGGATCTTCCAGATCGCGCGCTTGTCGAAGTCGGCCTCGCCCGTTTCGAGGTCCTGGTCGCCGTTCACGACGATGATCGGTTGTTCGTCGCCGCCGATGCGGACGACCGCAGGTCCCACGTAGGGCAGGAGTTCGTCGTAGGAGGCGGGGACGGCATGCCCGTCGGACCGCACGGCGGAGACCAGGGAGACGTCGGTGTCGAACAAGTGGCGCAGCCGAGCGTGGCCCTGAGGTCCCGTGTAGCCGGATTCGTGCCACAACCCGAGGACCCGCTCGTGCAAGGACCGATGTACATGGGTTCGTACCGACTCGTGGATCAGCATCGTGTGGTGCTGGAAGAATCCGTCTCCGAGGCCCCCCAGGTCCTCTCGATACAGCTTCATCGCCGCACTCAGGACGAACATGTCCATTGCTTGCTGCATGCAGGTGTCGTCGTCGGCATCGTCCACGATGTCGCGCACGTGTGCCTTCTCGTTGGAGTTGGCGAAAGTGAGCTCGCCGGCCTCCAACGCGGAGTCCAGATCGTGAAAGTCTCGCGCCCCCATGTACCCGTCGGGGCGGGGGAGGGAGATGATGAAATCCTTGGGGAAGATGTCCTCGGTGTCACTGGGGTCGACGAAGACGTTGGCGAACGGTGTGGCGGTGTAGCCCACGTATTGGGCCCGGGGCAGCATCTTCAGGAGCTTGGAGATCTGCTCGTTGATGGCGCTGCGCTGAGCCGCATCGGGCTTCGACGTGTTGACGGAGGCTTCGTCCGACTCGTCGTCGATGATCAGGACGGGGATTTCGGAGAGCGGCGTTCTGATCTTGCCGAGGTCCTTGACGAGCTTGGCCAATACGGTCTTGTTCTTCTTGACCACCATGAGGCTCGCGGACGAGCGGTGAAGGTTCTCCCGGTCGTACAGCGGGAGCGCCGGCTCTCGCTTCTCGAATTCCAGAGCCGTGATGCCTTGGAGGAGACTCTTGTAGTCGTTCTTCCGCGTCGTCATGCGGACGATGTCGAAGGCCCCCAGCGCTGACGGCATGCCGCCGAAGGTGATGAACTTGCCGGCCTTCCAGGCCGGGTCGTCCGCGTAGTCCGACTCCATTTCGTCGGCCCCGCGCATGATGTTCTCCCGCCCCACGAGTTCCATGTCGAGACGGCGTTGGGTCTGGGCTCGCAGCATGTTGAGCGTGCCCCCGAGGACGATCACCAGGCGGTATCCGGCATCGACGGCCTTGGCCACGACCCCGGTGAAGTTGGCGGTTTTCCCGGACTGGACGTACCCGACGACGAGGCCCTTCGATTGGTAGACCTCCTCGTCCGTGGGGTCGGCCAGCCGTTCGACCACCTGGTCCGTCGCGATATCGAGACTGGCGATGGCGTGCGGGGGCCATCCCTTGTCGGCGAGGAGTTTGCGGTACGCCGGCCAATAGTGAGGGCGGCTCCGCTGAGACTCCGGGGTGTACCACGGCTTGAACGTCTCGCTGATCACGAGGGGACCGGCGGTCTTGGGGACGGGGATGAGCTCGTCGAGCAGCTTGCAGGTGGCGTCTTCCAGCTTGAGCAGGCGGTAAATCTCGCTGCGGCGCTCGTCTGTTCGCGCCACCGTATCCCCCCAGGCGGGACGCTCCGCGTAGTCCCACTTGGCGAGCTGGCGGCGCCACAATTCGACCAGCTGGTCGGTGGCTCTGGCGTCCCGCAAGGCCGACTGGAAATCGCCCTCGGAGGCGAATGCCCCGGCATCGGGATCCATGTCTTCGGCTTGATAGACCAGAGCGCGGGCCAAGTTCTTGGGCTTGCTGCCGTCCAAGTCGGCCAGCACGGCGCCGTGCAATGCGAGCCTGAGGGTGTCGTTGCCTGTCATCGGGAATCCTCGTTCGTCACGGGAGACGGAAGTCTGTGAGATCGACCGGGGATCCCGGCACGGGGCTCAGGTGGTTGACGTGAATGCAATAGTCGATCGAGGAAACGTGCTCCCTGACCGCGGCGGGAAGCATGTCCGTGGTCATCCTCGGCAGGTGGTCTGCCGGAACGAGCAGTGGTTCCGTACGCAGGGTCCAACGCTCGTCGTCCCGTTCGTCGGAGGACCATCCCGCCGAGGCGAGGGAGCCTTCGATGGACATTGCGGCGATGCGGTCGGCAGTGCGGGCGTCGCGGAGCACCGCGGCGGCCGAGTCCCCCAGGGAACGCCCCCCGATTCCGCCTCGTGTCAGCTGGACCGAGGCAAACCAGAGCGAACGCCCTTCTGACTCCTCGAGCTGCCTGATTCCGTGGACAGTGTGCCGGCGCTCTTCGGACGTCGTCGTCTTCACCTCGAGGTCCGTGGTGGCGAGTCCGAAATCGTGCTGTTCCCCACGAGGGCCCGTCCAGGACCGGGCCGCCGCCTCCCAGCCGTGCGACCGGGCAAGAGCCTGCAAGACGGCGAGTTCCCCGTGGAGACCTATGCGCTTCTCCAGACCGAGTCCGCGAGGTCGACCGAGCAGATCGCCCCAAGCGCGGATGGTTTCGTCGAGTGCTTCTTCCAGCGTGCGGTCGCCGGTGACGATTCGATCCGCCACGGCCATCAGGAGGTCGTGGAAGTCGCGTACGAGGGCCACCTGGGTGGTGCTGATGCGTGCCATGCGGGTGCCGTGATGGTTGATTTGGTCGATGGACACGGCAGGCAGGGGGGAACGAGGCGGCCTTTGGTGGCGGTCCAGTTCCACGGTGAGCGAGATGTCGCGCCCGCCGTGGCCGATCTCGTAGCGGACCGCACGCCGAGCCCCGGCATCGGAAAGTCGATAGCTCGTGGCCTGGCCCGCGCCCAAGTAGTGCTCGACCGTCGACCAGCCCAGTTCCGGGGCCGTGCCACGGTCAGTCATCGTCGCCCATCCGTTCCAGCTCCACTCGTGCCGCGGCGACCAGAACGGACTGCCACAACTGCAGGTTGTCCTTCTCTCGACTACCGCTGTACTCCTTCTCGAACACCTGGTGGAGAAGAAGGTAAACGAGGGCCTTGACGGTCGGAGCATCGTTCAGCCCACCACGGCGCCCGCCCAAGAGGGCAGTCCTGTAGTGCTGATTGAGAACGATGGTCCGCTCTTCGCGATCGATCTCGAAGAAGACGCTGTTGTCCAACTTCTGCCAACGGACCGAGATGGGTTCCTCACCTGGAAGCAGGGGGAGTTCATCCTCGATCGTTTCGCGCAGGGCGGGGTCGAATCCCTTGCCCGGCCCGATGACGGCTCTCCGGGTCGTGCTCGCCCGCTTGCGAGAGTCCCGATAGACCGCATCGGCCTCGGCCACGTACCCGGGGAACCGGCGCCCCTCGGAGTCCACGGCTCCCTCAAGGGCCGAGATGAACTCGGGGGAGACTTCCACTCCCTCCTTCTTCACGGTGAGTCGAAAGACGTCCGCAGTATCGGAGGGAAGATCGACGGCAACCCGCGCCAGCGCGAGGTGTTGTTCGGGCTGGCGGAAGTTGTTCCAGCCGCCCGCTTGAACCAGCCTGCTGTTGCGGTAGAAGTAGAAGCCCTGCCGGTCGAGCCCGGTGCCGACGGCTTTGAAGCCGTCCAGCGTGGATTTGGCCGGCCAGATGTGAGCCTCGAGGGACATCCGGGGGATCGACGGGCAGTCGACGGTGAACCGGCGGGGGTGGTCCGGGTGACCGGACACCGGATAGGCGAAGGGGTCGAGTGGCTCGACGCCGAAGTTCATGTATTCGGTTCCGGTATTCACGTCCTCGACGGCAATGGTGATGTTGAAGTCGTCGCGGGCCAGGAAGCGATGGAGGTACAAGCCGAGCTGGAGCCCGAGACGGTTGATGGTGCGCAGCAGATACCGATTGGTCTGCCCGCCCCCTCCGTGGCGCGGGAAGTCCTTCACACCGTCCCAGCGGATGACCGTTCCCTGCCACGTGATCGGCCGCCCGGAGTAGCGGTCGATCAGGGACTGGGCGTAGTCGCCCGCGACGATGTCGCACTGGTACCCGCTGACGGCCCGCTCCATGAGCCAACGTCGCCCCACGGCCCTCGTCCGTCGCGTCTTGCTCACCACGGTCACTGCGGCGGCATGACTCAAGGAGGCCGACTTGAGCCCCGTCCCGAACATTCCCAGGGACTGGGGGTCGTATCCGCGACGGCCACCGACGGTCATCGCGACGTCGAGTTCCTCCTCGGTCATGCCCTTGCCGTCGTCGATGACCAAGAGGCTGACCAGCCGGTCCTCGTCACGCAGGAAGTGGATGACGACGTCGCGCGCCCCGGCGTCGATCGAATTGTCGACGAGGTCGGCGATGGCGGTCTCGAACCCGTAGCCCTGGCTGCTGAGCGCTTCCATGTACCGGGAGTCCGGCGGGAGGTGCTTGGTTCCGATCGTGGGTACATCGAACTGCCAGTCGTCGGTCATTTCCTGCCTTGGAGACTCGCCATACGGAGTGACTAAGGGTAACGGCGGTCGTGATCCATGGACAGGGCCCTACGTCCCCACGGCCGGGGCGAGCAGGTCAGGCCGCCCCGTGGCACTCCCCGTAAGCCCGGCCCGACGTGCACCAGCAGGCCGTGGACGGGGTCGGGGGCCACGGGGTGGCTTTGCCTCGGGCGGCCAGGGTGGTGGCGTATTCCACCAGGAGGGAGGGGGAGGAGGGGGAGGTTTTCTCCGAGGCGGCGAAGGCTTCGTACGAGGGGACGCTGGCCGTGACGATGCCGAGGTTCGTGGTGCCCGAGGCGGCCAGGGTGCGGAGGGAGGATTCCACCTGGGCGAGGTGGGCGTCGTGCGAGGGGTACTCCGCGGACAGAGTGGGGTACGAGGTCAGGAGCTCTGCCAGTTCGCGGGCCGGCCAGTGCAGGATGGCCACCGGGAAGGGGCGGGAGAGCGCGGCGCGGCGGTCGCCGAGTTCGGCGCGCAGGCGGGCGATCTCGGCGCGGAGTTCGGCGGGGTCGTCGGAGCCGAGGGCCCAGATGCGCTTGGGGTCGTGGAGTTCGTCCAGCGGGATCGGGCCGATGTGGCGGGTGTCCGCGACCATGTCCCAGTCGTCGTGGGGGAGCCCGAGGAGGCGGCGGACGCGGTGGCGGCCGGTGAGGAGCGCGGTCGTGGCCGGGGTCAGGGGGGTGTTGTCCGGGGCCAGGAGGGTGGCCGCCTCGGTGAAGCACTCGTGGGAGGCCTCGAGTTCGTCGTGGGCTTCGAGGGCCTCGGCGATGACCTCCCAGGGGGCCGGGTCCGTGGGGGCTGCGGCGCGGATGCCCTGGATGAGGGCGCGGGCCTCGGGCTCGTGGCCGTACTCCCAGAGGTTGGCCGCCTGGAGGGCCTTGACGAGGGACGGGTCGTCCGTCGTGTCGGCGGCCAGGAGTTGGTCGTAGAGGGCGCTCGCCCGCTCGCGTTCGTCGGCCAGTTCGAGGTGGGCCGCGGCCTGGAGGAGCAACGGCTCCTGGTCCTCGGGGTAGCGGGTCGCCGTGCGGATGAGGCGCTCGGCTTCGGCGATGTGCTCGGCAGGCGTGTCGGGGCGCATGCTTTGCAGCGTACTGCCGCTGGTCAGTTGAGGGGGGAGGACTTAAGGTGCCGCCCGTGCGAGATCGCGTGCGGGTCGTGGTGCAGGGCAGGGGCCGGCGGTCGCGCCGGGCCGGTTTCGCGGGGGCGCTGTGGGCGGTCGGCGAACTGGCCGTCACCGTGGGCGTGGTGGTGATGTTGCTGGTGGTGCACCAGGTGTGGTGGACCAACCGGCAGGCGCTGAGGGCCGCACACGCGGTGGTGCGGGAGCTGGAGCAGGGGGAGGGGCAGGGTGCCTCGTCTTCCGAGTGGTCGGAGGGGGAGGGGGAGGGCGGGGCCGAGGGGGAGGCGGATGCCGATCCCTCCGTAGGGCCGGCCGAGGCGGCCGACGGATCCTCGGGCGAGGCGACCGGGAGCTCCGGGCCGCGTGCCGCCAGGCCGCAGCCGCGGGAGTCCGCGTACGGCATCCTGCGCATTCCGCGCCTCGGCGTCGCCGTGCCCGTCGCGCAGGGCGTGGACAAGCGGTCCGTGCTCGACAAGGGGTACGCCGGGCATTACACCGGGACCGCCCAGCCCGGGGCCGAGGGTAATTTCGCGCTCGCCGGGCACCGCAACACGCACGGGGAGCCCTTCCGGTACATCAACCGGCTCAGGGCCGGGGACGAGCTGATCGTGGACGTGCGGGGGAAGCGGTACGTGTACCTGGTCGGGCAGACGCTGGCGCAGACGACCGAGCACGACACCGGGGTGATCGCGCCCGTCCCGCGCAGCACCGTCACGCCGGGGGCCGGGTACAGCGAGCCCGGGGCGTACATCACGCTGACCACCTGCACGCCCGAGTACACCTCGAAGTACCGGCTCGTGGTGTGGGGCACCCTCAAGCGTTGACGGGTGAGCGGGCGGCGGGACCGTAGGGTGGGGCGGTGGGCCGAAAAAGGGTGAAACGACCGCAGTTGGCGTGGCTTGCCGCGCCGTTCGTCTTGTTCGTCGGAGCGCTGCCGTTCGCGAACCGGGTGGAGCCGGCGCCGGGCGGCGTACCGTTCCTGCTCCTCTGGTTCATCGGGGCGACGCTGCTGACCCCGCTCGCGGTCTGGCTGACCTGGCGCGGTGATCACCGGTGAGCCAGGCGGCCGTGGCGACGGGCGTCTTCGGCGTGTTCATGGTGGCGACCGTCGCGCTCGGGCTGCTCGCGGTGCGCGGACGCGGCGGGGGCGGCGGCGGACTCGCCGAGTGGTCGGTGGGCGGGCGCTCGCTCGGCACCGTGTTCATCTGGGTCCTGATGGCGGGCGAGGGGTACACGAGCTTCAGCTACCTCGGCGCGGCCGGCTGGGGCTACAACTACGGGGCCCCCGTGATGTACGTGGTCGCGTACATGTCCTGCGGCTACGCCGTCGGTTACGTCGTCGGCCCCGTGCTGTGGGACTACGCGCGCCGCCACGGCCTCGTCGGCATCACCGACATGGTGAGCCACCGGTACGGGCGCCCCTGGCTCGGCGCCGCGGTCGCGGTGCTCGCCACCGTCTTCCTGCTCCCCTACATCCAGCTCCAGATCACCGGCATGGGCGTGGTGGTCTCGACGGTCACCTACGGGGCGGTGTCCCTGGAATGGGCCTACTTCACCGCCTTCGCCGTCACCACCGGCTTCGTCGTGGTGAGCGGGCTGCGCGGCAGCGCGTGGGTGTCCGTGCTCAAGGACGTGCTGGTCATCGGCACCCTGGGGTTCCTCGCCGTCTACGTTCCCCTGCACTACTTCGGCGGCTACGGGGAGCTCTTCGAGCGGCTCACCGCCGAACGCCCGCAATGGCTGACGCTCCCCGGCGCCGGGAGCGGGCAGGGCGGCCGGGGCGAGCTGGGGATGGGGTGGTTCGCCTCCACCACCGTGCTGAACGCGCTGACCGTGGTCATCTTCCCGACCACGGTCGCGGGGTACCTGGGCGCGCGGAGCGCCGACGCGCTGCGCCGCAACGCCATCCTGCTGCCCGCGTACAACGTGCTGCTCTTCGTACCGATGCTGCTGGGCATGGCGGCGCTGTTCGTCGTACCGGGGCTGACGGGCGCGGAGTCCAACCTCGCGCTGTTCAAGCTGGTCGTGGACTCCCTGCCGGCGTGGGCGGTGGGGGTGATCGGGGTGGCGGCGGCGCTGTCGTCGATCGTGCCGATGGCGGTGTTCATGCTGGTCATCGGCACGATGTGGGGGCGCAGCGTGCTCTCGTTGCTGCCACGCTGGAGCTCGGGCGCGCGGCAGAAGCTCGCCTCGCAGGTGGTCGTGGTGGCCGCCGGGACGATCGCGCTGGTGATGACGTACACGGCGCCGAACACGCTGGTCAGGCTCTCGCTCGTGTCCTACGAGGGCATGGCGCAGCTGGTGCCGATGCTGCTGCTGGGTCTGGTGTGGCGCCGGTTCACGACGGCGGCCGCGGTGTGCGGGCTGGCCGCGGGGGTCGCGGTGGTCTGCGGGCTGGTGTTCACGGGCAACGACCCGGTGTGGGGCGTGAACGCCGGCATGGTCGCCCTCGCGCTGAACCTGGCGGTCGCTCTGACGGTGATCTGGCTCGGCCCGCGGGAGGGGGCGGGAAGCGGGGCGGGGGACCCCCGGCCGGACGAGGAGGTCCTGGCGCGCGATCCGCTGCCCGGAACCGGGGATCAAAACGAGTCCCCGTCCGTTGTCGGTGCACGCGGCTAATATCGATCGCGAGCACGATCGTGAGTGCGAGTGCTGGCAACGGGTGCGTGTCGCGGGTCTCTTACGGGGGTTCGTGCGCGGGAGCGGGAAGGGGGAGGTCCACATGGCAGAGCACAGCGGGCTTCGCCCCGGGCGGCTGCTGGCGCTGCTGACTTCCCTCCTGGTGCTCGGCGGCTTCCTCGGGCTGTTCGCCGGGGAGGGCGGGCTCGGAGCGGTGGTGGTGGTCCTCGCGGCCACCTTCGCCGTGGGCGCCTCCGCCCTGGCCGCCCGGCTGGTCCGGCCGGTGCCCCCGCACCGAATACGTACCGCGATCCGTGATCGCGAGCAGCGCACGGCGTTCCTGCCGCAGCGCGACCCCGACGCTTCCGGCCGGTCACGGCCCAGGGCGCCCGGCCGTCTCCTTCCGACGGCCGCGTAGGGGCGCGCAGCTCCTTCCTCCCGATCACTTCTGATCGCCACACCTTGCCGCCCCTCGCGGGTCGTCACGCCGAAACGCATCTCTTTCGACGTTCGACGCATCCCTTCGGAGGGCCCACGTGTCCGTATTCATCGACCTCGTTTCCGTGCTGGGCCGGCTGCTGGAGCCGGTGCTGGCCGAGTCCGCGACCGCTGCCGCGATCGTGCTGTTCACCGTGCTCGTGCGGCTCGCGCTGCACCCGCTGAGCCGGGCCGCCTTCCGCGGGGCGACCCCGGTGGCGGGGATCCTGCCGGTACTGCTCCAGCTGCCGGTGTTCTTCCTGATGTACCGGGCGTTCTCCTCGGCGGAGATCGGCGGGGCCGCCAACGAGCTGCTCGGCCACCGGCTGTTCGCCGCGCCGCTAGGGGACCGGTGGGCCGAGGCGCTGGGGGAGGGCGGCCTCTTCGGCGCGCAGGGGCTCGTGTTCCTGGGGCTGTTCGCGGTCGTCGCGCTGGTGGCCGCGTGGAGTGCGGCACGCGGACGCAAGGCGGCAGCGCTGGCCGCCGCGACCGCAGCCGCCGCGGCGGCCACGACTGCCGCTTCCGGGGCCAAGACTGGCAAAGCAGGCATGGCCGGCAAGGCGGCCAAGACCGGCAAGACGGCCAACGCCGGCAAGGCAGGCATGACCGGCAAGGCCTCCGGGGCCGGTGCGGGCGTCGTCGTGACGGCCGAGCAGCAGGAGCTCATGCGCAAGCTGGGCGGCGTCCTGCCCCTGCTGTCCTTCGGCACGCTGATCACGGCTGCCCTGGTGCCGCTGGCGGCCGGGCTGTACCTGGTCACGACCACGGCGTGGTCGGTCGCCGAGCGCGCCTGGCTCCAGTACCGGAAGGACCGGGCTGAGCGCGTGGAGCACGCGCTCAGCGGAGGTGAGCGTTCCGCCATGTGAACAGGGTCTTGCGGATGAGGCCGACATCTTGGAGGATCGACCAATCCTCCGATGGCCGCAACCCATCGTCCGGCCCGGGGCATGCCCATGGGCCGACCACCCTCGACCACGGGAGAATGCCCATGAAGCTGCTGCGTGTAGGACCCGTCGGGTCGGAGCGCCCCGCGCTGCTCGACCAGGACGGGACCCTGCGGGACCTGTCCGGCCTGATCACGGATGTGGACGGCGCGCTGCTCGCCGACGACTCCGTGCTGTCCCGAGTACGGGACGCGGCCGGATCCGGTGAGCTCCCGGTGCTGGACGCCGAGGGTCTGCGGATCGGGTCCGCCGTCGGCCGCATAGGCAAGGTCGTGGGCATCGGCCTGAACTACCACGGGCACGCGGCCGAGGTGGGGGCCGAGGCCCCGGCCGAGCCGATCGTGTTCCTCAAGGCCCCGGACACCGTGGTCGGCCCCGACGACACCGTGCTGATCCCGCGCACCAGCGTCAAGACCGACTGGGAAGCCGAACTCGGCGTCGTCATCGGTGCCACCGCCCGCTACCTGGCCTCCCCCGAGGAGGGCCTCGCGCACGTCGGCGGCTACGTCCTGGTCAACGATGTGACCGAGCGCGCCTTCCAGACCGAGCGCGGCGGCACCTGGGACAAGGGCAAGAACTGCGAGACCTTCACCCCGGTCGGCCCCTGGCTGGTCACCGCGGACGAGATCCCGGACCCGCAGGCGCTCGACGTCAAGCTGTGGGTCAACGGTGAGCTCAAGCAGGACGGTCACACCTCCGACCAGATCTTCCCGGTCGGCGAGGTCGTGCGGTACGTGAGCCAGTTCATGACCCTGTACCCGGGCGACGTCATCGTCACCGGCACCCCGGCCGGTGTGGCCGCGGGCCAGCCGGAGCCGAAGCCGTTCCTGCGGGCGGGCGACGTGGTGGAGCTGGAGATCGACGGCCTCGGCCGTCAGCGTCAGGAGTTCAAGGACGCGTAGTCGCGACGCGCAGTCCGAAGGGAAGGGAAGGGGCGGTGCCGTCGTCGACGGCGCCGCCCCTTCCTGCTTCGACGGGTCGGCCGGTCAGCGCTCGGAAGCCGTCCGCCGGCGCCGGTTGACGAGCACGAGACCCGCGCCCGCGGCGAGCGCCGTGGCGGCCCCGCCGGCGATCCAGCCGTTCTCGGCGCCCGCGCCCGTACGGGCGAGGTTCCCGGACGTACCGCCCGCCGGGGTCGGCTGGTTCCCGGTACCCGTACCCGTACCCGTGCCGGTACCCGTGCCGCCGTTGGCGCCGTGGTCGACGACCGGAGTGGTGGTGCCGCCGTCCTCGTCCCCGCCCCCGTCCCCGGAGCCTCCGTCCGGCTTCCCGGCCGCTTCCTCCGCGGCCTTGTCCTTCTCGCGCGCCACGTGCTGGCCGGTCTTGAGGAACTCGATGCGGTCCTCGGGCGTGCCGCGCAGCGCCGCATCGGCGGCCTTGCGCACCTCGGGGCCGCCTACGCTCGCGATCTGCGTGATGAGGAGGGAGTTGTCGATGTCGCGGAGTTCGTGCTGCGTGGTGGTGACGAACGTGCGCAGCTGGGCGGGGGTGGGGTTGCTGTCGAGGAACTTCTGGATGCCCTGCTTGAGGGAGGGGCCCGCGTCCTGGAGCATCCGCAGGATCGCGACCCTGTCGTCGTCCGCGCGGATCGCGTGCTGCTCCGTCTCGACGAACGCGCGGATCTCCTCGCGGGTTCCGTGGCTGAGCAGGTGGTTGACCCGCTCCGTGATGCCCTTGCCCGCGCCCTCCAGCATCCTCAGCATCTCGAAGGTGTCGTCCTCCAGCCGGGCGGTGTGCTGCCCGTTCCTGAGGAACTCCGTGAGCGCGGCCTGGGTGCCCGCCTCCAGGGCCTTCTTGGCCTCGCGCCGCACGCCGACACCCCCGGTGCTGAAGATCTGAGTGACCTTCACCTGGTCGTCGACGTACTGCTGCTGGGCCCAGACGACGTCCAGGAAGTGCCGCATGTCCGCCGCGGTCCCCTTGAGCGCCTTCCGGGCCGCCTCGCGCACGCCGGGGCCGGACTCCGGGTCCGCGAGGATCGACTCGATCTTCTTACGGTCCTTCGCCGCCTGCCCGTCGTCCTCCGGGGTGCCCGCCTCGCCCGGCGAATCCGCCGGGCCGCCCACCGCCGGGCCGCCGGCCGACGGACCACTGCCCGGCGCGCCCTGGTCCGGCGCGGAAGGCGTCGGGGGAACGGCGGGTGACGGCCCGTCGGCGGCGAAGGCGGGGGAGGAGAGCAGGACGGCCGGGGCTATCGCGCCGACGGCCAGGGCCGAGGCGAGACGGGGCAGCTTCACGAGGGACACCATTCTTCACACATGCGATGATCTTTCGCTTATGCAAACCCTAGGTCGACCTCTCTCCGCGATAGGCCCATTTTCATTACAGATAGGACACATTGGTCCCGGGCTCATCCGTTCACGGGCTCACAGGTTCACGGTTCGCCCGTCCTGCGACGATGCGCGGGCCGCTTCCAGTACGTCCAGGCAGTGCGCCGCCTCCAAGGCCGTGACGGGGGCCGGGCCGCCGTCGCGCAGGGCCGCCGCCACGGCCGCGTAGTACGCCGGGTAGTCGCCCGGCACCGTCCGCACCGGCGTGCCCCCGCCGGTCAGCGGCGAGTCCCCGGAGCCCAGCCGGCCCCACAGGTGCTCGGGCTCCTCGCCCCAGGTCCGCTCGGGGTCGCCGGGGCGCAGGCCCTCCCGCAGGGCCCCCTCCTGCGGGTCCAGTCCGTACTTGACGTAGCCCGCGCGGGAGCCCAGGACCCGGAAGCGCGGGCCCAGCTGGGCCGTGGTGGCGCTGACGTAGAGGTGGGAGCGGACCCCGCTCGCGTGGGTGAGGGCGATGAAGGTGTCGTCGTCGGCCTCGGCGCCCGGGCGGCGCACGTCGGCCTCGGCGTAGACCCGTACGGCGGGACCGAACAGCACCAGCGCCTGGTCCACGACATGGCTGCCGAGGTCGTACAGCAGCCCGCCGATCTCCTCCGGGGCGCCGGACTCCCGCCAGCCGCCCTTGAGCTGCGGGCGCCACCGCTCGAAGCGGGACTCGAAGCGCTGCACCTCGCCCAGCTCGCCGTCCGCGAGGAGGCGGCGCAGGGTGAGGAAGTCGTTGTCCCAGCGGCGGTTCTGGAAGACGGACAGGAAGGTCCCGGTCCGGTCGGCGAGCGCGGCCAGCTCGCGGGCCTCGGCGGCCGTGGCGGCGAGCGGCTTGTCCACGACCACCGGAATGCCGGCCGTGAGGGCGGCCGTGGCGAGCGGGACGTGCGTCTTGTTCGGGGAGGCGATGACGACGAGGTCGGGGGCGGGGCTCTGGGCGAGCAGCTCGGTGGCGGTGGCGGCGATCCGGACGTCCGGGTAGGCCTCGCGGGCCTGGGCGGCGCGGCCCGGGTCGGAGGTGACGACGGTGTCGAGGACCAGGCCCTCGGTCGCGGAGACCAGCGGGGCGTGGAAGACGGAACCGGCCAGGCCGTAGCCGACGAGTCCGACGCGGAGGGGGGAGGCGGGGGCGGAGGCGTTCATGCTCCTACTTTGGCAACACTGTTGCGTAAGTGCAAGGAGGGTGGACAATGGCCAGGTGGACAGGGGTAGCAGGGGTAGCAGGGGTAGCAGGGGCGAGGCGAGTGGTGGCGGCGCGGGCGTGAATCTGCCGGTGCTGCGCGGGCACAACGAGGCGCTGGTACTGGACCTCCTGCGCGGAGCCGGACCCGCCGGGCTCGGCCGCGGTGACCTCGCGGTGCGTACGGGGCTCACCCCGCAGGCGGTCAGCAAGATCGCGGCCCGGCTCCGCGTCGAGGGGCTGGTGGCCGACGCCGGACGCGAGCCGTCCACGGGCGGCAAACCGCGCACGCTGCTGAGGCTGGTGCCGGAGGCGCGGTACGCGGTCGGGGTGCACCTGGACCGCGACGAGCTCACGGCGGTACGGGTCGACCTGGCGGGCCGCGTCGTCGCCGACGGGCGGGTTCCGCTGGACTTCGGGGCCGGGCCGGAAGCGGCGGTCGAGGAGGCGGTGCGGGCGGTCGGGCGGGTGTGCGGTGGGGGCGGCGGCGCGGAGCGGCCGGTGCTCGGCGTGGGGGTGGCCGCGCCGGGGCCGTTGGACTGGCGGACCGGGGTGCTGGGGCGGGTGACGGGGTTTCCCGAATGGGAGGGGTTCCCGTTGCGGGAGGTGCTGGAGGGGCGGTTGGGGGTTCCCGTGCGGGTGGACAAGGACACCAATGCGGGGGTTGCGGCCGTGGCGGTGGCCGCGGCTGGCGGTGCCGGCGTCGGCTTCGGCGTCGGGGAGGCCGTGGCGTACGTGCACGTCGGCACCGGACTGGGGGCGGGGCTCCGGCTGGCCGGCGGCGGAGAGGTCTACCGGGGGCGGCGCTCGGCGGCGGGGGAGTTCGGGCACCAGGTGCTGCAACTCGACGGGCCGGTCTGCCGGTGCGGGGGGCGCGGGTGCGCGGAGGTGCTGTGCCTGGACGCGGTCGCGGGGGGCCGCCTGGAGGAAGCGGCGCGGATCGTGGGGGAGGCGGCGGCGAACCTGGTCGCGCTGCTGGATGTGGACCGGGTGCTGCTCGGGGGGCGGGTGGTGGCGGCTGCGCCGGGCGTGTTCCTGGCGGGCGTGCGGGGGGTTTTGGGGGCTCGGGCGTTTGTGGGGGGTGCGGTGGGGGTTGGGCTTGCGGAGGGGGGTGTGGCGGAGGGGGCGGCGGAGTTGGTGCTTGGCCCGTTGTTCGGGCGGGGGGAGTGAGGGGGCGGCCCCCTTGGCCGCCGTGGCCTGGTCCTTGGCCTCCGGGCCTCCGGGCCTCCGGGCCCCCGGGCCTCTGGCCCCTGGCCCCTGGCCTTGGCCCCGGGCTTAGGTGTGGCTCGTGCGTGCCGGCGGGTTGGCTGGCCCCTTCGGGGCCGGTCTGCCGGTGCGGGGTGGCCCTGCGAGGCGGAGTCCCCTACCCGCCCTTCCACCGTTCCCCGGGCGCTGCCCGGACCCCGGTCCTCAAACGCCGGACGGGCTGGGAGGGGGTGCCGGGCTGCGCCCGGACCCCCTGGGGCTCCGCCCCAGACCCCGGTCCTCAAACGCCGGACGGCTGGATTTGCTGCGCCCGGGCCCCAATGCTCAAGCGCCGGGCGGCCGGATTTGCTGCGCCCGGGCCCCGCTGGGGCTCCGCCCCGGGCCCCGGTTCCCAAGCGCCGGACGGCCGGATTTGCTGCGCCAGGACCCCTCCGGGCCTCGATCGCCGGGCGGCTGGATTTGCTGCGCCCGGACTCTCTGGGGCTCTGCCCCGGGCCCGCCCGTCCTCAAGTGCGGGGCGGCTGGATTTGCTGCGCCCGGGACCCGCTGGGCTCCGCCCCGGGCACCGCTCCTCAAACGCCGGGCGGCCGGATTTGCTGCGCCTGCCCCCCCGCGAACGCCGCCGGGGCCGGGTCCCCCCGACCCCATGCGCCAAACGGGCGGAAACCGACAGAAGGTGGGCGTGGTGCTGGACAGGGGGTTGGGCGGGCGTGGGAGGGTGCGGGCAAGGCCGGGGTGATTGTCGGGTTGTGTGGCGATCGTTTTATGGGTCCGTTCGGTTGGCGTCGGCGAGTAGGGGTTCCTCATGCGACTGCGCAAAGCCCTTGCCCTGGCAGCCGTCTTCGTGGCTGCCGGCGCCCCGACCGTCACCACCGCGTCGGCGGACATCGGCAACGGCGGCGGAGCCCGGCCCGCGCCCGCGCTGCCTTCGCGGGTGGAGGCCAGTTGCGGTGACGGGAAGAGCGCGCAGTTCCCGATCGGGGCCCGGATCCGCGGGGGGCCGGCCGTGTTCCGGACCGGCGGTCAGGCGCAGACCTGGTACCTCGACCTCACCAACACCACCACCACCCGGTGCACCGCCATCCACCCCGTCGTGGTCTTCACCGACCCGGCCCACGCCCTGCGCCCCGCCCATTTCCGGATGGAGTTCGACGCCACCGGCGCGGCCGCCCCGGGGCACGCCCTCCCCGTCAGTCTGGAGCGCACCGACCGGGACGAGATCGTCGCCGTCTTCGACGGCGGCGACGCCTTCTCCGGCTTCACCGTCGGCCCCGGCGGTTCCGTGACCGTCCCCGTCCGGCTCGCCTTCGCCGCCGACGCCCCCCGCGGCGAGGTCGTCGCCGACGCCGCGCTGGTCCAGCGCAAGGGAGACGACGGCGACTGGATCGGCGAGGCGGGCGGCTACCGCTTCGAGGTCCAGGGCCCGGACGCCACGGACGCCACCGATGCCGCGGACGCCGCGGACGCCGCAGGCGCCGGCGAGGCCGGAGCGCTGGCCGAGACCGGCCGCGCCCCGGGGGCATGGGCGTACGGGGCCGCTGCCGCGGCCGCCCTGGCCGGCGGTGGCGGACTCCTGTTCGGGGCCCGCCGGCTGCGGCGCAAGGGGCAAGGCCCGCAGTCCGCGTAGGGGCGGCCCACGTAGAGTCCGAGGGTGGAAGAACCGACTGCGTACGCGCACCACCACCAGCCCGGCCTGCCCGTCCGCTCCGGCATCCCCGAGCACGGCCGCATCCCCAAGTACTACGCCGTCAAGGCCCGCATCGCCGGGCTGCTCGACGAGCTCGGCGAGGGCGGACTCCTCCCCACCGAGCGCGATCTCGCCGAGCAGTACGAGGTCTCCCGCGAGACCGTCCGCCAGGCCCTGCGCGAGCTGCTGCTGGAGGGCCGGCTGCGCCGCTCGGGCCGCGGTACCGTCGCCGCCGGGCCGAAGCTCGAACAGCCCCTGTCGCTGGCGAGTTACACCGAGGGCGTACGCCGCCAGGGGCGTACCCCGGGCCGCCACCTGATCGGCCTGGAGCGCTTCCCCTGCCCGGCCGCCGTGGCTCCCGGGATCGGCGCCGAGCCCGGGGAGCCGGTCTGGCACCTGGAGCGGGTGCTGCTCGCCGACGAGGAGCGGGTCGGGTTGGAGAGCACGTACGTCCGGGTCGCCCGCGCACCGCGCCTCGACGTCGATTTCCAGCCGGACTCCTCCTTCTACGGCTACCTCCACGACAGCCTCGGAATCTCCTTCGGCGACGCCGACGAGAAGTTGGAAACGGTCCTCGCCACGCCTCGCGAAGCCCTGTTGATCGGCACCCCGCCCGCGCTCCCGATGCTGCTCATCCACCGCTTCTCCCGGGACCGGGAGGGCAGGCCGCTGGAGCGGGTGCGTTCTCTCTACCGTGGCGACCGGTTCAGCTTCACGACCCATCTCCAGCCCGAATAGTCCCGGCCAAGGCCCCTGTACGGGATCAAAAAGGGTGAATCAATATCACGGAGCGGTAACGGGTCTAGTCCAAGCGTCGGAGGCTGTTCACCGGAGCGTCGCCCGCGGGATCCTCCCGGGTCACGGACCGCCGCCACCTTGGAGCACGTGAGAGTCATAGTCGTCGGAGGCGGCGTGGTAGGCACCATGCACGCCTGGCAAGCAGTGGAACGCGGCCACGAGGTCGTCCAGATCGAGCGAGAAGCGGAGGCCCGCGGCGCGTCCTTGCGCAATTTCGGCCAGATCTGGGTCAGCGGCCGGGCCGGGGGCGAGGAGCTCGACACCGCCCTGCGGGCCCGCGAGCTCTGGGAGGCGATCGGTGAGCGGGTGCCCGGCCTGGGCTTCCGCGCCATCGGCTCGCTGACCCCGGTGCGCAACTCCCGCGAGCACGCCGTCGCCGAGGCCGCCGTGGCCCGCCCCGACGCCGCCGCCCGCGGCTACAAGCTGGTCACCGCCGGGGAGGCCAGGGCGCTCAACCCCGCCCTGCGCGGCGCGTTCGAGGCCGCCCTGTGGTGCGAGCGGGACGCGGCCGTGGAACCGCGCACCGCCCAGCTCCACCTGCGCGAAGCCCTCAAGGCGTCCGGCCGCTACACCTTCCTCCCCGGACGGGAGGTGCGCGAGGTCGTCGGGAACGGAGCCGTCCGCGACGACCACGGCGACGTCCACCGGGGCGACGCCGTGATCCTGGCCACCGGGGCCTGGCTCTCCGGCCTGGTCCGCGAGCTGGTGCCCGAACTGCCCGTGCGCCGCGTCCGGCTGCAGATGATGCAGACCGCCCCCCTCGGCGAAACCCTGACCACCTCGGTCGCCGACGCCGACAGCTTCCGCTACTACCCCGCCTACAAGAGCGAAGCCCTCGACGAACTCAACGCCGAGCAGGCCCAGGCGCCGATCGCCGCCGCGCACAAGATGCAGCTCCTGATGGTGCAGCGGCAGGACGGCGGACTGACCATCGGCGACACCCACGAGTACGAGCACCCCTTCGCGTTCGACACCCTCGAAGACCCCTACACGCACCTCACCGAGGTCGTCGAGTCCTTCCTGGGCCGCCCGCTGCCGCAGATCAGGCACCGCTGGGCGGGCGTGTACGCGCAGTGCACCGACACCACCCGCGTCGTCCACCGCCAGCAGGTGGCCGACGGCGTCTGGCTGGTGACCGGACCCGGCGGGCGGGGCATGACCTGCTCTCCCGCCATAGCCGAAACCACCGCGAACGAACTGGGCTGGTAAGCACCATGACCGACACCGACACCGACAACAAGACCAACGCCGACACCGACACCAACGCCGACACCCCCACCCGCCGCCTCATCGTCCTCGACATGGCCGGCACCACCGTCGCCGACGGCGGCCTCGTCGAGCGCGCCTTCGAGCGGGCCGCCGAGCGGCTCGGCGTCGAGCCGGGCAGTGCGGACCACGTCGCGAAGCTCCAGTACGTGCGCGACACCATGGGCGAGTCGAAGATCTCCGTCTTCCGCCACCTCTTCGGCACCGAGGACCTCGCCCAGCGCGCCAACTCCGCCTTCGAGCAGGCCTACGGGGAACTCGTGGACGGCGGCCTCATCGCTCCGATCCCCGGCGCCCGCGAGGCCGTCGAGAAGCTCCGCGCCGACGGCCGCACCGTGGTCCTCACCACCGGCTTCGCCCGCGTCACCCAGGACGCCATCCTCGACGCCCTCGGCTGGCAGGACCTGGCCGACCTCACGCTGTGCCCCGCCGACGCGGGCGGCCGCGGCCGGCCCTTCCCGGACATGGTGCTGGCGGCCTTCCTGCGCACCGGCGCCGTGGCCGACGTGCGCGAGACCGTGGTCGCCGGCGACACGGCGTACGACATGCTCAGCGGGGTCCGCGCCGGCGCCGGGATCGTGGCGGGCGTCCTCACCGGCGCCCATGACCGCGCGGCCCTGACCGAGCACGGAGCCACCCACGTCCTGGGCTCCGTCGTCGAACTCCCCGCCCTCCTGGCGCAGTCGGAGCAGGAGCGGGAGCCCGGCGCGTGAGCGGCATCCGCTTCGACTCCGTCTCGGTCGCCTACGGCGCCGCCACCGTCCTGGACTCCCTCGACCTGACCGTCGAGCCCGGCGAGGTCATGGCGCTGCTCGGGCCTTCCGGCTCCGGCAAGACCACGGCCCTGCGCGCGGTCGCCGGCTTCGTGCGGCCCGCCTCGGGCCGGATCCTGATCGGCGGCCGGGACGTCACCGCGCTGCCGCCGCACAAGCGCGGCATCGGCATGGTCGTCCAGCAGTACGCGCTGTTCCCGCACATGCGCGTCGCGGACAACGTCGCCTTCGGCCTGCGGGCGCAGAAGGCGCCCAAGGCGGAGATCCCCGGCCGCGTCGCCGAGGCCCTGGAGATGACCGGGATGGCGGCCTACGCCAAGCGCTACCCCCGCGAGCTCTCCGGCGGACAGCAGCAGCGCGTGGCCATCGCCCGCGCCCTCGCCATCCGCCCCGGGGTCCTCCTCCTGGACGAGCCGCTGTCCGCGCTCGACGCCCAGCTGCGCTCCGGGATGCTCACCGAACTGGCCCGGCTCCACCGCGAACTCCCCGACGTGTCCATCCTCTACGTCACCCACGACCAGGTCGAAGCGCTCACCCTGGCCGACCGGATCGCCGTCATGGACCAGGCCCGCCTGCAGGACTGCGGGACCCCGCAGCAGCTGTACCGGGCCCCGCGCACCGAGTTCACCGCCTCCTTCGTCGGCAACGCCAACCTGCTGCCGGTCACCGTCGCCGACGGGGGCGCGCTCTTCGCCGGGCACCCCCTCACCCTCGACTCCGGCCGCGCGGCCGCCGGTGCGAGCGCCACCCTGTGCGTCCGCCCGCACCTGCTCGGCCTCGGCGCCGGCCCCAACGCGCTGAGCGGGACCATCACCGAGGTGCAGTGGCGCGGCTCGACCCACCGGCTCTACGTGGACATCGAGGGCCACCGGGTCAAGGCGGACCTGCCCGAACTGCGCGAGACCCCGGCGCTGGGCGACCAGGTCACCCTGCACTTCGAGCCCCGCGACGCGGTCCTCCTGTCCGCGGGGGTCACCGATGGCTGAGGCCACGGACCGACGCACCCCCGGGCCGCCCGCCGCCGCCCCCGAAGCCGCAGCCATTCCCCAACAGACCCAACAGCCCCAACAGCCCCTACGAGGCCCTGCCCCCGGCACGCCCGAAGGCCCGGCCGGAGCCCCCGACGGCTTCGCGGCGAAGGCCGCACGTGCGCCCCGTAGCGTGCCCGGCTGGCTGTGGACCGTGCCCCCCGTCGCCGTGCTCGCGGTGGTCTTCCTCTATCCCCTCGCGCTGGTGGTCCAGCAGTCCCTGTCCCCCGAGAACGGGGGCGGACCCTTCGACGCCTACGCCTCGGTCTTCGCCTCGCACTCCTTCCGCGAGGCACTCGGCACCACCGTCTGGCTGGCCGTCGGCGCCACCATCGGCTGCCTGGTCCTCGGCTTCGCGCTCGCGCTGGTCATCGCCTTCGTGCCGTTCCCCGGGGCCCGCGCCGTCGCCAAGTTCATCGACGTCTTCCTCTCCTTCCCCTCCTTCCTCATCACCCTCGCCCTCCTCTTCGTCTACGGCACCGTCGGCATGGCCAACGGCCTGTGGACCGACACCTTCGGCGTCGCGGAGGGGCCCTTCCACTTCCTGACCACCCCGTGGGGCGTCCTCCTCGCGGAGATCACCTACTTCACGCCCTTCGTGATGCGCCCGCTGCTCGCCGCCTTCTCCCAACTGGACACCGCCCAGCTGGAGGTGGCCTCCTCGCTCGGCGCGAAGCCCGGCCGCATCGTCCGCCGGGTGATCCTCCCCGAGTCCCTCCCGGCCCTCGCCGCCGGCGGCAGCCTCGTCCTGGTCATGTGCCTCAACGAGTTCGGGATCGTCCTGTTCACCGGAGCCAAGGACGTCACCACGCTCCCGATGCTCATCTACGGCAAGGCGATCCTCGAATCCGACTACGCCGCCGCCTGCGTGGTCGCCGTCGTCAACATCGTGATCTCCGTCGGCCTGTTCGGCCTCTACCGGGTGGTGAGCAAGCGTGCTGGTGCATAGCAAGAGCGGCCGCTGGGCCGCCTGGAGCCTCTTCGGCATCCTCTTCCTGCCCCTCTTCGCCCTGCCGCTGCTCGTCGTGGTGGCCGCGTCCTTCTCCACGCACTGGTCCGGGGCCTTCCCCTCCGGCCCCACCACCGAGAACTACGCCGCGGCCGTCCGGGGCGAATCCCTCCAGGCGCTGACCACCTCGCTGCTCACCGCCCTGGCCGCCAGCCTGATCGCGCTCACCGTCGGCACCTGGGCCGCGCTCGCCGCCGCCGGACTGCGCAGGCGCGGCAGGAGCGCCCTGGACGCACTGTTCGTGCTGCCCGTCGCCGTGCCGTCCGTGGTCGTCGGACTCGCCGTGCTCGTCGCCTTCAGCAAGCCGCCGCTGCTCCTCAACGGCACCAGCTCGATCGTGATCCTGGCGCACACCATTCTTGTCACCGCGTTCGCCTACCAGTCGGTTTCGGCTGCCATCGTGCGTCTCGACCCCGCGTACGAGCAGGCGGCGGCCTCCCTGGGCGCCCGCCCCGCGTACGTGCTGTGGCGGGTCAAGCTCCCCCTCCTGCTGCCGTCGCTCACCGCGGCCGCCGGGCTCTGCTTCGCCCTGTCCATGGGCGAGCTGAGCGCCACGATGATGCTCTACCCGCCGGACTGGATGCCCCTCCCGGTCCGGATCTTCACCGCCACCGACCGCGGCTCGCTCTTCAGCGGCTCCGCCGTCGCCGTGGTCCTCATGGCCACCACCCTGCTGGTCCTGCTGGCCGTCTCCCGCGTCCGCACCAGGGCCACGTACCGCTAGACCCCGGTACGGCCACTGCCACCCCCTGCTGATTCCCCTGCCGACTCCCTTTCCCCGTAAGGAAGTTCCATGTCCAGCAACAGATACCTCCGCATCACCGCCGCCGTCACCGGCAGCCTCGCCCTGGCCGCCGGCCTCACCGCCTGCGGCGGTTCCTCCTCCGCGGACTCCGCCGGCTCCGCCGACACCAAGGGCGGCGGCGAGAAGGTCGTCACCGTCTACAGCGCCGACGGCCTCAAGAGCGACAAGGGCGACGGCTGGTACGACAAGGTCTTCGCCGACTTCACGAAGAAGACCGGCATCGAGGTCAAGTACGTCGAGGGCGGCTCGGGGGAGATGGTGCAGCGCGCCGTCCGCGAGAAGACCAACACGCAGGCCGACGTCCTGATCACGCTGCCCCCCTTCATCCAGCAGGCCGACGGCAAGGGCCTGCTCCAGGCCTACACGCCGCAGGGCGCGGACAAGGTCAACGGGGCGAACAAGTCCTCCGAGGGCAAGTGGACCTCCGTCGTCAACAACTACTTCGGCTTCATCTACAACAAGAAGGAGCTGACCGAGGCCCCCAAGACCTGGGAAGAGCTGCTCGACGCCAAGTACAAGGGCAAGCTCCAGTACTCCACCCCGGGCGTCGCGGGCGACGGCACCGCCGTGCTCATCAAGGCGATGCACGACTTCGGCGGCAAGGACCAGGCCAACGCGTACCTGAAGAAGCTCCAGGCCAACAACGTCGGCCCGTCCTCCTCCACCAGCAAGCTCGCGCCGAAGACCGACAAGGGCGAGCTGCTCGTGGCCAACGGCGACGTCCAGATGAACTTCGCGCAGTCCAAGACCATGCCGAACCTCGGCATCTGGTTCCCCGCCAAGGACGGCGGCAAGCCCACCACCTTCTCCCTGCCGTACGCGGCCGGCCTCGTCGACAAGGCCCCGCACACCGAGAACGGCAAGAAGCTCCTCGACTACCTGCTCGGCGAGGACGCCCAGAAGCTGGTCAGCGGCATCGGCGGCGGCTTCCCGGCCCGCACGGACGTCCAGCCCACCGATGCCAACGCCGTCGAACTCACCAAGCTCATGACCGGAGTCGAGATCTTCGAGCCGGACTGGGCCGACATCGACAAGAACCTCACCGGCTACGTCGACGCGTGGAAGTCGGCCACCGGAAGCTGACTGGTCGCCTCCCGGTCACCCACGACCGGGATAGTGACGCTCGGATAACGGGTCTGGACCGAACCTCGTCTCCGGTCCGGACCCGCCGTACGCCCGCTCGCGTTGCCGCACGACCGCACGACCGCACGACCGCACGCCTCGTACGTCCCGCACGCCCCGTACGTCCCCTGCGCCTTCCCCACGATTACTCCCGGAGGAGTACGTGCCCACTGTCCTGTCCGGACGGACCCTCGCCGTGGCCGCCACCGCCACCGCCCTGCTCGCCACCGGCCTCGCCGCCCACGCCGCGACCGCCGACGAAACCGGCGGCGGTGCTGCCGCCGCCGTCACGAACAAGGTCCTCGTCATCGGCATCGACGGCACGGTCCTGGACCGCGTCAAGGTCGCCGACGCGCCGAACCTGAACGGCCTGATGGCCCAGGGCCTGACCGCCCGCAGCACCCTGTACGCGAACCCGATGGCCGCCACCTCCTCGGGCCCGGGCTGGTCCACGATCGCCACCGGCGTCTGGCCCGACAAGCACGGGGTGAAGGACAACTCCTTCACCGGCAAGAACTACACGGCCTACCCGGACTTCCTGACCCGCATCGAGAACGCCAACCCGGCGCTCAACACCTACGCGGCCGCCGACTGGGAGCCCATCACCTCCACCGACCAGAACGGCCCGATCTTCTCCGCCAAGGTCGACAAGCGCCTCAACCTCAAGGGCGACCGCGACGGTTACGGCAGCGAGGACCCGAAGATCGCCGCTGCGGCCTCCGCCGAGCTCCGCGACCAGAACCCCGACGCCGCCTTCGTCTACTTCGGCGAGATCGACCACGCGGGCCACTCCTCCGGCGCCGCGAGCCAGGAGTACCTGAACACCATCGCCCGCGTCGACAAGCTCGTCGGTCAGCTCCTCACCGCCGTCCAGAGCCGCCCGACCTACGCCCAGGAGAACTGGAAGGTCCTGGTCACCACCGACCACGGCCACACCGACGCCGGCGGCCACGGCGGCTCCACCATCCAGGAGCGCGGCACCTTCGTCCTCGCCAAGGGCGCGGGCATCCCGGCCGGTTCGGTGCGCAACGACGTGAAGCTCGTCGACGTCGCGGCGACCGCGCTCGCCCAGGTCGGGGTCAACCCCGGCGCCGCGATCGACGGCATCGCGCTGGGCGCCCCCGACGACGGCGACGCCTTCGACACCCTGCGCCCCAGCCTCCAGGCGCGCGTCGACGAGACGGGCATCCCGGCCGGCACCAAGGGCTTCACGCACACCCCGCCGGCCGGCTGGTCGGTCGACAACTCCAAGATGGGCACCGGCGGTGTCACCGAGTGGGCCGGCTGGGCCTTCGCCACCGACGAGTTCTGGAGCCAGTCCCAGCGCGACCAGTGGCGCGAGCTGAACGTCCGCTCCCGTGACGTGTTCGCCGTCGCCGACTCCGACGAGTGGGACGACAAGAGCCACACCGGCTCCTACGACTCCACCCTGGCCACCCCCAAGTGGGCTGTCACCGGCGGCACCACGCGCAACCTGACCTTCCAGACGCACTACCACCACGAGGCCGGCCAGACCGCCCAGGTCCTGGTCTCCTACAACGGCGGCGCCGCGTCGGTCGTCAAGAGCTACACCGCCGACGCCGTCGCCCGCTCCGAGTCGATCGCGCTCCAGGTCCCGGCCGGCGCCACCGACGTCCAGGTCCGCTTCCGCTACGCCGGCACCAACAACTGGTACTGGACCGTGGACAACGTCAAGCTCGGCTGAGGCCCTTTCCGGCGGATGCCTGCCGGCGGGTACGGAGCTTCGGCGGGGGCCCTCGACGGGCCTTCGCCGGAGCCCGTAGCGCCGTACGGTCCGGGCCGTGGACGCCCACCGCGTCCGCGGTCCGGCCCGGATAAGGTGGTAGAGACCAGAGGTCACAGACGTCACAGACGTCAGACGCCACCGAGAGCGGAGAACAGTCCAGTGGCAGAGCGCAAGCCGATCGAATCCTGGCTCACCGACATGGACGGGGTCCTCATCCACGAGGGCACCCCGATCCCCGGAGCCGACGCCTTCATCAACCGGCTGCGCGAGTCCGGAAAGCCTTTCCTCGTGCTGACGAACAACTCCATCTACACGCCGCGCGACCTCCAGGCCCGGCTGAGCCGGATGGGTCT
Source organism: Streptomyces sp. NPDC051563 (assembly GCF_044454225.1). Taxonomy (NCBI): domain Bacteria; kingdom Bacillati; phylum Actinomycetota; class Actinomycetes; order Kitasatosporales; family Streptomycetaceae; genus Streptomyces; species Streptomyces sp. NPDC051563. Next base: position 47,158 of record NZ_JBITDL010000013.1, read on the forward strand.
GTCCGTGCCGGTGGAGAACATCTGGACCTCGGCCCTGGCCACCGCGAAGTTCCTCGACGACCAGCGTCCGGGCGGCACCGCGTACGTGATCGGCGAGGCCGGCCTGACCACCGCCCTGCACGACATCGGCTACGTCCTGACCGACCACGAGCCGGACTACGTGGTCCTGGGCGAGACCCGCACCTACAGCTTCGAGGCCATGACCAAGGCGGTCCGCCTGATCAACGCGGGCGCCCGCTTCATCTGCACCAACCCGGACGAGACCGGCCCCTCCACCGAGGGCCCGCTGCCCGCCACCGGCGCCGTCGCCGCGCTGATCACCAAGGCGACCGGCAAGCAGCCGTACTTCGCCGGCAAGCCCAACCCGCTGATGATGCGCACCGGCCTGAACGCCATCGGCGCGCACTCCCACAGCAGCGCGATGATCGGCGACCGGATGGACACCGACATCCTCGCCGGGCTGGAAGCGGGCATGCAGACCTTCCTGGTGCTGACCGGTCTGACGTCGGTCGAGGACACCGAGAAGTTCCCCTACCGGCCGACCCACACGTTCGACTCCATCGCCGATCTGGTCGATCTGGTTTAGGTCGTACGGCTGACACGTACGGGCCAAGCGGGCGCCGCTCCGGATGCGGAGCGGCGCGCCGCGCGTGAATCTCCTTGTTGAGGAGGTTCACCATGCGCAGTGATTTGATCGCTCTCCGTGTCACCGGGGTGGCCGTCGCCCTGACGGCCCTGTCCGCCGTGGCCGCTCCCTTCGCCTTCGCGGGGGAGGACGACTGGAACCGGGACCGCGGCAGCGTCTCGGCCGACCCCAATCCGGCGGAGCCGGGGGCGCAGGTCAAACTGCGCGTCCGCGGCTGCGAGGAGGACTGGGCCGTCGCCTCGTCCGCCGTCTTCGTCTCCGAGGTCCGCCTGTCCACCGGGCGCGACGACCGCCGCACCCTGTGGGGTGACGCGATGATCCGTTCCTGGGCCGATCCCGGCCGCCACGACATCAAGATCAAGTGCGGTGGCCGCGGCGGCGAACGCGAGTGGGGCACGATCGAGATCGAGCGCCGCCGGGAGCACCGCCCCGATCCCCATCACACACCCGTCTGGCCGGTCCACGCGGGCGGCGGGGGCATGTCCGAGGAGATCGCCGCGAAGTCGAAGGCGGCGGGCGCGGCGCAGGCCGCCGGGGCCGCCGACTCCGCGCAGCTCGCCGCGGCGGCGAAGAAGAGCCACACGGGCGACGGCCCGGGCCTGCCGCACACGGTGATCGGCGCCGTGCTCGCCGCCGCCGCCACCCTCGCGGTCGCCGGCCGGGCGCTGACCCTGCGCCGCCGCCGCAGCGGCGAGTGACCGGGTGATCGGGTGAGCGCGGAGCAGCGGAGCTCGGGCGGTTCCCGGCTGCTGACCTTCGCGGCCTGGTCGGTGCTGGTCCTCGGGCTGTGGCTGTGGGGCCGCGAGATCACCGGCGTGGCGATACCCCTGCCCGGCCAGAGCGGCGGACAGGCCGCCCCGGGCATGCCCGCGGCGCACAGCCCGCTGGGGCCGGCCGCGCCCGCGCGGGTCGACGTGCCGTCCCTCGGCGTCCAGGCCCCGGTGATCGTCCGGGACCTGGACGCGAAGGGGGCGATCGAGCCGCCCCCGTACGAGAATCCGGGCACGGTCGGCTGGTGGCGCGGCGGCGCCCAGCCCGGCACGGCCGGGACCGCGCTGCTGGTCGGGCACGTGGACACGAAGTCGAAGCCGGCCGTGTTCTACGGCCTGAGCTCGGCGAAGACGGGCGACAAGGTCCGCGTGGTGCGGGCCGACGGCTCGGTGGCGGAGTTCACGATCGAGGACGTACGGGTCCACGAGCGCGCGGGCTTCGACCCGGCCAAGGTGTACGGGCCCAGGGTCCGCGGCCGGGCCGAACTGCGGCTGGTCACCTGCGGCGGCACCTACGACAAGGCGGCCAAGGAGTACTCGGCGAACGTGGTGGTGTCGGCGTACCTGACGGGCGTCGGAGTCCGCCCCGGAACGGCGGCCTGAACCGCCGCGCCCCGGAGCACGAAGAAGCCCCTCGCAGCTTGCGCTGCGAGGGGCTTCTTTGCGTCTGTGCGCCGCCAGGGACTCGAACCCCGGACCCGCTGATTAAGAGTCAGCTGCTCTAACCAACTGAGCTAGCGGCGCTTGGTGACAGGGAAAACTCTACCCCACCGCTGCGGGTGCTCGTGACAAGCCGCGCGCGTTCTGTCCGATTAACCCATGTTTGGGGGTTTTGTCGTGCACGATATGTCTGGGCCAGGCCGGATCTGATGCCCCGCCAGATGCGGTCCCGGCCGGCCGGCGACGAGCAGGGGAGTGGACGGAACCGCATGACGATGCAGCCTCCGACGCATGTGTACGAAGTGACGCCGATGGCCGAGGCGATGCCGCCGATGCCGCTGCCCTCCTTCGAGGAGTACGAACCCACCGGCGACTGCCCGTGCCAGGGCTGCGCGCGGCGCCGCCGCACGCTGGCACGCGCCCGGGCCATACCGCTGCGCGACGGCGGGCACCCCGCCGCGCGCGGAGCCCGCCGGGTGCTGGTGCTGGCCACCGCCGCGGGGGTGGTCCTCGGCGGAGGGGGCGCATCCCTGGCAGCGGCGGCGACACCGGGGCCGGGCGGCCGCGTGGCCATGGACGACCCCGGCACCCCGCAGGGCGGCCGGGCCCCGCTGCACGGGCCGAAGGGCGGCAAGGGCAGCACCGCCAAGCCGGCCGGACTGCCGGGAGCGCCCTCCGCGGTGCGGCGGACCGACCGGGCGACGATCATCAACCGGGCGAAGCTGTGGCTGGACGCGCAGGTCCCGTACAGCATGGAGCAGTACTGGTCGGACGGGTACCGGCAGGACTGCTCGGGCTTCGTCTCGATGGCGTGGAACCTCGGCACGAACGAATGGACCGGCAGCCTCGACAAGTTCGCGACCCGGATCACGAAGGACGAGCTGCTCCCGGGAGACATGCTGCTCTTCCACAACCCGGCCGACCCCAACAAGGGCTCGCACGTCGTGCTCTTCGGCGGCTGGGTGGACGAGACGCGCACGCACTACGTCGCCTACGAGCAGACGAAGCCGACCACGCGGAAGCAGGCCACGCCGTACGGCTACTGGAACAACGCGCTGAAGTACCTCCCGTACCGGTTCAACGGGGTCGCGGGCGGAGTCGTGCCCGAGCCCCCGGCCACGGGCGAACCCCCGGCGCCGGGCGGCACGGGCGGCGTCTCGGCCACCTATCCCGGAGCGTCGAAGTTCGGGCCGGGCGCGGACAACGTCTACGTCACCCAGCTCGGCCGGATGCTGTCCGACCGAGGCGGCCTGCGCTTCTACCCGAAGGGCGTCGGCTCGAAGTGGACCGACGCCGACCGGCTGGCGACCCAGGCCTTCCAGCGCGCCCAGGGCTGGACGGGCGCGGACGCCGACGGCATCCCGGGCGCGCACACCTGGCGGCTGCTCGCCCAGCACCAGGGCAAGGACATCCCGCCGACCGCGGGCGGCGCACCGGGCCCGGCGGGCAAGCCCGCCTATCCCGGGGCCTCCTTCTTCCGGCCGGGCGCGTCCCACCCGTCCATCACCGCCCTTGGCCGCCAGTTGGTGAAGAAGGGCTTCGGCAAGCACTACACATCCGGTCCGGGCCCCCGCTGGGGCGAGGCCGACCGCCGCAACGTCGAGGCGTTCCAGCGCGCCCAGGGCTGGCGCGGCGCCGAGGCCGACGGCTACCCGGGCCCGGAAACCTGGCGGCGGCTGTTCGCATGACGGAGGCAACGATGTACCCCACGCGCACCACATCGACCACAGGCACCTTCGAGATCCCCCCACACCCGACCCCCCGCGCAACGACCCACCCCCGGTCCTCCACGACCCCGGCCGAGCCGACCGGGGCGCCGGAGCCCGCGACCGGCGACACGGCGGCCGTGGCGGGTGCTGCCGCACCGGGTGCTGCCGCCCTGGCCGGGGCCACGCCGACGGCCGCCGGGCCGGCGGGAGCCGTGCCGACCGCCACCGCGCCGGGCGGAGCCGCCCCGGCCGCCGCGGGTACGGGCGGAGCGGGTGCCGAAGCCGGCCCCCAGACCGGGGCCACGCCCGCCGGGGCCGGCCCCCGGTGGGGCGTTCCGGCCGGGCCCGACCGGGCCGGGTCCGCGCCGATCCCGGCACGCTGGGCCTCCGCCGAGGCCGACGCCGAGCGGGGAGCACGCCTGGCGACCGCGCCCGAGGAGGCCGCGCACGCGCATGCCGCAGGGCGGGCAGTGACTGAAGCCGCTACGGAGCCGGGCTCGCACCTGCCGGTCGAGCACGACCGGGGCACGTCCGCGCAGGTCGAAGCCGGCCGGGTCTCCACCGGGGCTCACGCCGAGCGGGGCTTGCACCTGCCGGTCGAGCACGACCGGACCGCCTCCGCGCCGGTCACGGCAGGGCGGGCTTCCGTCGGGGCCGACTCCGAGCGGAGCCCGCACCTGACGGCCACGCCCGACGAGGGTGTGCACGCGTCTGCCGCAGCCGTGCGGGTTGCCTCAGGGCGGGCAGAGGCCGGGGCCGGTAGCGACCGGGGCTCACACCTGCCGGTCGAGCACGACCGGACCGCCTCCGGGCGGGTTCCTGCCGGAGGTGATGCTGATCGGGGCGGGTACTTGTCCGGCGAGCCCGACGGGGCTGCGGCCGGTTGGTTCTCCGCCGGGGCGTACGCCGAGCGCGGCTCGCACCTGCCGGTCGAGCACGACCGGACCGCGTACCTCTCGGCGTCGTCCGACCAGGCCGTGTCCGAGCAGTCCGTGCCCGAGTGGGCGTCGTCCGGCCGGGCCGTGCCCGAGTGGACGGCGTCCGAGCGGTCCGTGTCGGAGCGGGCCGCATCCGAGCGGTCCGTGTCCGAGTGGGCGTCGTCCGACCAGGCCGTGCCCGAGCGGGTGATGTCCGACCGGGCCGTGCCCGAGCCGTCCGTGTCCGACCGGGCCGCATCCGAGCCGTCCCTGCCCGAGCGGGCCGCATCCGACCGGACGTCGTCCGAGCGGGCCGCATCCGACCAGGCCGTGTCCGAGCGGGTGATGGCCGGCCGGGCCGTGCACGAGCCGGTTGTTTCCGGGTGGGGGGCGGGTTCCGGGGACGGGCGGGGCGAGGGGGATGGGGCGGTGGCTTCCGGGGGTGTTGTGTCCGGGGTGGCCGTGTCCGCGTGGGCGGCGCCGAGTGGTTGGGCGTTGGCGGCCGAGCCCGTTGCGGGGGGTGGTGACGGGGCCGTGGCCGCGCAGGCTTCGGCCGGTGCGCCGCACGGGTCCGGTGCGCGCAGCGACGTACCCGCGGCGCGGGTCCAGGCCGAGCCCGGGGTCGACATCCCGCATCCCCAGGACGAGGCGGCCCACGCCGGTGCGGCCACGCTGCGGCTGCGGAGCCCCGACGCCGAGACCGCCCGGCCGCACCCCCAGGGGGACGAGGCCTGGGCGCCGGCCGCCGCGGCCGCGGTGCGGACCCCGTCCGGCGAGGGCCCGTACACCGCCGCGGAGCACGCCCCGAAGCATGCGGGTCCGCCCGCTGCCTGGGACCTGCCCGGGCAGGGCGGATCGGCTGCCGCGCAGCACGCGGTTCCGGGCCCCGCCCCGGAGGCCGGGTCCGCCGACCCGGCCGGCAGGCGGGAGGTGACCTGGTCCGTGCCGGCTCCGGGCACCGCCGGTGACGCCGGCCCGGTGGGCGGCGGGCCCGTCGACGGCGGGCCGGGGCGGGAGGCCGCGGACTCCGACGGGGCCACCGCCGACACGGCCACCGCCGAGTCGGCAACCGCCGAGGCCGGCCGTGGTGTCGTGCCCGGTCCCGGGGTCGCCGACGGCGGTGACGTCGCCGAGGTCGTCGCCCGGGCCGTGGCGCGGATCACCGAGGACGACACGCAGGACCTGCCCCGCATCGCCCCGGCCCACATCACCCCGGTGCGCGGCCTCGCGGTGACCGAGGTGCCGGTGCACCTGCCGTTCCGCGGCGCCGCCCACCCGCAGCCGACCCGGCCGCAGCCGGGCCAGCCGGGCCAGCCGGCCCAGCCGGAGGCGGAGCCGCGGCCGAAGCCCCGGTCCGCCCCCGGACGCCGCGTACCCCGTGGCGACGACCGGCTCCACGAGCACCGCGGCCCGGTGCTGCCCGGCTGGATCGCGGTGGCCGTCGGCGGGATCGCGCTGGCCGGCTGCGCCGTCGTGCTCTGGCGGGCCGGGGCCGTCCCCGACGCCCTCGCGCTGGCGTTCGGCGCCGAGCCGCGCCCGTACCGGGGGCTGCAGGCACGGTTCTGGCCCCCGCTCGCCTTCCTCGGGATCGTCGCGCTGCTCGCCCTCGGCGGCCTCGGTCGCAGCCGGGCCGGCCACGCCTGGGTGCTGACCCTCTTCGGCCGCTACCGCGGTACCGTCCGCCGTACCGGCCTGACCTGGATCAGCCCCCTGCTGCTGCGCCGCCGGGTCGACGTCCGGCTGCGGCACTGGCGCAGCGACCCGATGCCGGCCGTGGACTCCGGCGGGCTCGCCCTCCAGGTGGTGGTCCAGGTGGTCTGGCAGGTCAAGGACACGGCCCGGGCGACCCTGGCGGTGGAGGACCACGTCGACTACCTCGCCGAGCAGGTCGAATCGGCCATGGCCCGGGTCCTGTCCCAGCTCCCGGCCGACGCGTTCCACGAGGACGCCCCGACCCTGCGCGACGCCGAAGCCGTCGGCGACGCGCTGACCCGGATGCTGGCGGCCGAGACCGAGGCGGTCGGGGTGGAGGTGTTCTCGGCGCAGCCCACCCGGATCGAGTACGCCCCCGAGGTCGCGGACGCCATGCGCCGGCGCCGGGTCGCGGCGATCGACGCGAAGCACCGGGACACGGTCCTGACCTCGGTGGTCGATGCGGTGGACGACACCGTCCACCGCCTCACCTCGCGCGGGATCGTGGAGCTCGACGACTACGAGCGCAAGGCCCTCGTGAAGGACCTGACGGTCGCCTTCTACACGGGCCGCGTCGAGTAGCCCTCACCGGCGCGCGAGCCGCCCTACGCGGGCCGGCAGGAGAACGGGTGGAATCCGGGTGGTCCGGACCACCCGTTCTTCCGTTGGTCTGGACATGGCCAACTCCCGTCAATACTGTGGAACTTGGTCTAGACCTACACCAGAGCTCGTGAACGGGCCGTGCCGCCGAAACCGGTACGGCCCATCCCCACGCGTGCGCACGCTCTTTCCGGACTTCCCCCCACGTTCAAGGAGCATCAGCCTCATGCGTTCCTTCCGCATGCCCAGAACCAAGCGGGCCGCCGCCACGGCCACCGCCACCACCGTCGGCCTCGGAGTCGTCGCCGCCCTCGCGCTCGTCACGGCCCCCACGGCCAGCAGCCACGGGTACACCGACACCCCGATCAGCCGCCAGAAGCTCTGTGCCAACAAGACCGTGTCGGACTGCGGCCCCATCCAGTGGGAGCCCCAGAGCGTCGAGGGCCTCAAGGGCTTCCCCGCGGCCGGTCCCGCCGACGGCAAGATATGTGCGGGCAACCACTCGGAGTTCGCGCAGCTCGACGACCCGCGCGGCGGCGCCTGGCCGGCCACCCCGGTGACCAGCGGGCAGAGCTACAGCTTCCGCTGGCAGTTCACCGCGAACCACTCCACGACCGACTTCCGCTACTACGTCACCAAGAACGGCTGGGACTCCACCAAGCCGCTCACCCGTGCCGCGCTCGATCCGCAGCCCTTCCTCACGGTCGCCTACAACGGCGCCCGTCCCGCCATGACCACCGTCCACCAGGGCACCATGCCGAGCGGCAAGACCGGCCGGCACATGATCCTCGCCGTGTGGACCGTCAACGACACCCCGATGGCCTTCTACTCCTGCTCCGACGTCCAGTTCTGATCGCCGAGGCCCGCCGCGGCGTTCAATTCTGACGGAACGTCAGCTACTCTCCGGCGGCATGCGGACGACGACACCAGAGACCGTCGCGGAGCTCATCGCGAGCCAATGGGGCGACCACCGGCCCGGTCTGAAGTACGCCGACGGCGTGCTCAGCCACCACCGGACCGCCCGGGAGGCCGCGGCGCGCGCCGCGCTCCTCGTCGACCTGCTGCCGCCGGGTGCGGAGCCGCACATCGGGGTGCTGCTCGACAACACCCCCGAGTTCCCGTTCTGGCTCGGCGCGGCGGCCCTCGCCGGGGCCGCCGTCGCCGGGATCAACCCGACCCGGCGCGGCCCCGAGCTGGCCCGCGACATCCTGCACACCGACTGCCGGATCCTGGTGACCGAGCGGAGCCACCTGCCGCTCCTGCGCGGGCTCGACCTGCCCGGCGTACGCCTGCTCGTCACGGACACGGACGAGTACGAGGCCCTGCTCGGCCCGTACGCGGGCGCGAAGCCCGGTGACGCGACGCTCGGCCCCGGCCCGGGCCCGTCCTCGCGCCTCCTGCTCTACTTCACCTCCGGCTCCACCGGAGCCCCGAAGGCCGCCATCTGCACCCAGGGCCGCCTGGCCGGTGCCGGGGCCTCGCTCGCACGTCACTTTTCGGTCACCCCGGACGACGTCCACTACATCTGCATGCCCCTCTTCCACGGCAACGCCGTCATCGCCGACTGGCTGCCCGCCCTCGCGGGCGGGGCCGCCGTGGCCCTGCGCCGCCGCTTCTCGGCCTCCGCGTTCCTGGACGACGTACGGGCCTACGGGGCGACGTACTTCACCTACGTAGGCCGGGCGGTGCAGTACCTCCTCGCCACCCCGCCCCGCCCCGACGACCGCGCGCACCCCCTGCGCCTCGGCTTCGGCACCGAGGCGGGCGCCGTCGACGCGGCCCGCTTCGCCGGGCGCTTCGGGGTCCGCCTCGTCGAGGGCTACGGGGCCACCGAGGGCGGAGCCTCCGTCCAGCGCACCCCCGACACCCCGCAGGGCGCCCTGGGCCGGGCCGGCGCGGGCGACGACCTGGCCGTCATCGACCCGGAGACGGGCATCGAGTGCCCGCCCGCCGAGCTCGACGCGCGCGGCCGCCTCCTCAACGGCTCCGAGGCCATAGGCGAGCTGGTCAACAAGGGCCGCAGCCTCTTCGAGGGCTACTGGCGCAACCCCGACGCGGAGGCCGCCCGCACCCGCGACGGCTGGTACTGGACCGGTGACCTCTTCTTCCGCGACCCCGACGGCTTCCTCTACTTCGCCGGCCGCACCGACGACCGGCTGCGCGTCGACAGCGAGAACCTGGCCGCCGCGGTGATCGAGAACATCCTGGCCCGCTGGACCCGGGCGGCCGCGGTCGCCGTGTACGCCGTACCGGACGAGGTGGCGGGCGACCAGGTCATGGCCGCCGTGGCCCTGCGCGAGGGGGCCGTCTTCTCCCCGCAGGGGTTCGCGGCCTTCCTCGCGGCCCAGCCCGACCTCGGCACGAAGATGGCCCCGCGCTACGTGCGCGTCGTCGGCGCCATGCCCACCACGGCCACCAACAAGGTCCACCGGGTCTCCCTGCGCCGCGAGGCCTTCCGGACCACCGACCAGATCTGGTGGCGGCCGCGCGGCGAGGACGCGTACCGGAGGCTGGAGGCGGAGGACCTGACCGGGCTCCTGGCGGCCTACGAGGCCCAGGGGAGGGCGGAGCTGCTGGGCCGCTGAGGCCGTCCCGGAAGCGGTTTTGAGCACTCCTGAGGAGCAGGTAGTATTTTCTCTGTCAGCAGGCGCCGCTAGCTCAGTTGGTTAGAGCAGCTGACTCTTAATCAGCGGGTCCGGGGTTCGAGTCCCTGGCGGCGCACCTGTCCTTCGGGCGGTTTCCGGTTCACCGGGAACCGCCCGAAGTGTTTTCCGGGCCGCTGAACCCCGCCCCCGCCCCTCAGAGGGTGAGCGAGAGCAGCAGCGGCGCGGCCTTGCGGTTCAGCACGTCGGCCGCGGCCCGCAGCCGGTGGGCGTGCTCCACGGGCAGGGACAGCGCGAGGCAGCCCACGGAGGCTCCCGCGGTGATCGGGACGGCCGCGCAGACCGTGCCGACGGCGTACTCCTGCAGGTCGAGCGTGGGCACCGTGGCCGGCTGGCTGTCCAGCTTCGAGAAGAGGATCCGCTCGTTCACGATGGTCTTCGACGTCAGTCGGGCGATCTTGTGCCGGGACAGGTGGTCGCGGCGGCCGTCCAGGTCGAGCTGGGTCAGCAGGCACTTGCCGACGGCGCTCGCGTGCGCCGCGGAGCGGAAGTCGACCCACTCGTGGACCTTGGGGGTGCGCGGGCTGTCCGCGAACTGGGTGATCCGGACCTCGCCGTCCACGTACCGGCTGATGTAGACCGCGGCGCCGACGGAGTCCCGGAGCCGGTCCAGGGTGTCCTGGAGCTTGTCCTGAAGCGCCTGCTGGCGGTCGACACCGGATCCGAGGAGGACGAGCGAGTCACCTATGGAGTAGGCGCCGTCGGACACCTGCAGTACGTAGCCCTCCCGGCGCAGCATGAGGAGCATGGGGGCGAGATGGACCGCGGGCAGGCCGGTCTCACGCGCGATCTGTACGTCGGTCACGCCGCCGGTGTGGCGGGCGACCGTTTCGAGTACGCGCAGGGCGTACTGCACCGAGTGGAACGGCGCGGTCGGCTCGGGCTTCAGCGCCACGGTTTCCCCCTAGCAGGTTGTTACCGCTTGCTCTCACACGATAGCCATCAAGAGGCCCGTGTGGAGCGCCTGTTGATGAGATTGATGGCTCAATCACATCGGTCTGCCTGGATCTACTCCTCTGGCATATGCCAAGGTCATGCCTGGTGTCCGAGAGTGCCGGGAATGCCCGGACCGGCCGCGCGGTTCGGGTTCTTCGTACGGACGAGGACGGACGGGCGAGCGGAGCGGGAGAGACGATGAGTGACATCGGAGACGCGGGGGACACCGGACGGCGGGAAGCCGACCGTGCGGGCACGGATTCGGGCACGGTTTCAGGCGTGGGTCCGGGCGTGGGTCAGGGCACGGTTTCCGGCGCCGGACCGGGCGCGGGTTCGAGCGCGGGTTCGAGCGCCGGACCGGGTGAGGGACCGGGCGAGGTATCCGGCGAAGGGGAGATCCGCGGGACCGCCCTCGGCCGGGCGCCGGTGCCGCTCTCGGTGCTCGACCTCGTCACCGTCGGCGCGGGCAGCACCGCCGGCGCCTCCCTGCGCACCAGCGTCGACATCGCCCGCCTCGCCGAGTCCCGCGGCTACCACCGCCACTGGGTCGCCGAACACCACTCCATGCCCGGGGTCGCCAGCTCCTCCCCGGCCGTGATCCTGGCCCACCTGGCCGCCCACACCTCCCGGATCCGGCTCGGATCCGGCGGGGTCATGCTGCCCAACCACGCCCCGCTCGCCATCGCCGAGCAGTTCGGCACCCTGGAGGCCCTGGCCCCTGGCCGGATCGACCTCGGCCTCGGCCGCGCACCCGGCACCGACGGGCAGACGGCCGCCGCGCTGCGCGGGCCCGGGCGCCGGGACGAGGCCGTGGACGAGTTCCCCCGGCAGCTCGCGGAGCTGATCCGCTTCCTCGACGACGACTTCCCCGACGGCCACCCGTACGCCCGCGTGCACGCCGTCCCGGGCCCCGTGCAGGGCCCCGCCGGAAGGCCGCCCATCTGGCTGCTCGGCTCCTCCGGCTTCAGCGCCCGCCTCGCCGGCGGACTCGGGCTGCCCTTCGCCTACGCACACCACTTCTCCCCGGCCGGAACCCTGCCCGCCCTCGACCTCTACCGGCAGTCCTTCCGGCCCTCGGCCGTCCTGGGCGCCCCGTACGCCGTCATCGGGGTCGCGGCCCTCGCCGCCGACACCGCCGCGGAGGCCCGCGCGCAGGTCCTGACCGGCGCACTGTCGATGCTCCGGCTGCGCAGCGGGCGCCCCGGGCTCGTCCCGACGCCGGAGGAGGCGGCCGCGTACCCGTACACGCCGCTGGAGCGGGAGTTCGTGGACGACCGGCTCGCGAGCGTGGTCCACGGCACCCCTGACGAGGTCACCGCGGGCCTGGACGCCCTGGCGAAGCTCACGGGCGCGGACGAGCTCATGCTCACCGCCAACGCCCACGCCGGCGAGGCCCGCCTGCGCTCGTACGCCCTCGTCGCGGACGCGTACGGCATGCCGCTCCTCGACGCCTGACCCGCCGCCCGCCCGGGATCCCCGCTCACAACCCGGGGATCCCGGCCCGCCGCAGGTGCAGTTCGGACCGCACCAGTTCGAGGAGCCGCCCGGTCCAGTTGCGGTCCCGGCCGGAGTCGTCGCCCCAGAAGGGACCCGAGCCCCCTGCTGCGCCTTCCAGCGGGCCCGCTCTTCGAAGTACGCGACGGCCCGGTCGTACGTCTCCTGCGTGACCGGCGGGTCCGTCGGCAGGTAGGTCCGCCCGCCGGGCCCCGCCACGAGGATCCGCAGCGGCGCGTCCTTGTTGTCCATGTCGCCCAGCAGGCCGCGGCGTTCCGGGAGCGGGACGGCCAGGAACGCGGCCCGGGCCGCTGCCCGGTTCTCCTCGGTCCGGTCGGCGAGGAAGACCTCGACGGCGGCCATGCAGCGGTCGGCGGAGCCGGGCCGCTGGTTCAGCCGGTCGATGGTGTCGCGGACCTCGGTGATCGGCGATGGGTTGTTCGCCTGCCGGTCATCCCGTGATTCTGCCGCCGTCGGGCGCTCGCCCGGAAGGGTTTACGGATGTACAGCGCCCCGGAGAGGACCGCAGACGCCGGCATCCGGAGTTTGGCTGGTTTGTTGCCGAAACCTTGCCAAGGGATGAATGAAGCCAGCCTTAAGCCGCTCGTCACGATGGGTGGCGCGGGTTTTCTGGTGTGGTCCCACGTCGCTGACGTGGGCTTCTGGGTGGTGAGTGGTCTAGTCCTTCTTTGGTCCAAACCATTGACTCGGGGCCGGAGTGATCGCTATCACTATCCCCACCTGAAGTCTTGCCTTCCCCTCCCACTCCCCGGAGGCAGTTCATGCACATCCGTAAATCCCTCATCGCGGCCGCCGCCACGGCCGCGCTGGCCGGCGGCACGCTGGCCGCCTTCGCGGGACTCACCACCGCCTCGGCCGCCGAGGCCGGGATCACCGCGACGGCCGGCAACGTCAAGATCGCCTACTACGACCAGTGGTCGGTGTACGGGAACGCCTTCTATCCCAAGCACCTCGACACCCGTGGCATAGCGAGCAAGCTGGACGTCATCAACTACTCGTTCGGCAACATCCACCCCACCAACCTCACCTGTTTCGAGGCGAACAAGGCGGCGGGTGACGACAACAACCCCAACGCCGGTGACGGTGCGGGCGACTCGTACGCCGACTACCAGAAGTCCTTCAGCGCGGCCGACAGCGTCAGCGGCGTCGCGGACAAGTGGGACCAGCCGATCGTCGGTGTGTTCAACCAGTTCAAGCAGCTCAAGGCCAAGTACCCGAACCTGAAGATCAACATCTCGATCGGCGGCTGGAGCTACTCGAAGTACTTCAGCGACGCGGCCAAGACCGACGCTTCCCGCAAGAAGCTCGTCTCGTCCTGCATCGACCAGTACATCAAGGGCAACCTGCCCGTCGAGGGCGGCTACGGCGGCGCGGGCAGCGCGGCCGGCATCTTCGACGGCATCGACATCGACTGGGAGTACCCGGGCTCGTCCGGCGGCCACCTCGGCAACCACTACGCCCCCGAGGACAAGCAGAACTTCACGCTCCTGCTCAAGGAGTTCCGCGAGCAGCTCGACGCCTACGGCACGGCCAACGGCGGCAAGAAGTACCTGCTGACCTCGGCCCTCCCGGCCGGCCAGGACAAGATCAAGTACATCGAGACGGACAAGATCGGCGCGTACCTCGACTACGCGAACATCATGACGTACGACATGCACGGCGCCTGGGACGCGGACGGTCCGACGTACCACCAGTCCCCGCTGCTGAACTCGGCGTCCGACCCGACCGACGCGATCGCCCCGGGCACCCAGAAGTACAGCATCAAGAACGCCATCGACTCCTGGATCGACGGCAACGCCGCCTACGGCATCACCGGCGGCTTCCCCGCCAACAAGCTGACCCTGGGCTACGAGTTCTACTACCGCGGCTGGAAGGGCGTGCAGCCCGGCACCACCAACGGTCTCGCCCAGCCCGCCACCCTGGCCTCCACGGCGCGTCCGACCAGCCAGCAGGCCGGCATCGCGCTCTACAAGGAGCTCGGCGGCATCGTCGACAACCCGGCGACCACCTTCTGGGACGACCAGGCCAAGGCCTCGTACTTCTTCAAGGACGGCGAGTTCTTCACCGGCCTCAACCAGAAGTCCATCCAGGCCCGGGTCGACTACGGCAAGCAGCGCGGCCTGGCCGGCGCGATGATGTACTCCCTGCTCGGCCTGGACGCCAACGCGACCCTGCTGAACCAGATCTCGGACTCCCTCGGCGGAACCACCCAGCCGCCGACCACCCCGCCGACCACGCCTCCGACCACCCCGCCCACGACGCCTCCGACCACGCCGCCGACCACGCCTCCGACGACGCCGCCCGCGGGCTGCACCGCTCCGGCCTACGTCGCGGGCACCGTCTACAACGGTGGCAACGAGGTCTCGTACAACGGCCGCAAGTACAAGGCCAAGTGGTGGACGCAGAACGAGGTGCCCGGCACCACGGGTGAATGGGGTGTCTGGCAGGACCTCGGCGCCTGCTGATTCCCCCCACCCCGCGCCGAGCGGCCGGCAGCCCCCGCACTCCCCTCCCAGGGTGCGGGGGCTGCCGTGTCGTCAGCCCCGTCCGCAGAGGGCGCGGTCGATGAGGCCGCGCACCGCGTCTTCCTGGCGGGCCGCGACCCCCGGGTCCGCGGAGCGGCTGTGCGCGGAGACGGTCACGGTGCGCCGCCCGTCCGTGGTCGTCGCCGCCTGGAGTTCGTACCCGAAGCCGTTTCCGCCGTGCCCGAGGTAGCCGCCGCCGCAGGACAGGGGCGTGAAGAACAGGCCCAGGCCGTCCCGGGCGCCCTCCGGGTGACCGCTGTCCGGCGGCATCGGCACGGTCTCGCGCATGGCGGCCAGTTCGGCGGGCTCCAGGAGCTGCCCACCGGCCAGCGCGGAGAAGAAGCGGTTGAGGTCGCGGGCCGTACCGGTCATCGAGCCGTCGGCCCCGCTGTCGAAGGGACGGTAGGGGATCGTCGTGTCGACCAGCGGGCCGTCCGGGGCGAACTGCTGGTAGTTGGTGGCGTGCGGACCCGGGAGGAAGGGCGACGTGCCGGGGGTCGCGGTGTGCCGGAGGCCGAGCGGGCGCAGGATGCGGTCGTGGACCTCCTGCTCCCAGGTACGGCCCGTGACCTTCTTGATGATCATCCCGGCGAGGACGTAGTTCGTGTTGGAGTACTCCCAGCGGGTGCCGGCCGGGAAGACCGGCTCGTGGCGCAGGGCCAGGGCCACCAGCTCCTCGGGCCGGTAGGCGCGCCACCGGTTGGCCAGGTAGGTCTGCGCGTCGGTCTTGGGGAAGACGTCGGAGATGTACTCGGGCAGGCCGCTGGTGTGCCGCAGCAGATCGCGCAGGGTGATGGTCCGGCCGTCGTTTCCGGCGCCGGACACGACCCCGGGCAGCAGTTCCTCCACCGTCCGGTCGAGGGAGAGCCGC
Organism: Streptomyces sp. NPDC051563; assembly: GCF_044454225.1. Taxonomy (NCBI): domain Bacteria; kingdom Bacillati; phylum Actinomycetota; class Actinomycetes; order Kitasatosporales; family Streptomycetaceae; genus Streptomyces; species Streptomyces sp. NPDC051563. The sequence continues at coordinate 62,662 of NZ_JBITDL010000013.1, forward strand.
TTCTCGCCCACCAGTTGCAGCACGACGGTGGCGACGAACGTCTTGGTGGTACTGCCCAGCCGCAGGTACCCGTCCTGCGGAACGGGGCGCCGCGTGTCCAGGTCCGCCACCCCGGAGCGCGCGGTGACCGTCCCGCGCGGAGTGTCCAGCCGGACCGCGACCCCGGTGACCCCGGCGTCCCGCAGCGCATCGGCGTCACGCTGCAGGGAACGGGCCGCATCGGAGGGACGTGGCGCGGCCGAGGCCGCGACGGGGGAGAGGGAGGAGACGGTCAGGGCCAGCACGGCAGTGGAGAGCCAGAAACGACGAGAGATCATGAACCGAGGCTAGGAACGGCCGAGGGCCGCCGGCCATCCTGCACGCGCCCCGCGCGAAGGGGTGCCAGCCGGATGGACATCGCACCGTTTGCCGGATTCCCCGTACCCGTGCGTGCTGAAATCACTACGCTCGGCGATGAGTTGGATCCGCACGCGTCCTCATGGGGGTGACCGCCCATGGTCAACATCCGCGCTCTCGATCCCAGCGCCTCACCGCTGGACTACTACGGCAACGAACTCCGCCGCCTACGGGAGGCCGCCGGCCTGAAGCAGCAGCAGCTGGGCGACATCATCTTCTGCGCCGCCTCCCTGATCGGGCAGGTGGAGACCGCGAGGAAGGTCCCGACCCGCGACTTCTCGGAACGGCTCGATGCGGCGCTGGGCACGGACGGGCACTTCTCCCGGCTGGTGGGGCTGGTCCTACGGAGTGTGCTGCCGACGTGGTTTCAGCCCTTCGCGGAGATGGAGGCTCAGTCCACCTACGTCTCTACGTTCCAGGCTCAAGTGGTCTACGGCCTCCTCCAGACCGAGGCCTACGCGAAGGCCTTGCTGAGGGTGGAGTACTCGGACAGCGTCGATGAAGTCGTGGCGGCCCGCATGGACCGTCAGCGCATACTGGCTAGGGAGACGCCGCCGCTGCTGTTGGTGGTGCTTGATGAGGCGCTGCTGCATCGCAAGGTTGGTGGGCGTGAGGTGATGCGGAACCAGCTGGCCCACCTGCTGACCTTCGTGGACCGGCCCTGGATTCAGATCCAGGTGCTGCCCCTCTCGACTGGTGAACACGCAGGCATGACGGGTTCGTTTACTCTTCTCCGCTTCGACGACGACCCTGACCTCTTCTACACCGAGAGCTACGACTCGGGTCGTATGACCCCCAATCCGCAAGTGATCAGGGAGCGTTCCCTCGGATACGCTCGGCTGCAAGCCGAAGCCCTGTCGCAGGAGGAGTCGGCCCTTCTGATCGCACGCGTAATGGAGGAACGCTATGGGGACCAATGTGGACCTGATGGGCGTGCAGTGGCGTAAGTCGTCCTACAGCAGTACGAACGGCGGCGAGTGCGTCGAGTGTGCCCCCCTCGGCGCGGCGGTCTGGCGCAAGGCTTCGTACAGCGGAACCACCGGCGGCGACTGCATCGAGATCGCCGCCCAGCCCTGCCGCGTAGCCGTCCGGGACTCCAAGCGCCCCGACGGCCCCGCCTTCACCGTTGCCCCCGAAGCCTTCGGAGCCTTCGTCCGGAGTCTCTGACGCGTCAGACCTCCGGGTGCGGCGCGGGTCCCTCCGGCTGGGCGGGGCCCGCGGCCGCCTGGCGGCTGATGATGGCGGCGATCGCCTCCGGGGCCACCGCCCGGGAGTACAGCCAGCCCTGGCCGGTGTCGCAGCCGACGCGGCGCAGGCGGGCCGCCTGGCCGGCGGTTTCCACGCATTCGGCGGTCACCGTCAGGCCCAGCCGGTGGGCGAGCTGGACCAGGGCTTCGACGATGGTTTCGTCGGCCGGGTTCGGGTGGGAGCCCTCCTCGTAGCGGAAGCCGCGGACGAAGGAGCCGTCCAGTTTGAGGACGGAGACGGGCAGGCGGCTGAGGTAGGCCAGGTTCGAGTAGCCGGTGCCGAAATCGTCGATGGCGATCCGCACCCCCATGTCGCTCAGCGCCTGGAGGGCCTGGAGCGGCCGGCCCGCGGAGCCCATGACGGCGGACTCCGTCAGTTCGAGCTGGAGGAGCTGGGGGGCCAGGCCGGTCTCCGCGAGGATCTCGGCGACGTCGCCGACGAGGTCGGAGTCCCAGACCTGGCGGACGGCCACGTTGACGGAGACGAAGACGGGGGAGTCGCTGGGCTGCTCGATCTGCCAGCGCCGGGCCTGGCGGCAGGCGGTCCGGAGCACCCAGCGGCCCAACTGGACGATGGAGCCGTCCTCTTCGGCAATTCCGATGAACCGATTCGGCGTCAGCAGGCCGAACTGCGGGTGGTTCCAGCGCACCAGGGCCTCCACCCCGCGCACCGCCCCGCTCTCCAGGTCCACCAGCGGCTGGTACTCCACGATGAACTCGCCGCGTTCCACGGCCGGCCGCAGGGTCGAGGACAGGGCCTGGCGGGTCATGCGGTGCGCGTTGCGTTCGGGGTCGAAGAGGGTCCAGCGGGCCTTGCCGTCGGCCTTGGCCCAGTAGAGGGTCGTGTCCGCGGCCTGCATCAGGCCGGTCGCCGAGGTTCCGGCGGCCGCCCGCTCGACCACGCCGATGGACGCGGAGACCGACAGCCGCTGCCCGGCCAGGTCGAAGGGCTCCTGGACGGCGGCCAGGACGCTGCGCGCCAGGTCCGCGAGCTGCTCGGTGCCGGTGGACTCCTCGACCAGCAGGGCGAACTCGTCGCCGCCGAGCCGGGCCACCAGATGGCCGCCGGTGCGCCCGTAGCCGGACTGGTCGGCGCACTGGGTGAGCCGCTGGGCGACGGCGGTCAGCAGCCGGTCGCCGACCCGGTGGCCGAGGGTGTCGTTGACGGCCTTGAACCCGTCGAGGTCCAGGTAGCACAGCCCGATCCGGCCCGTGCCGCCCTGCCCGTACGAGGAGGCCTCCAGGGCGGCGGAGAGCCGCTCGAAGAACAGCGCCCGGTTGGCGAGCCGGGTCACCGGATCGTGCATCTGGAGGTGGCGCAGCCGGGCCTGGAGGTCGCGCCGGTCGCTGATGTCGGCGACGGAGAGCAGCACGTCGCCGGTGCCGGGTACGGGGCCGAGGGTGATCTCGGTCCACAGGGAGTGCCCGTCGGGGTGCTTGAGTCGGCGGGTGCAGCGGAGCCGGGCCTGCCGGCCGCGCAGCACCTCCTTGTAGGCCTGCCAGGTCCGGGCCTCGGAGGCCAGGTCGACCAGCTCGGCGGCGGACTGCCCGGCGAGGAGCTGCGGCTCGGAGCCGAGGAGCGCGGCGAGGGCCTGGTTGGCTCCGGCGATGTGGCCGGTGCGGTCGACGACGGCCATGGGGAGGTGGGCCGCGTGGAAGGCGGCCCGGAAGTCGGCCCGGTGCTCGGCGCGGTCCGGGGTTGCCGTCGCCGCCGGTACGGCCGGGTGACGCTGCGTCATGGCCGGTCGGATGCTGTCGGCCGCCGAACCGGTTCCGTCTGGGGTTCCGCTCACCGTTGGCTCCCGCAGTGCGTGTGAGTGTCCGTGCAGGAAAGTGTGCCGATCATAGAGGTTCCCGTACGGCCCTATCCAGCGGCGACGCCGTGCGGGGCGCGGGAGTTCGGCGTGATGACGGTTCGTCGGCCTGACGGCGAATGATCGTTTCCGTGCGGCTGTGAGCATCCGGCGCCCACCGCTGATCCGACCTGATCGATCGTGACTTTCCGTAGGCGCATGTGCGAAACCCGGCGTCACCGGCTTGCCCTAGTGCTCACTCGTGTGGGGCAGCGGAACAGGGCATTAGTAAGACAATCGCCCCAAGGTGGATGAAGAGGTATCAATCCACCACCGGAGGTCGATGTGCCGCGACAGCAGACACCCGGGGGAGTGGACCGCTCCCGCATGCGAACCACGGCGGCGGCGCTCACTTCCCTGACGGCGCTCGCCGCCATGTCGCTCGTCGCGGGACCCGCGGTCGCCGCTCCCGGAGCCGGACCCTGCGCGCTGACCCGTACCGCGGCCCACCACTCCCTGGGCCTGGACAGCTGGAACGGCGCCTACCCCAAGCCCGAGCGCACCCTCAACGCGGTCATGGTCTTCCTCTCCTTCCCCGACCACCGCACCACGCTGACCACCGAGGAACTCACCGCCGACTACTTCCCCGCGACCAGCGAGTTCTTCGAGCGGGCCTCCTACGGCCGCTTCCGCCTGGTCCCGCACCCGCAGAAGCAGTGGATCCAGATGCCGAAGCCGTCCGCCGCCTACGGGATACAGCGCGACTGGGCCCCGGCGGACCGGGCCGCCTACCTGCGCGACGCCGTGGCCGGAGCGGACCCGTCGGTGGACTTCAGCCAGTACGACGTCGTCTACTTCGTCGCGGACCCGGATGCGCCCGGGGTGGACTCCGACGCCACCAAGGTCGTCAACTTCGAGCAGCCGATCCGGGCGGACGGCGCCGACCTGCGCCGCATCGTCACGGTCTTCGAGAAGCACCCGCCGGACCGCAACGTACTGGCCCACGAGACCGGGCACGTCTTCGACCTGCCGGACCTCTACCACCGCCCCTCGGACGGCAAGGGCGACTGGGACACCTATGTCGGGGACTGGGACGTCATGGGCAGCCAGTTCGGCATGGCCCCGGACCTCTTCGGCTGGCAGAAGTGGAAGCTCGGCTGGCTGGACGCCTCCCAGGTGGACTGCGTGGTGTCCGGCTCCACCCTGCACACCCTCCAGCCCCTGTCCGAGGCCCCGCGCCCGGGCGGCACGGGCGGCACCCGCCTCGCGGTGATCCGTACGGGCCCCGGCAGCGCCATCGCCGTCGAGGCGCGGGGCTCCGCCGGCAACGACGGGGACACCTGTACCGAAGGGGTCCTCATCTACCGGGTCCGCAACGAGGCGGCCTCGGGCGGCGGGCCGATCGAGGTCGTGGACGCGCACCCGAACACCGAGGCCTGCTGGGACCGGTCGGTGTACCCGCCGCTGGCGGACGCCCCGCTGGAGGTGGGGGAGACCTTCACCATCCCGGAGGAGCGGATCACCGTGGAGGTGGCGGACCGCACGCAGTCGGGCGCGTACACGGTGAAGATCACGCGGTAGCGGGCAGCGGGCAGCGGCCGGGCCCGCGTGGAGGGATACGAAAAGGACCCCCACCTGAGTGGGGGTCCTTCTCCGTCTGTGCGCCGCCAGGGACTCGAACCCCGGACCCGCTGATTAAGAGTCAGCTGCTCTAACCAACTGAGCTAGCGGCGCTTGGTGACGAGAGAGACATTAGCACCCCGGGCGGCGATCGGAAAAATCGATATCCGCAGCTCGGGTGGCACGGACGAAGGCCCACAGCAGCGCCTCGGGCCCGGGCAGCCACGGAAGCCGCGTATCGGGCGCCACGAGCCAGCGCGAGGGCCCCCCGTCGGCGGCCAGCGGGGGCACCGTGACGGCGTCCCCGGGGCCGTGGCAGAGCGGGGCGGGCACGGGGGTGCTCCACTCCTCCCAGGCCAGCAGGGCCGGAAGGCGGTGGGCGGTGCCGGGCGCGGCGAAGAGCAGGGTGCGCCCGCGGTGCACGGCGGCCGGTCCGGAGCCGGGGCCCTCGGCCCAGAGCAGGTCGAGCATCCGGCGGCCGAGGACGAGGGGGACGTTGACGACGTCGAAGGCGGTCCCGCAGGGCAGCACGGCCGGCGCGGTGGGCCGGGCCTGCCAGGCGGCCAGCGTGCCTCCGGGCTGGGCGGAGGCCGAGGCCAGCCAGGCGGCCCCGGCCGGGGTGACGTGGGTCGCGGAGGCGGTCGTCGTCGTCCGCAGGTCGAGCGCGTGGCAGCCGGTCAGGGTCGTCATGCGTCCAGGTCTACCCGCGGTAGCGAACCGATCTCCGGGAGTTACGGGAAACCGGGACAGGCCGGGTGGGACTGGGGTATGTTGCGCCCCGCATATGCCAGGGGGCGCGGCCGGGCCACGGGTCCGGTCGCGAGTGGTGTGCACGTCCGGGTCGGAGCCGCAGTCACGGCCGGCCCCGCCCTCAGGGGCCCTCGGGGGCGGTGCCGCGCAGCAGGGACTCGCCGAACTCGATCATCTTGCGGGCGTAGTCCTCGGTCCACTCCGCCTGCTCCGCGATCGCCGAGGCCGGCAGCCGGTCGAACCGCCGCGGGTCCGCGAGCTGCGCCGCGGCCACCGCCTGGAACTCCACCGCCCGCTCCTGGGCGGCGCGGAAGGCGAGGGTCAGCTCGGTCGCCCGGGTCAGCAGTTCCCGCGGGTCGTCGATCGATTCGAGGTCGAAGAAGTGCTCCGGGTCCGTGACGGTCTCCGACGGCTCGAAGAGCAACTGCGCGGGCCGCAGCCTCCGCTCGGTCCGCTCGGGCTCTGCCATGCGTGTCCTCCTGCTGGACGTGGAAAAGGCTTCCGGGCCGAAGGGGGCTCCGGGGCTCCGGGGCCCGAAAGGCTTCCGGGCCACCGTCCATTGTCCAGCTTCGCGCAAGGGCGCCCGAGGTCCCGGCGCATGGGCTAGAACGTACGTATGGCCGATGGTGTGCACGAGGAGCTGGACGAGCTCTGTGACGAGGGCATCGAGCAGGTGATCGGCTGGCGCCGTCATCTGCACCGCAATCCGGAGCTGCCGAACCGGGAGGCCGCCACCGCGCGGCTCGTGGCGCGGGAGCTCGCCGGCTTCGGGCTGGACGAGGTGCGGACCGGCATCGCCGGGCATGGGGTGGTCGGGGTGCTGCGCGGCGGCCGGCCCGGCGACCGGGTGGCGGCGCTGCGGGCCGACATGGACGCCCTGCCCGTCCCCGACCGCTGCGGCGCGGACTTCGCCGCCACCGGCGGGGCCTCGCACGCCTGCGGCCACGACTGCCACACCGCGATGCTCCTCGGAGCCGCGCGCGCACTGGCCGACGTACGGGTGCGGGAGCGGCTGCCCGGAACGGTGCTGTTCGTGTTCCAGCCCGCCGAGGAGGGCCCGCCCGTCGACGAGGAGGGCGGGGCGCGCCTGATGGTGGCCGAGGGGGCCTTCGCCGATCCGGTCCCCACGATGGCCTTCGGCATGCACGTCACCCCGCACCCCAAGGGCTGGGTGGGCTACAAGTCCGGCCCGATGTACGGGGCCTCCTGCCTGGTCCGCATCACCGTCGCGGGTCGGCAGTCCCACGCCTCCTCGCCCTGGCACGGCATCGACCCGATGCCCGCCGTCGGGGCGCTGCTGACCGGGATCGGCCAGCTCTACCGGCAGGTGTCGGCGTTCTCCCCGGTCACGGTCTCCATCGGCCACATCGAGGACGTCGGCCGGTTCAACGTCATCGGGGAGACGGTCACCCTGTGGGGCACGATCCGCTGCGCCGAGGAGCGGGACATGCCCGAGGTCAAACGCCGGCTGACCGTGCTGGCCGAGCACACGGCCGAGGCCTACGGGGCCTCCGCGGCCGTGGAGCTGCTCCAGGACGTACCCGCCGTGTGCAACGACGCGGCCTGGGTCGAGGCCGCGCTGCCCACGATGCGCCGGGTCGCGGGCGCGGACCGGGTGGTGGAGGTCGGCGGCACGCTCGGCTACGACGACGTCTCCGAGTTCATCACCCGCTTCGGCGGGCTCTACGTGATGCTCGGGGTCCAGGACACCGCCCTGGATCCGGCGAGCGGCGAACCGGTGGCCGTCCCCGGCGGCCGGGGCCTGGTGGGCAACCACCACCCCGGTTTCTACGCCGACGACGACACCCTGCTCACGGGCGTACGGCTGCACGCGCACGTCGCGTACGACCACCTGGCCGGGACGCTCGTCAGGCGCTGACCGGCCTCCTTGCCAGGGTGGTGACCTCCTCCAGTACGGCCGCCAGCCGGTCCGCGAGGCCCTCCGGGGCCCGGAACCCGTCTGCCGTGACCAGCTCCGTGATGCCCGGAACGGCCGCGGAGGCCTCGGCCGGGACCATGCCGACGGCCTCCAGCACCGGCCGCAGCATCAGGGCCGCGGGGGCGCCGCCGGAGCCGCCCGCGCTGTAGGAGAGCAGTCCGGCCGGCTTGCCCTGCCACTCGCGGTGGAGGAAGTCGATGGCGTTCTTGAAGGGGGCGGTGAAGCCGCCGTTGTACATCGGCAGGACGAAGAGGAAGGCGTCGGCGGAGTCGGCCAGGGCGCTCCACGCGCGGGTGTGGGGATGGGTGTAGACGCCGGTGGAGGCGTATGCGGGCTCGTCGAGGAAGGGCAGGGCGATCTCGGCGAGGTCGACGGGGGTGACCTCGAAGCGTCCCCCTTCCCGCGCCCGGTCGGCGGCCCACCGGGCCAGCGGGCGGGCGGCGGAGGTGGGGCGGACGGAGGCGGAGATGACGTGCAGGCGGATCGGGTGCGGGTTCACGGATGCTCCCCTGAGAGTTTTGTTGACGTGTCACCTATGGAAGCGCGAGAGTGGGTGACATGTCAACCAGATAGGTGACGTGTCACGTATCGGTCTAGACTCCGACCATGAGCGAGAAAGAGAGCGGCCACGGGACCGAGAGCGCACCGCGCTGGCTCAGCGAGCCCGAACAGCAGGCCTGGTACGCCTGGCGGCGAATGTTTCCGCTGGTCAACGCCAATATCGCGCGCGATCTGACCCAGGACAGCGGCCTCTCCGAAGCCGACTACGACGTCCTGTCGGTCCTCGGCTCCACCGACGGCCACCGCATGCGCATCAGCGCCCTCGCCGTCCTCATGCAGTGGTCCCGCAGCCGGCTCTCCCACCAGCTCACCCGGATGGAGCAGCGGGGCATCGTCCGCCGCGAAGAGGTCGCCGACGACGGGCGCGGCGCCGAAGTGGTGCTCACCGAGCAGGGCGTCACCACGATCACGACGGCCGCCCCGCTCCACGTGGAATCGGTGCGCCGCCACCTGATCGACATCCTGACCCCGGAGCAGCTGCGCACCTTCGCCGAGGTGGGCGAACTGCTCCGCACACGCCTCGGCGTCGAACGCAAGACCCGCTGATCGCAGGCCGGGCCCGTGCGGCCCGGCCTGCGATCAGCCGGTTCAGCCGGTTCAGCCGGTTCAGCCGGCTCGGCCGGTTCGGCCGGTTCAGCTGGTTCAGCTCGTGAAGAAGCCGGCGTCGAGCCCGATCCAGCCGGTGATCCTGCGCTGGTCGAAGACGACGAGCGAGCCGTCGGTGAGGACCTCCCACCGGATGGTGAGGGAGTCCGTGACGCCGGAGCCGGTGGTGACGCCGATCAGGCCCTGGGTGCGGTTGGGGCGGATATGCGGCGGGAGGGTGAGGACCTTCTCGCCGTTGGTCCACGGGGCACCGTCGGCGCGGGCCAGCCGCAGGTGGAGGTCGACGCGGTTGCCCAGCTGTCGGTACTGGGGAACGTAGTTGCCGGAGTTGGGCGCGTAGACGGCGGTGTCGTAGTCCAGGTTGGTCCACGGGACGTGCTCGCCCGTGCCGTCGGTGGTGCTGGTGATGCCATAGAGGGCCATGCGGCGCGGTCCTGGTTCTTGGGTGGCGAAGCCGAATACGAGCTGGGGCCCGTCGGGCGTCGGACGGACGGTGATGGATTCGGTCTCGCGGTGGGAGAGACCGAGGGCGGTGGCGTTGAACCGCCGCTCGATCATCTGCCCGGTGGTGACGTCGTAGACGTTCCACCAGGAGTTGCCCGGGGCCGGGTTGGCCGGACCGTAGGCGCTGCCCTCGTTCTGGTAGACGAGGTCCCCGGCCAGGCACCAGGCCTGGGTGCGGTAGCGCGCGGGGAACGCGTGCAGCGGGGTGAAGGCCCGGCGCTTGAAGGCGTCGAGCTCGTAGACGCGGTACTCCTCGGCGCCGTGCGCCCCGTGGCGTACCGCGATGCGGCCGCGCCCGGCATCCAGGGACGGGGTGATGCCGGAGGTCCCCGGGACGGGGTCGAACACCTCGATGCCGGCGCTCCCCGCATCGACGACGGCATCGGGAGCGAACGCGACGCGGCCGATGCGGGTGCCGTAGGCGAAGCCGTCGGAGACGGGGTTGGCGTCGGTCTCCAGCCAGAGCCAGACGCGGCCGTCGGCGTGCTCGACGCCCAGCCCGCCGCCGTGGCCGACGCCCCTCAGGTACATGACGGCACGGACGGCGCCGTCGGGGCCGACCTCGTTGATGCACAGGTCGCCCCGGCGTTCACGCTCGATGCCGGGCACGGGGGCGGACTCGTCGGCGAGTTGGCGGCCGTCGCTGATGAGCTGCGTCGCGTAGGCGAGGCCGGTCACCTGGTCGAAGGCGACCTGCTGGTGCACCTTGCCCTGGGTGAGCCGGATCTCCTTGCCGAACAGGTCGGCCGGCGCGGCCCGCAGGTCGAACCTGTTCCCCGCGTGCAGGCCCGGACCGGCCGGGCTCCCGGCAAGGGGGCCGGCCGCGAGGGGACCGGCCGTGAGGGCGGCCGGACGGCCGGCTGCCCGGGCGGCCGCGGCGGGGGCGATGACCGGGACGGCGGCGGCCACGGTGGTCAGGACGGTACGGCGGGTCAACGGCATGACGGGAGGACAAGCCCCCTTCTGGAACGATCACTTGTACGATGCCGTGATTTTCACATACCGAAGCGGGGGCCCGGATCCGCCTTTGCGCTACGGCCGCCAGAGCACCCGGTGCTCGGCCAGGTGAGCCAGGACCGAGTGGTTGGCCTCCCAGCCGTCCGGGAACTTCATCGTCACGCCCAACTGCACTGGCTCCGAGGACGGGTGGGCGTCCAGGAGCTCCGCTATCCCCGCCCTGGCCACGACCACGCAGGCGTGCCGGTGCCGGGAGGCCAGGACGCACAGCCGGCCCGTCTCCAGGTGGAAGGCCGTCGCGTCGGGGCGGCCCGACAGCGGGTGCAGCACCACCGTGAGGTCGTACTCGCGGCCCTGGAGCCGGTTGGCCGTGTCCACGGTGACGCCGGTGACCCCGAGCGCGCACAGCGCCGCCCTGACCGCCGCCGCCTGGTCCCGGTGCGCGGTGCCCACCGCGATCCGGTCCGCCGTCAGCGGGGACGGGCCGCCCGGGTGCTCGTCCACCGTCACCGCGCCCCGGTCCAGCGCCCGGCGCACCACCAGGGCCACCGCCCGGACCGCCTCCGGGTCGGTGCGCGGGGTGTGCCGGGCCGGCAGCTCCAGCAGCCCCCACCCCGACTCGGCGGCCTCGTCCAGCACCCGGTCGGGGCCCGAGCCGTCGCCCGCGACCCCGTAGGACAGCCGCCGGTCGCCGTGGCCCGTGCCGCTGCGGAACTGCGTGTACGGGTAGAAGGCGCGGGAGACCAGGGGCGCGGCCGAAGCCGGCAGCCGCCAGGACACCGGCAGCCGGTGCTGCGGCAGATCCGGGTTGTGGGCGAGGAGGGTGGACACCGCCGAGGCCGAGGGATCGTAGGACAGGCCCGCCCACTGCTCGGCGCCGACCACGCTGAAGGGATCGAGCTGCCCCGGGTCGCCCACGAACAGCGCCCGGTCGAACAGCCCGGCCACGGCCAGCAGCGCGTCCGAGCGCATCTGGTACGCCTCGTCCACGATGGCGTGCTCCCAGGGCTCCACGTCCTTGACCCACGCCCACTTGGCCGCCGTCGAGATGGTGACCGGCAGCCCCGCGAGGTCCCCCGGCTTCGCCGAGAGGACCACCGAATCCAGGTCGCGCAGCGCAGGATCGTAGGCATCGCCCTCGCTGCTGTGCAGCCGGCCCACCTTCAGCCCCGGATCCTTCGCGTGCAGCCGCAGCACCAGGTCATCGACCTGTGCGTTGGTCTGCGCGACCACCATCAGCCGACGCCCCGCCGCCGCCAGGTCCCGGGCCGCACGCACCACCAGGGTGGACTTCCCGGCCCCGGGCGGGGAGTCGACCACCACGCCCCGGGCGGCGCCGTGCAGGGTGTCGCGCAGGATGGCGTCGGTGGCCCGGCCGGCGGCCGCGCCCGGATCGAATGCGGTGCTCGCGGTGCTCACAGGAGGTCCTCGGCGGTCACGGGGTCGGGGAGCGGCAGCACGGGGGTGCCGCCGGTCAGGTGCGCGGGCGGCCCGCCGTGGGTCCACGGGGTCCGCTCGGGGTCCGGCAGCTTCGGGCCGCCGCGCGCATCGTGCTCGAACAGCGTCCAGCAGACCCGGTCGCCCTTCTCCGGCACCGAACCCGGCTCCGGATCCTTGCCGCGGCCCATCTTGTCGAGCAGGCGCAGCACGAGCCGGCCGTCCTCCTCGCGGCGCACGAACTGCGCGCTCTGCGGGCGCCCGTCCAGCGAGCGGTACACCTTCGGACCGCCGGTACCGGCGCTGCCGCCGCCGTCCTCGGGGAGCTGCGGCCGGTCCTCCGTGGCCACCCACACCAGGGGGCGCGGGCTCGGCCGCTTCGACTCGGTCCACTCCATGACCACTTCGGTGACCTCGCCCGCGAAGGCCTCGCCCGAGAGCCGCCGGCCCGCCATCACCAGCAGGTCGTCCAGCGCCTCCTGGGCGTCGAGCCGCACCTGCTCGGTCTCCCGCGCCGCGAGCTTGCGCGCCGCCGTCACCGCGTCGTCGCGGCGCGGCTGCGGGCCCTCGCCCGCCCGGACCCGGTCCCGGTGGCCGGTGTACGACCAGCGGTCACCGGTCCAGCGGTCCTCGGCCCGCTCGCCCGCGGGCAGTTCGCGCAGCAGGGCCACCGACTCCCAGACCGCCCGCCAGGTGCCCTCCATCTGCTCCACGACCAGCCGCCGGACCGCCTGCTCGGCGGCGGCGCGCCGTCCGTCGCCGTTCCCGCCGGCGGCCTCCGCCGCCCGTGCCGCGTCGAACTTCGCGATCGCCGGGGCCAGCAGCTTGTTGTCGAAGGCCGGATCGGTGGCCGGACCCGCCGGCGGGACCAGCAGCAGGCCCCGCGGGTCCCGGCCGAGCTCCGCGCGCAGCGCCCGCTCGGCACCGGATTCGCCCGCGGGCGGGTCGATCCACGCCAGCAGGGCCGCCAGGTGCTGGTCCTCCAGATTGCTCTGCCCGGTCGCCCAGTGCCGCGACAGCAGGTCCGTGGCCGACAGCAGCAGGGAGGAGCCGGGCACCCGGGAGCGCTCGGCGAAGTGCGTGAACCAGCGGCCCAGCAGCGGCACCTGCGCGGGCGCCGGATACGGGTGCTCGGGATCCTCCTCGGCGGTGCGCCGGAACCGCATGGACCGCCCCAGCAGCCGTACGTACTCGATGCCCGCGCGGCTCGGCACGATCAGCTGCGGCGCGTCCAGGCAGAGCTCGGCCTCCACCTTGACCCGCTTGCCCGTCTCCGGGTCGGTCTCGGTGCGCTCCACCGGCTCGACGGCGTCCGCGTAGCCCTCGATGTACGGGACCACGTGCCCGGCCAGCTCCGCCAGGAACGCCCACCGCATGTCCCGGTCGCGCGGCTGCGGTATGGCCAGGACGTGCGGCCGGTCCGGATCGGTGCCGACCATCGCGCCCAGCGGAGCCCCGGCCTCGCCCGCCGTGGTCAGCGGTACGAAGACCAGCGGGCGCTCGCTCAGATGCCGGTGCCGTACGGTCGCCAGCGGCTGGGCCCGCCCGGCGCGGACGGCCTCCAGCCGGGCCAGGGTGTTCAGCAGGGACATGCGGCGGCCTCCGTGCGGACGCGGGCGGGGGCCTGCTCCAGCGCCTCGGCGCGCAGCCGGGCGGCCTGCCGCAGGGCGGCGGCCGTGGGGTCCTCGGTGCCGGTGCCGTCGGGAGCCGCCCCGTCGGGGACGCCGCACCCCGAGGCCGCCGCGAGGGCCGCCTCGATGGTGGTCAGCCCGCCCAGCTCGCCCCGTACGGAGCGGCCGAGCGCGGTCACCTCGCCGGCCGTGCGGGCCCGGTCCCGGCAGTGGAAGGCCAGCTCGCAGGCGGCCAGGCACTCGGGGGCGTAGGAGGCGGACACGGCCGACACGGCCTCGGTCAGCTCCTCGGCGGAGCACGCCGGGTCGAAGGTGAGGCCCGCGGGCAGGGCCCCGGCCAGTTCCTCGACCCGGGTGAGCCGCTCCAGCTGGCGCCGGGTGACCGAGCGCTCGCGGCGGACGTCGACGGGGGCGGCGGTGGGCAGGTTGGAGAAGTCCTTGGGGCAGACGAGCAGCACGGTGTGCCCGACCTCGGCCCCGGCCACCTTGGCGGCGGTGGTCTCCAGGGCCAGGACGTAGACGGCGGCCTGGCGGGCGGCGGCGCCCACCTTCGCGGCGTCGGCCGCCCCGTCGATCATCGGGAAGGACTTGATCTCCACCACGGTCCAGCGCCCGTCGGGGTGCACGACGACCGCGTCCGGCTCCAGGTAGGCGGGGGAGCCGGCCACCTCCAGCGCGAGCATGGGGTGGTCGAGCAGGGTCCAGGCCCCGGCGGTGGTCGCCTCGCGCAGCGCGAGCGCGGTGCGGGCGGCGCGGCCCTGGGGGCCGGCGGCCGTGAGGTCGGGGGTGAGGGCGTCCGGTCCGGGCGGATCCACCGCACCGCCCGATCCCGCGGTGCCCGATCCCGCACCGCCTGATCCCGCGCCGAGGTGCTCGTACACCAGCCGCAGGAGCTCGGCCCCGCCGTCGCCCTTGACCTTGGCCTCGAAGGAGTTGCCGCGCACGATGGCGAACTGCGACTGCCCGAAGGCCGCGGGGGAGCCGAGCGCCGCCGCGAGGACGGTCTTGTCCACGCCGGCCCCGTCGAGCAGGGCGCGTCTGCCGCAGCCGGGGTTGGCGGCGAGGGCCGCCAGCGCGCGGGCGTCCAGCGGGCGCGGCGCGACATCGGGGCCGCGCAGGTCAGCGAGCCGCTGCCGGAGCGTCTTCGGGGGACTCGGGGGATTCGTCGGCTGCGCGGCCTGGGTGGCCTGCCATGCCGCCGGCTGCGCCGTCGGTCCGGGGGACCGCGGCGGGGTCTGCGACGGCTGACCGCTGGACGGGTAGGAGCTCACCCGCGGAAGTCTCCCATCCGCCACTGACAATCGTGGACTTACCGCGGAAACCGGCTGTTCGGGTGGTGTGCGGGGCGGAGGCGGCGACCCCGGTGATCCCTGCGGGCAGGGCGCGGGCGGCGAGGCAGCCCGCCCCCATCACGGCGGCCCCGGCGACGGCGTCGAGGAAGTAGTGGTTGGCGGTGCCCATGACCACGAGGGTGGTGACCGCGGGGTACGCGGCCCCGAGCGCCCGCACCAGCGGCCGGCGCCCACAGCTCCACAGCATGATCCCGCACCACAGCGCCCAGCCCACGTGCAGGCTGGGCATGGCCGCGAACTGGTTGGTGAAGGAGCCGAGCCCGCGCGGGGCGCTGGCCTCCCCGCCCCACCAGCCGTAGGAGCTGTAGCGGGCCATCGTGTCGGTGAACCCGTACGAGGCGTCGAGCAGCCGTGGCGGGCAGGTGGGCAGCAGGGCGAAGCCGACGAGGCCGAGGAGGGTGGAGAGCATGAGCCAGGTGCGGGCGAAACGATACTGCTGGGGGCGGCGCCGATAGAGCCAGACCAGCACCGCGGGGGTCACGAGATAGTGCAGGGAGGCGTAGACGAAGTCGGCGGGTACGCCGAGGACCGGCTGCGCGGTGAAGAGCCGGTTGAGCGGCCGCTCCAGGTCGATGGCCAGGAGCTCCTCCAGACGCAGGATCGCGAGCCCGTGGTCCACCGCCATCCCGACGTCGCCCCGGGCGAGGAGTCTGCCACCCGAGTACGCCGCGTAGACGAGCCCGAGGAGCAGCAGTTCGGCCCACCAGCGCGGAGGCTGCCGCCTATTAGTCATACGGCGTATGACGTGTGTGAAGAGGCAAGGGTTGCGTGCCGTTCATCTGATGGATGATGGAACGGCGACGGAACCACCGCAAAGCAGTGCGAATGGTCGGACCGTCGGTGCTCCACCCGTCCCGCCCGTCCCACCCATCCCACCCCTCGACCGGGAGAACTCATATGGCCCCCCGCATCCTCTTGGCCCGTCACGGCCAGACGGCGTGGTCCCAGCTCGGCAAGCACACCGGACGCACGGACGTGCCCCTGCTGGAGGAGGGGAAGCACGGCGCCAAACTGCTCGGCGAGCGCCTCGCCCGCGACCCGTGGGCGAGCCTGCGCGGCCTGGAGGTGCGCACCAGCCCCCTGGTGCGCGCCAGCGAGAGCTGCGAGCTGGCCGGCTTCGGGATCCAGGCGGAGCCGTGGGACGCGCTGATGGAGTGGGACTACGGCGACTACGAGGGCATGACCCCGGCCGAGATCCAGGCGATCCGGCCCGGCTGGCTGATCTGGCGCGACGGGGTCCCGGGCGGCGAGTCCGTCGCGGACGTCTCGGCCCGCGCCGACGAGGTCGTCACCTGGGCCCGCTCGGCCGAGCGCGACGTCCTCGTCTTCGCGCACGGCCACATCCTGCGCACCCTGGCCGCACGCTGGCTCGGCTTCGACGCCTCCTTCGGCGCCCGCATCCGGCTGGAGCCGACCTCCCTGTCGGTCCTCGGCTGGGCGTACGGGGCCCCCGCGCTGGAACGCTGGAACGACACGGGCCACCTGGACGCGTAGCGGCGGCGTGCCGGAGCCCGCTGCCCGGATCCGGGCAGCGGGCTCCCCGCCCCAGATCCCCTGGACGAGCACGCGGTCCCCGCGGGGCGGCCTCATGTCCTGCGCGTCGGACGCTGCCGGTCACGGTGTACCTGTTCGTGGCCGTACCCGTCATCACACCGTCGAGGCGTGCCGCCCGAGGAAGGCGCCGACGCGCGGGGAGCGCTGGTGCGGGACCAGGGTGCGGGCCGTCGCCGCCAGCATCGACCGGATCCGGGTCGACTGGACCTGGTCCAGCAGCTCCAGCACCCGGCCGCCCGCCCAGGCGGCCTCGTCGGGGGCGCCCGCGTGGGCCAGGTCGTCGGCCAGCTCCGCGGTGTAGAGGGCGACGTTCCGGGCGAAGTGCGGGTCCTGGAGGTCCGCCGCCCGGCGGGCGTGCCGGGCGGCCCGGGCGTGCTCACCGAGCGCGGCCCAGCAGCGGGACTCCAGGGACTCCAGCTCGGCCTCGCCGAAGAAGGACATCCACTCGGGGTCCGCCCCGGCCTCGCCGCGGGAGAACTCCGTGTGCGCCCGGGTCAGCGCCTCCTCGCAGGCCTTGCGGTCGGACAGTCCCGCCCAGCCGCCGGCCTCCCGCAGGGCGAGCAGCGACAGCAGCCGCGGGGAACCGAGCGAACGGGCGGCGCGGCGGCCCGCCTGGGCCGCCCGGACCGATTCGCGGGGGCGCCCGCAGTCCCGGGCCAGGAAGGCCATGTTGCTGAAGGCGTGCGCCTCCAGTCCGGAGTCCCCGGAGACCCGGGCCGTGGCCAGCGCCTCCGCGTAGTGCGAGCGGGCGTCGTCGAACCGGCCCGAGTCGTGCGCGAGCCAGCCCACCGAGATGGCCAGCTCGCCCGCGCCCGCGTGCAGCCGGTCCTCCGTGGACTGCCGGGTCGCCCCCGCATCGAGCAATGCGTAGGCGGTGCGCAGGGGTTCGGCGGCCCGCCGGTACAGGGCGTCGGCGCCGTGCCGGTCGTCCAGCAGCCGGATCTGGCGTACGGCGTCCTCGACGGCCGCCGCCTCGGCCTCGCCGGCGCGGGAGGGCATCCGGCGGGTGTCGCCGAGCAGGGTGAGGCTGAGGGTCGCGGCCGCCACGGTCGCGGAGCCCCCCGCCATGAACGCGCGACGCAGCACGTCGCTCTCCTTGGAACGCGAAGGGGCAGGGAAGCCGGTGGGGTGCGGGCGTTTGGCGAAGGCGGCGAAGGGCGCGGCCTGTTCGCGCTGCGCCAGCCGGCCCCGTACCGTCTCGCGCGGGGAGAACCCCAGGTCGGCCAGGGTGCGGCCGGGGAACATGTGGAGGAAGACCCGCTCGTAGGCGTAGTTGGGGCAGCGGATCTCGCCGGATTCGACCCGGCCGATGTAACGGGCGTCGCAGGAAACCGTTTCTCCGATTTCCTTCGCCGCCCTGCGCACCAACGCGGCGAATTCGGCCGGGGAGTGCTGACCGCGCAGTCGCCGGAAGGGGATGTTCGGTGAGTGGGGGGACGCCGCCATGGACGTGGCCTCTCTGGGCAAGTGATCGCGCTGCCGGTGCCTGTGCGGTGAAGCGGTGGTGCCTGTGTGACGCGCTGCCCGGCGGGCACGAACGTACCGCCAGGGAGGGAGGGTTGACTCGGTGTTTGGCTACAAAACGGATATCTCACCCGCGATCCGCCATGAACTGCCATCCTTTGCAGCGTCTTGCCGCCGCACCTGTTGACGTTCCCGTGCGTTGAACTCATGCGGAGTGGGAGGAAGCCCGCCGGCTTCCGGGACCGCTCGCGCGATGCTCGTACGCGGATCTGAGGAGGGGTTCCCTTGGTGGAGGGCGGCATGGAGAGTACGGACGTGAACACCGCGACCGAACCCGGAGCGGCCCTCCTCGCGGGCGCCCCGGACCTGGTGACCGTGCCCACCCGGCAGGGGCTGGAGGCCGTCGACATCATCCAGCGGGCCGCCGGCCAGGCCAGCCGCGCGGGCGGCGTCGGCCCGGTCCTGCACGACGGCTCCGGCAGCACCCTCGGCTTCCTCGTCCCGCCCGGCACCGCCGACGCCTGGGACCTTCCGGGCAGTGCCTGTACGCACACCAACGGGCGCGGCATGCGCTTCGGCGACACCTCGCCCACCGCGGGCGACACCGGCTGGCTGCTGCCGCCGGATGCCGTCGGGCCGGTCACCGACCCCGAGGTGCTGCGGGCGGCGCTCGGCGAGGCGGCCCGGCTGATCGAGGCCGCCGACAACTGCCGCTGACCCCGGTCGGGCCCTGACCAGCCATAATGAGGATGTGGCAGGCAAGGGCAATCGCAGTGACAAGGGCAGCGACAAGGGCAGTGGCAGCGACAGGCGGCGCGGGCGCGAGACCGCCGGGGCGCCGGCCGGGCCGGTGGACGGCGGTCACGCCGCGCTGGAGCCCGACCGGGAGCGGTCGCGCGCCTGGACCCTGCTGATCGACGGGGCCCCGCAGTCCCACGTGGACCTGGACGACCCCGGCCACCTGGACTTCTCCTACCAGCGCCGGATCGGTCACCTGATCGACCTCTTCGCACCCGCCCGCCAGCCCCTGAACGTGCTCCACCTCGGCGGCGGCGCCTTCACCCTCGCCCGCTACACGGCCGCCTCCCGGCCCCGCTCGACGCAGCAGATCGTCGAGATCGACGCCGGGCTGGTGGCCTTCGTACGGGAACACCTGCCGCTGGACCCGCAGGCCCGGGTCCGGGTCCGCGCGGTCGACGCCCGGGCCGGGCTGGCGAAGATCCCGGACGGCTGGGCCGACCTGGTGATCGCCGACGTGTTCAGCGGGGCCCGCACCCCGGCGCACCTGACGAGCACCGAGTTCCTGGACGACGTACGCCGGGCCCTGGCGCCGGGCGGCTGGTACGTGGCGAACCTCGCGGACGGTCCGCCGCTCTCCCATCTGCGGGGCCAGATCGCCACGGCCGCGTCCCGGTTCGCGGAACTGGCGATGGCCGCCGACCCCGTGGTGTGGCGGGGGAAACGCTTCGGCAACGGCGTGCTGGTGGCCGCCGACCGGGAGCTCCCGGTCGCCGAGTTCACCCGCCGGGTGGCGAGCGACCCGCACCCCGGCCGGGTCGAACACGGCCGCGCCCTCATCGACTTCGCGGGCGGCGCCGCCCCGGTCTCGGACGCCTCGGCGGTGGCCTCGCCGGAGCCTCCGCCGTCGGTCTTCCGCTGAGCCGATCCGCGGCTACCCCTGCGCGGCCGCGGCCATCTCCCGCAGGCGCCGCTTGTCCGGCTTGCCGCGGTCCGTCAGCGGGAGCGCGGGCAGCCAGAACACCGCCGCCGGCCGCTGCCCCGGCGCCAGCTCCGCCGCGACGCGTGCGCACGCCTCGTCCGCCACCTCGTCCGTCGGGGTGTGGCCGGGGGCCGCGACGAGGAAGGCGCAGACCGCCTCCCCGGTGAGCGGGTCCGTCCGCCCCACGACGGCCGCCCGGGCCACGGCGGGGTGCCGGGTCAGGGCCGTCTCGATCGGGCCGCAGTAGATGTTCGCCCCGTGCACCATCACCACGTCCTTGACCCGGTCGTCGAGGTACAGGTACCCGTCGGCGTCGAAGTGCCCGACGTCCCCCGTGCGCAGCCAGCCGTCGTGCAGCACCTCGGCGGTCAGGGCGGGCTGGTTGCGGTAGCCGGCCATCACCATGGGGGAGCGCACCCAGACCTCCCCGGTGGCCCCCGGTGCGGCGCCCCGCACCTCGACCTCCACCCCGGGAGCCGGCCGGCCCACGGAGCCGAGCAGGTGGGGGCGGTCGGCGGCCGCCGCGTCGTGGTCGGCCGGGGAGAGCCGGCTCAGCACCCCGGCCTCGTTCATCCCGTAGCCCTGGGTCCAGCGCACCCCCGGACCCCACCGGGTCACCGCCCGGCGCAGCCGCTCCGGGTGGACGGGGGAGTCGCCGTAGGAGACCCGTACCAGGCCGGGCACGCCGTCCGCGGTCTCCGGGTCGTCGAGCAGCCGGTACAGCATCGACGGCGTCAGGTAGGTGGCCGCGGGCCCGAGCCGGCGGCAGGCCTCGGCGAACTCCCGGGTGCCGAGCGGGTGCACGACCTCCGAGCGGCCGCCGATCCGCAGCTGCTCCAGGCACCGGCCGCCGGAGCGCTGGGAGAGCGAGTCGGTCGACACGAAGGTGAGCCGCGCGGCGTCGGGGGAGTCGGTGCGGGTGGCCGTACGGGCCGCCATCGCGGCGAAGGTGGAGGCCACCCCCTTCGGCCGGCCCGTGGTACCGCCCGTGTACGTCACCCGGGCCACGTCCTCGCCGCGCGCCGCCACCGCCACGGGCAGGGCCTCCCGGACGGAGGCCAGCTCCAGCAGCACGGCCAGGCCGATGCGGGCCCCGGGGCCCGGCGGCACCGGGGTGTCGTGGACCACCAGGTCGGGCGCGCAGTCCCGTAGCAGGTGGTCGAGTCCGTGGGTGGTGGGGCCGACGCACACGTGGGTCAGCCGGGCCCCGAGCACGTGCGCGGCCAGCCGTACGAGCAGGGTCCGGGGCGGGTTGCCCGCCGAGACGCAGGCCAGTGCGGAGCCCCGCCCGATCCCCAGCTCGGCCAGCGCGCCCGCCAGCCGGTACGTCCAGGCCAGCACCTCGGAGTAGGTCAGGACCCAGGGACCCGACCCGAGGGCGGGCCGGTCGGCGTACCGCTCGCAGGCCTCGATCAGGTCGGTGACGTACCGCGCGCGGGTGCTCATGGCGCCACGGTATCCGGCGGTCCCGGCCGGGAGGACGGGCCCTGTGGACAGCCGTCCCCGGGCCGGCCCGCTACGGGTCGACGATCTCCACCAGCGGCGGGTGGTCGTGCCAGGTGCAGAACACCGACACCTCGCGGCCGTCACGGGTGAAGGTGACGCGGATCCAGGACGGCTGCTTCCAGACCTGCATCCGCCAGCCGGCCAGCGGGGTCGCCGACACCAGCTCGCCGGAGGCGCCGCCGAGATCGAAGACGACCCGGCCGCCCGAGACGCTGTACGCCTTCACGTTCCCGCCCGCAGGCGCCTGGCGCCGCGGCTGCGGGGTGGGCGGCGCAGGGGACTTGGCGGAGGGAGAAGGGGAGGCCGGCGCGGTGGACGCGGACGGCGGGGGCGACGGCGACGGCGTGGCGGAAGGCGTCGGATCCGGCGGCAGGGCCTGGTGGGTGGAGGAGGAGAGGGGCTGCGCGGCCAGCGGCACCGCGAGCGGCGGATCGTAGGCGGTACCGGACATGACCGAGTGCACGCCCCACCACGACAGCGTCACCGCCGCCCCGGTCGCCAGGGTCCACGCCCCCGCGTGGCCGACCGCTCTGCCCACACGTCCTCGTCCCATCGGGGGACATACTGCACCACCAGCCCCAGACCCGGCCCGCCACCCCGCGGCATCCCCCGAATGGGCTACGGTGCGGGCCATGGCTAGTGTGCTCGTGGTCGAGGACGACCAGTTCGTACGTTCCGCCCTCATCCGGCACCTGACCGAGGCCTCGCACACCGTGCGCAGCGTCGGCACCGCCCTGGAGGCGCTGCGCGAGGTCGCCCACAACCGCTTCGACGTGGTCATCCTCGACCTCGGACTGCCCGACCTGGACGGGGCCGAGGCGCTCAAGATGCTGCGCGGGATCACCGACGTGCCCGTCATCATCGCGACCGCCCGCGACGACGAGGCGGAGATCGTCCGGCTCCTCAACGACGGCGCCGACGACTACCTGACCAAACCCTTCTCCGTGGAACACCTCTCCGCCCGGATGGCCGCCGTGCTGCGCCGCGCCCGCTCCGCCGCCGGAGCCGAACCGCCCTCCCGGGTGCTGCGCGTCGGCGGCCTCGCGATCGACCCGCTGCGCCGGCAGGCCGAGCTGGACGGGGCCGTACTGGACCTCACCCGCCGGGAGTTCGACCTGCTGGCCTTCCTGGCCGGGCGGCCGGGCGTGGTCGTGGCCCGCCGGGAGCTGCTCGCCGAGGTCTGGCAGCAGTCCTACGGCGACGACCAGACCATCGACGTCCACCTGTCGTGGCTGCGCCGCAAGCTCGGCGAAACCGCCGCCAGCCCGCGCTACCTGCACACCTTGAGGGGCGTCGGGGTGAAGCTGGAGCCGCCGGCGTGAGGGGCTCTCCGTGAGGTGGGCCCTCGTCAAGGTGTGCCTCGCGGTCACCGTGATGGTGGTCGTCGCCTTCGCCGTACCGCTCGGGCTGGTCGTCCAGGAGATGGCCAGCGACCGGGCGTTCTCCAACGCCGAGCGGCAGGCCGCCACCATCGGGCCGACGCTGTCCATCACCACCGACCCGGTGCAGTTGCGCAAGGCCGTGGAGTCCACGCAGATGGGCGCCGACCGGCGGATGGCCGTGCACGTCCCGGCCGTCGGGGACGACCCGCGCGTGGACATCGGCGACGGCTGGGCCGGCGAGCGCGCCGTCCTGGAGACCCGGCGGATCGGCCGGGCCGCGACGGCCCCGGTGGCGGGCGGCGGCTTCGCCCTGCTCCAGCCCGTGGCGCTCGGCTCCGGGGACATCGCCGTGGTGGAGATCCTGGTGCCGGAGCGCGAGGTCAGCAACGGCGTCGCCACCGCCTGGCTGGTCCTCGCCGGGGTCGGCCTCGCCCTGATCGTGGGCTCGGTGGCGGTCGCGGACCGGCTCGGAGCCCGGCTGGTGCGGCCGGCCGAACGGCTCGCGGACGCCGCGCACCGGCTCGGCGAGGGGCGTTTGGGGGCCCGGGTCCCGGAGGACGGGCCGAAGGAACTCCGCTCGGCGGCCGTCGCGTTCAACTCGATGGCGGACCAGGTCGTGGAACTCCTGGCCAACGAGCGGGAGCTGGCCGCCGACCTCTCGCACCGGCTGCGCACCCCGCTGACGGTGCTGCGGCTCAACGCGGCCTCCCTCGGCGACGGTCCGGCCGCGGAGCAGACCCGGGCGGCCGTGGAACAGCTGGAGCGGGAGGTCGACACGATCATCCGTACCGCCCGCGAGCAGCGCCCGGCCGCGGCGCAGGGGCCCGGCGGGGTGCAGGGGCCGGGCGCCGGCTGCGACGCCTCCGAGGTGATCCGCGACCGGATGGGGTTCTGGTCGGCGCTGGCGGAGGACGAGGGCCGCGAGGTGCGGCTCGCGGGGGTCGACCGTACGGTACGGATCCCCGTGGCCCGGCCGGAGCTGGCGGCGGCGCTGGACGCCATGCTGGGCAACGTGTTCCGGCACACCCCGGAGGGCACCCCCTTCGCGGTGGACGTCCACGACGCGGGGGACGCGGTCATCGTGCTCGTCTCGGACGCGGGGGGCGGCATCGCCGATCCGGACGCGGCCCTGCGGCGCGGCAACGACGGCGGCCGCGACGGGTCCACGGGCCTGGGGCTGGACATCGTGCGGCGGGTCGCGGAGTCGACGGGCGGGGACGTGCGGCTGGGGCGTTCGGTGCTCGGCGGCACCGAGGTGCGGGTGTGGATCGCGCTGGACGGGCGGGCCCGGGGCGAGTCGGCCCGCACCGGACGCAGCCGGCGCAGGCGGCGGCGCAACTGACGTAACCCTGTGCCGGGAGGGGGCGCGCCGCACGTCCGCCGTGTCCCCCGGTCGGTACGGTCCGCGCCATGGACACCCTCGTCTTCGGCGGCCTCCTCGCCACCTCGATCGCGATGTACCGGGACTCCCCGCGGTTCGTCGTGCTCGGCGCCTGGTGGCTCGTGCTCCTCGCCGTGATCCTGCTGATGGCGCACCACATCACCAGCGGCCTCGCCCTCACCTTGAGCTACTGACCGTGGCAGCGATGTCCAGCCTCGTCCCGGAGGCGCCGCTGCAGGGCGGCCTGCTGGGCCGGGTCCAGTTCTGGTGCGCGTGCGCCTTCGCCCTCGGCTGGACGGGGGTGGCGTGCGGCGGGCTCTTCTACCAGTTCGGGAGGGGGGAGTACCCCTGCCCGCTCTGCCTCGTGCAGCGGATGTTCATGCTGCTGGCGGCCGTGGGGGCGGCCCACATCGTGCGGACCGCGCTCTCGCGCGGGGCGGTCACCGGCCGCGACTACATGATGGGCTGGGGCCTGTCCCTGGTCGCCGTGACCGCCGGCTCCTTCGCCTCGTGGCGCCAGACGATGCTGCACGTGCTGCCGGGTGACAAGGGGTACGGGAGCGAGGTGTTCGGGCTGCACCTCTACGTCTGGGCGTGGATCCTCTTCCAGGCCTCGGTCGTCGCCGTGGGCATCGTGCTGGCCTTCGCCCACGCCACCGCGGACCGGATCGTCCCCGCCGAGGACCCGGGACCGTACCGCACGGTGGGGATGGCCGCGCTGTGGTTCCTGGGGCTGGTGATCGCCGTGAACCTCGTGGCCGTCTTCCTGGAGGAGGGCTTCCACTGGTTCCTGCCGGACACCCCGACGCGCTACCAGTTCTTCTACGACGTGGGGATCCTGGACTAGCTGAGGTTGGCGCGGAGTTGACGCCTTGCGCGCGGGAATCCGTACGACCTGCTTGAGTGGGTCCGCCCTTCTCCCCGTTCCTCCGTGTTCCTTCCGTATGCGATGGGAAGCCGTCATGCGCTACGCAGTCCTCGGCACCGGGATCGTCGGCCGTACCGTGGCCGCCCGGTTGCTCTCCCTCGGCCACGAGGTCGTCATCGGCACCCGGGACCCCGCGGCCACCCTGGACCGCACCGAGTACGCCGCCTGGCAGCAGGCCCACCCGGCGGCCGCCCTGGCCCCCTTCGCGGAGGCGGCGCGGCTCGGCGAGGTGCTCGTCAACGCCACGGGCGGCCAGGTCAGCGTGGCGGCCCTGACGGAGGCCGACGCCGCGCACCTCGACGGCAAGATCCTGATCGACATCGCGAACCCGCTGGACTTCTCGCGCGGATTCCCGCCCGGGCTCGACCCGGTGGACAGCGACAGCCTGGGCGAGCTGATCCAGCGGACGTTCCCGGGGCTGCGCGTGGTCAAGACGCTGAACACGATGAACTGCCAGGTCATGGTCGACCCGGCCCGGGTCCCCGGCGAGCACACCGTCTTCCTCTCGGGTGAGGACGCCGAGGCCAAGAAGGCCGTACGGGAACTCCTGTACTCCTTCGACTGGCGCGAGCACAGCGTCATCGACCTGGGCGGCATCGACACCGCGCGCGGCACGGAGATGCTCCTGCCGGTCTGGCTCCGGCTGATGGGGACCCTCGGCCACACGGACTTCAACTTCCACATCCAGGGCGCGAACCGGCCGCAGTCGGGCTGAGCCCGGGCCCGAGCACCCGGTCGGCGGCCGCCCACGCCAGGACCGCGGAGGCGGCCGCGGCCGTGCAGGAGACGGCGAAGGCCGCCCGGTACCCGTGGGCCGCGGCGAGCGGGCCGGAGACCGCGGCGGCCAGCGCCTGGCCGATGATCAGGCCGCTGCCGGCCAGGGTCATGGCCTCGCCCATCCGCTGGGCGGGGCCGGCCCGTTCCACGAGGCCGAACAGCGCGATCAGGTGCGGGGCGACGGCCAGCCCGATCCCGGCGACGGCGAAGGCCGCGCCCCACAGGCCGGAGACGGCGAGCAGCGGAAGCGTCAGCAGTGCCTGGGCGGCGATGGTCCTGCGCAGCCGCACGGCCGGGCCGGCCGTACCCGGCCGGGCCACGGTCACGAAGCCGGCCACCGAGCTGGTCACTGCCATGGCGGCCCACACGAGCCCGGCGGCCCCGGGGGAGCCGACCGCCACGGCGAGCGCGTTGACCCCGGTGCTGGCCCCGCTCCAGGCGGCGCCCTGCAGGACGGCCACGGCGAACAGCAGCGCCAGCCCCGGAGACCACAGCCGTACGTCGCCCCGCGCCCCGGTGCCCGGCCCCGTCGGCCCGGGCGCCGTGGGATGCACGGCGAAGAGCGTGCCGAACACCAGGCCCAGGGCGGCCGCGAGGAGCAGCGCCGACGCGGGGTGGACGGTCACCGCGAGGATGCCGGCCAGCGCGGGCCCCACCATGAAGCCGACCTCGTCGAGGGTGGTGTCGAAGGAGAGCGCGGCCCCGACCAGGGCCTCGTCCTCCCCGGCCAGCCGCGCCCACCGGGCCCGGGCCAGCGGCCCGACCTGCGCCGCCGTGAGGCCGGCGGCGACGGCGAGCGCGATGCGCGCGGCGAGCGGCAGCCCGCCGAGCACGGCCGCGACGAGGGCGAGGAGCACGGCGGCGTTGGCGGCGCAGGCGACCAGCAGGACGGGCCGGTGGCCGCGCCGGTCGGCGAGCCGGCCGATGACCGGACCACCGAGGGCCTGCCCGAGCCACAGGGCGGCGGCGATGGTCCCGGCGTCGCCGATGCCGTCGCGTTCGTTGATGAGCAGCAGCGTCCCGATGGGGCACAGCGCGGCGGGGAGCCGGGCGAGGAACCCGTGGACGGGGAGGGCGAGGCCGCCGAGGGCGAACACCCCGCGGAAGCCTGCGGGGGCGGGGGCGGGGGCGGGTGCGTCCGCAGGGGCGGGCAGGGGTGCGGGCACGTTTGTGGACTTGGGGGACGGCGTGGGCATGGACAACCTCCAGCCGCACGCCGACCCTCCCGTTTCTCCGGCGCGCGCCGTTGCCCGTTGAGCGGGAGGCTAGCGCCGGAGCGGCCGCTTCGGTAGGGCCTGTCCCGAGTCGGCCGTGTCGGCGGGGTCAGGCACCGTCCGCCGAGTTCAGCCGCTTGGCCTGGGCGCGGCCGACTTCGGCGGCGCGGTGCAGGTAGTCGGCGATGACGGCGAGCTCGGTGTCGGAGTAGCTCGCCAGGACGGCGCCGAAGGCGCGGCCCGGGGTCTCCCACGCGGCGCCGATCCGGTCGCGGGCGGCGGGGGAGAGGGCGACGAGGGAGCGGCGGCGGTCGTTCGGGTCGGCGTGCCGCTCGACGATGCCGGCCTTGACCATGCGATCCACCAGGCGGGTGGCGGAACCGGAGGTCAGGCCGGTGAGACGGGCGATGTCACCGGTGCTGACGGGCGCGGGCTCCA
Organism: Streptomyces sp. NPDC051563; assembly: GCF_044454225.1. NCBI lineage: Bacteria > Bacillati > Actinomycetota > Actinomycetes > Kitasatosporales > Streptomycetaceae > Streptomyces > Streptomyces sp. NPDC051563. The sequence continues at coordinate 89,819 of NZ_JBITDL010000013.1, forward strand.
TGTCGAGGAGGGCGACGCACTGCATGTCGGTGGGGTGCAGGCCGACGTGGTCGGCCATGGCCTGGTTGAAGAGCGAGTAGTCGGCGTAGTGCCGCTGGCTCTCGGTGACGATGCGCGCGAGCAGCTCGGCGCGGGTCCACTCATCACTCGAACGAGCGTAATCCGTTGACATCGGCTTCTCCGTGGTCCAAATTTATCTGTGTGACGCAGAGATTGCGTCACACAGAATCTGCGTCACGATCTCAGTCTAGAGCAGGAAGAACAGGAATCCGCCATGTCGAACGCTTCCAAGGTCCCGCAGGTCCCGCAGGTCCCGCGCGCCCCGCAGGCCCCGCACGCCCCGCAGGTCCTCGTCACCGGTGGCCGCGGCTCCGTCGCCCGGGGGCTCGTGTCCCTCCTCGCCGCCCACGGAGTCCCGTACCGCCTCGCATCCCGCGAGCCGGACACGCCCGGCACCGTCCACTGCGACCTCTCCGATCCCGCGACCTTCCCCGAGGCCCTCGCCGGCGTCCGCGCCGTCTTCCTCTATGCGGAGGCCGCCGCCATCGACGCCTTCGTGAAGGAGGCCGTCGGCGCCGGCGTCGAACACGTCGTCCTGCTGTCCTCCTCCTCGGTCCTCGCCCCCGGCGCCGCCGACAGCCCCCTCGCCGCCTCCCATCTCGCGGTGGAGCAGGCCCTCCTCGCCTCCCCGCTGCGCACGACCCTGCTGCGCCCCGGATCCTTCGCGAGCAATGCCCTCGGCTGGGCCTGGGCGACGAAATCGGGTCGCCCGGTCCGGCTGCCGTACCCGGGTGCGTACAGCGACCCGGTCCACGAGAGCGATCTCGCCGAAGCCGCCTGCGCGGTGCTCACCGACCCCTCGCTCGGGGGCCGCGCGTACACCCTGACCGGGCCGCGGACGCTGACCTTCGCGGCGCAGCTGGCGATACTGGGCGAGGCCGTGGGCCGCCCCATACCCTTCGAGGCCGTCTCGCGGGAGCAGTGGAAGGCCGAGGTCGACGGCTCCATACCGGGCCCGTACGCGGAGGCCCTGCTCGACTACTGGTCCGCCTCGGACGGCCTCCCGGTCGCCCTCACCGACGACCTGCAGCGCCTCACCGGCCGCCCTCCGCGCACCTTCGACACCTGGTCCACGGAGCACGCGGACGCCTTCCGCTCCTAGGACCCCGGTCCGGGGAAACGCAGAAGGCCCCGGTCCGCTTTCACGGAACGAGGCCTTCTTGCAGGGTGAGTGACGGGACTTGAACCCGCGGCCACCTGGACCACAACCAGGTGCTCTACCAACTGAGCTACACCCACCATGTCCGGTCGGAAAACCGACCGGCCGAAGAAAAGGGTACAGGGTCCGGGAGGGTGCTCGCTCCCTCCTTTCCCCGCGCCCTTCTCCGGTGGGGGCTAGGCGCCGGGGACGACGTGCTTGGCGGCGATGGTGCGCGCCGTGTCCGAGTCCGGACCGGGCTGCGGTACGAAGACGGCTTCCCGGTAGTAGCGCAGCTCGGCGATGGACTCCTTGATGTCCGCGAGCGCCCGGTGGTTGCCGTTCTTCGGGGGGCTGTTGAAGTAGGCGCGCGGGTACCAGCGGCGGGCCAGCTCCTTGATCGAGGACACGTCCACGATCCGGTAGTGCAGGTAGCCCTCCAGTGCGGCCATGTCGCGCAGCAGGAAGCCGCGGTCGGTGCCGACCGTGTTTCCGCAGAGCGGGGCCTTGCGGGGTTCCTTCACGTGCTCCCGTACGTAGGCCAGGACCTGTGCCTCCGCGTCCGCGAGGGTGGTCCCGCCGGCCAGCTCGTCGAGCAGGCCGGACGACGTGTGCATCTCGCGCACCACGTCGGGCATGGTTTCCAGGGCCGCGTCCGGCGGGCGGATCACAATGTCCACGCCTTCGCCGAGCACGTTGAGCTCCGAGTCGGTGACCAGTGCGGCCACCTCGATAAGTGCGTCGTCCGTCAACGAGAGCCCGGTCATCTCGCAGTCGATCCACACCATGCGATCGTTCATGCGCCCCACCTTATGCGGAAGGTCCCCCGCATCGGTTACCGCCGATGCGGGGGACCTTCCGGGGACCTCGTTACGCGTGCTCGCGCAGCACCCGGCCCGGGGCGTACAGCTCCGTCACCGTGGGACCGGCCGCGGCCAGGGCCGCGGCCGCCCGCTGCGGCTGCGGAGTGCGCTGGTGCGGAACCGGCGACTCCGACAGCTGGGCCACCTGGGCCACGTCCGCCTGCGGGCGGCGGGCCCGGTAGGCGGAGCGGTAGGCGGCCGGGGAGGACCCCAGCTGGCGGCGGAAGTGACCGCGCAGGGCGACCGGCGAGCGGAACCCGCAGCGTCCGGCGACCTCGTCGACCGAGTAGTCGGAGGTCTCCAGCAGCCGCTGCGCCTGGAGCACCCGCTGGGTGATCAGCCACTGCAGCGGAGCACTGCCGGTGAGCGAGCGGAACCGCCGGTCGAAGGTGCGCCTGCTCATGTAGGCGCGCGCCGCCAGCGTCTCCACGTCGAACTGCTCGTGGAGGTGTTCCAGCGCCCAGGCGACGACCTCGGCCAGCGGGTCGGCGCCGATCTCCTCCGGCAGCGACCGGTCGAGGTAGCGCTCCTGGCCGCCCGTACGGCGCGGCGGGACGACGAGCCTGCGGGCCAGTGCCCCGGCCGCCTCGCTGCCGTGGTCCGTGCGCACGATGTGCAGGCACAGGTCGATTCCGGCCGCGGTGCCCGCGGACGTCAGCACGTCGCCGTCGTCGACGAACAGCTCGCGCGGATCGACGTGGACGGACGGGTAGCGCTTGGCCAGCGTCGGCGCGTACATCCAGTGCGTCGTCGCGGGCCGGCCGTCCAGCAGACCGGCGGCGGCGAGCACGAATGCCCCCGTGCACAGTCCGACGATCCGGGCCCCCTCCTCGTGCGCCAGACGCAGCGCGTCGAGCGCCTCCGGCGGCGGCGGTGAGGTGATGGAACGCCACGCGGGAACGACGACCGTGCCTGCCCGGGCGATCGCCTCCAACCCGTATGGCGCGGTCAGCTCGAGTCCGCCGGTGGTCCGCAGCGGACCGTCCTCACCGGCGCACACGAGCAGTCGGTAGCGTGGAACTCCCGCGTCCTGCCGGTCAATGCCGAACACGGAAAGTGGAATGGAGCTCTCGAAGATCGGTCCGCCGCTGAAGAGCAGCACCGCGACGATCTCCCTGCGGCGACGCCCCGCGAGCTTCCTGCCGTCAACGACGACGGCGGTGGAATCCTGGCTCATGGCGCTAAGCCCCCCTTGGGTGTCGCGACTCCTTGGTCTGGTCGCACCTGCACGTATCCCCTCGGCCTTGCACGTGGCTCCCCCGCCGTAAATACATGATCGAATCTACTGCGTCCCGTGGTGTCGGCGTGACAAGTTCAGCACGCAGCGCTATGTCGACTTGGCAACTTGGCGAAAAGCATTCGATCAGGAAGCGTTCCACTCCGCTACCCGGGTGGAAAGCGCACTGTCCGGCCATGGCCAGTACTCGTAGGGTCAACGTGGCCTTGTGACGCCGTAGTCGCTGATGGTGAGGGGGGTGGGGGGACATTCCGGCAAGGGGGGTGACCTGCCGGGAAGTTGGCTGAAAACATGCGGGTGTGGATGTGCGAATCGGTCAGTCGTGAGAGGACATCCCGCCGGAAACCTGACATCCGCGCTGGCTTCCGGCCCCGGCGCGCGAGTGCCGGCCCCGCTGCGCGGGCGTCAATCGGTCCTCCACGAGGACCCGCGCGGCATTCCGCTCCGTCTGCTCGGAGTGGCGCAGCAGCACCCGGCAGGCCGCCGTGACGGCCGCCAGGCCGAGGGTGGCGACGGCGGCCCCGCCGAAGGAGGTTCCGTAGACGACGAGGACCACGGGGACGAGCAGGCAGCTGAAGGCGGCCCAGCGCACCACGTCACCCGCGGGGTCCTCGTGGGGCCGCCGGGCGGCCTGCACGGACGGGTGAAGAGGAGGGGGCGGCATGTGGACGGACTGCGTCGGCTGAGCGGGCGACTGAGCGGGCTGGACGGGGTGAACCGGACGACCGGGCACGGCGTGCTCCCTGCGGGCTCTTCCTGGACGGTCGGACTCGTGTCCAACGGCGTCCGGCGCGGCTCGGTCACTGCGCGCACGGGTGGCACCCACCCGATGGGGTGCATCTCGTTACTGGCTGTAGGGGGCAGCGGACATTGCCAAGGAGGCGTGGCTGCGGCATGCTCCCTGGGACGCTCTCCAAGGGCGGCATGACCTGTGCAGCACGGGAGTGTCGCCGTACCCTGGTGGGTATGGGCTTGGGAAGATGCTTCCCGGACAGAGCTCGGTCACACTGAGTTGTCGTTTTCTGGAATCGTCCCGATTGAATCGTCGCTTCCGCCTACTGGCGCCCCGTCCGCTTGTCCCTTCCCCTGAGGACCTCTTCGCCGAGACACCCATGGCCGGTCACGAATTCTCCGAACCCGCGGACCGCAAGCGCAAACGCCTCGCCGATCCAGAATCGGCCGACCTGCGCGCGGTGGAACAACCACGTCATCCCTGCGACCCGGCCTTCCGGCACGGGGTCGTGGTGGGCTTCGACGGATCCACGTCCAGCGAGCGCGCCCTCGCGTACGCGATCGGCATGGCCCGTCGCTCAGGCTCCGGTCTGATCATCGTCCACGTCGCCAACCGGCTGCCCACCACCGTGTGGGCCGGCTGCGAGCCGCCGGTCTTCGTGGACGTGCCGGACCATCGCACCGAGGTGCTGGGGCTGGAGCTGGCCTGCGCGGACTACCTGTCCGAGGTTCCGTGGATCCTTGTCGAGCGGGGCGGGGACATCTGCCACGAGCTGGAGGAGGTCGGCCGGGAGTACTCGGCGGACGCCATCGTGGTCGGCTCCACGCACGGGATCGTCGGCCGGATCTTCGGATCGGTGGCGGGCCGGCTGGCGAAGCGGGCGCAGCGACCGGTCGTTGTCATCCCGTAACCGACCGTATGTCGATTGTGCGGTTGTGCACCCCCATGTAAGGGGTAGATAAAGGCTGCTGGGACGCAGCAAACAACTGCAGATCGAAGGGAGCCCGCCGTGGACAATGGTGTCTCTGCGGGAAGCACGGCCTCGACTTCGACCCTCGGGCACATCGCCCTGGGTCTCACCCTTCTCGCGTTCGGTATCGGCACCACCGGCATCATCGACGGTGTGACCGTGGCCAACTCCGTGTCGCTCGCGACGTTCCTCGGCGGACTCGCCCTGTTCGTCCTCGGAATCCTCGAATACCGCGGCGGCAACGGCTTCAACGGCACGGCGTTCGCCGGCATCGGAGCCTTCTGGTTCACCTGGGCCAACGGAGCCGACGGAAAGGTTTCGGCACACGCGGCCGGACTGTTCCTCGTCCTGTTCGCCATGCTGGCGCTGACCCTGACCGTCTCGGCCGCGCGCGGGCTGTTCGGCCAGGGCGTGTACGGCCTGTTCACCCTCGCCCTGCTGCTCCTGGCGATAGGCAGCTTCGCCGGGAACGACGGGCTGGGCAAGGCGGCCGGCTGGGTGGCGGCGCTCGCCGGACTGCTCGCCTGGTACGGAGCCACGGCGGCGCTGGCGAGCTGGCCGATGGCGTACGACAAGCGTTCTCGCGGCGCGGTCGCCGCGAGCTGACGCACGCACCACGCTCCACACGAAAAGGCCCCCGGCGGATCCCCGGGGGCCTTCCTCGTGCGCGCCGTCTGCGCCCGGTGCCGGTGCGGCCTACTCGACGGTGACGGACTTCGCCAGGTTGCGCGGCTTGTCGATGTCCCGGCCCATGGCCAGGGCGGTGTGGTACGCCAGCAGCTGCAGCGGGATGCCCATCAGGATCGGGTCCAGCTCGTCCTCGTTCTTGGGCACGAGGATCGTGTGGTCGGCCTTCTCCTGCTTGGTGTGGGCGACCGCCAGGATCCGGCCGCTGCGGGCCTTGATCTCCTCCAGCGCCGCGCGGTTCTTCTCCAGCAGGTCGTCGTCCGGGACGATCGCGACCGTCGGCAGGGACGGCTCGATGAGGGCGAGCGGGCCGTGCTTGAGCTCGGAGGCCGGGTAGGCCTCGGCGTGGATGTAGGAGATCTCCTTGAGCTTCAGGGAGGCCTCCAGGGCCACCGGGTAGCCCCGGACGCGGCCGATGAACATCATCGACTTGGCCTCGGCGTACTCGGCGGCCAGCTTCTTGATGTCTTCCTCGCCGTCCAGGATCTCCTGGATCTGCGCGGGCAGCTTGCGCAGGCCGTCGATGATCCGCTTGCCGTCGGTGACGGACAGGTCGCGGATGCGGCCCAGGTGCACGGCGAGCAGCGCGAAGGCCACGACCGTGTTGGTGAAGCACTTGGTGGAGACGACGCAGACCTCGGGGCCGGCGTGCACGTACACGCCGCCGTCGGCGGCGCGGGCGATCGCGGAGCCGACCACGTTGACCACGCCGAGGACGCGGGCGCCCTTGCGCTTGAGCTCCTGCACGGCCGCGAGCACGTCGTACGTCTCACCGGACTGGGAGACCGCGATGTAGAGGGTGTCGGGGTCCACGACCGGGTTGCGGTAGCGGAACTCCGAGGCGGGCTCGGCGTCCGCGGGGATGCGGGCCAGGCTCTCGATGAGGCCCGCACCGATCATGCCGGCGTGGTACGAGGTGCCGCAGCCCAGGATCTTGACGCGGCGGATGCCGCGCGCCTCGCGCGGGTCCAGGTTCAGACCGCCCAGGTGGACGGTGCTGAAGCGGTCGTCGATCCGGCCGCGCAGGACGCGGTCGACCGCGTCGGCCTGCTCGGAGATCTCCTTGTGCATGTACGTGTCGTGGCCGCCCATGTCGTAGGAGGCGGCCTCCCACTCCACGGTCTCGGGCGTGGCGGTGGTCGTCGTACCGGAGGTGGTGTAGGTCCGGAAGTCGTCGGCCTTCAGGGTCGCCATCTCGCCGTCGTCGAGGGTGACGATCTGGCGGGTGTGGGCGACGAGCGCGGCGATGTCCGAGGCGACGAACATCTCCTTCTCGCCGATGCCGAGGACGACCGGGGAGCCGTTGCGGGCGACGACGATGCGGTCGGGGAAGTCGGCGTGCATGACGGCGATGCCGTACGTGCCCTCGACGACCTTGAGCGCCTCGCGGACCTTCTCCTCCAGGGTGTCGGCCTGGGCGCGGGCGATGAGGTGCACGAGCACCTCGGTGTCGGTCTCCGAGAGGAAGACGACCCCGTCGGCCTCCAGCTTCGAGCGCAGCTCGGAGGCGTTGTCGACGATGCCGTTGTGGACGACGGCGACCTTGTTGTCGGCGTCCAGGTGCGGGTGGGAGTTGAGGTCGCTCGGGGCGCCGTGGGTGGCCCAGCGGGTGTGGGCGATGCCGGTGGTGCCGGCGAAGCGCTTGGGTACCCGGGACTCCAGCTCGCGCACGCGGCCCTTGGCCTTGACGACCTTCAGGGCGGCGGCCTTCGGGCTGTTGACGACGATGCCCGCGGAGTCGTATCCGCGGTACTCCAGTCGCTGCAGCCCCTCCAGCAGCAGCGGTGCCACGTCACGCTTGCCGATGTAACCCACGATTCCGCACATAAGGTCTTTCCCCTCCTGAAGTTCGGTTGTTCCTGCCGCTGCCCCTGCAGCGTCCCGGCGCGCGGCCGGGGGTGGTGCTCGGCCGTTGCTCAGCCGTAGACGATGCGGCGCAGTTGCCGGAGCGAGAGCTCCGGCGGCGCCACGGCGCGGTGCGGCAGTTCGCCCGCGATCCGCTCGAAGATGTCCGCGTTGACCGCGCCCCCGGACTGGAGCTCACGGTGGCGCCTGCGGACGAACTCCTCGGTGCTCTCGTCGAAGTACGCGAGGACGTCGAGCACCACTCGGGCGGCTTCGCCCCGCTGGAGCGAGGTGCTGCGCACCAAGTGGTCGACGAGGTCCTCGTGCGACGGGCGGCGGTCGGGCATTCGTCGATATTGGCGGCATGGACCGGAGAACGCAAAAATCCTGCCCGGAATCGGGCAGGATCGCGCTGGTCTGGACCAGGAGAAGGGTGAATTCTGGTCCTCGATGCTCAGAAACGACCCAAAATCGCCGCTTTCGCCGTCGTGAACTCCTCGGCCGTGAGGATCCCAGCCTGATGCAGCTCTCCCAGCTCGCGCAGCCGGCGCAGCAGGGCGTCGTGGTCCTCCGCCGGGGCGAGGACCGGGGCGGCGGCCGGGGCGGCCTCCGGCTCGGCCCGCGGCCGGGCGGCGGCCCCGGACGGGAGCTCCGGGGAGGCCGCGGGAGCCGCCGGGTGCGGCATGCGCACCGCGACCGCCGCCGCGACCAGTGCCATCAGGGGGTCCTTCTTGAAGCCGAACAGCTCCACCGTGTACGGGTCGTACTTCGGCGCCGCGCTCTGGCCGGCGCCGGCCAGGGCGAAGCGGATCCACCCGTTGTCCAGCCCCCGCGACGGGGCCCACTCCACCGACCGCAGGTCCGCGACCCTGAACTCCCGCGCCCCGCCGGAGCGCTTGGCCTCCTCCGTCGTCCAGTTCCACTCCAGGGACACCCGGTCCCCGTCGAAGGCCACCGTCCCGTCGCCCGCACCGACCGTGATCGGCACCGCGGGACCCGGCAGGAGGTAGGAGCCGACGGGCCCGGCGTCCACCTGGTCCAGCAGCAGGGCGTTGCGCACCTCGTCCACGAAGTACTCCGCCACCCCGCCGCGGTCCGGCTCCACGGTCAGCCGGTACGGATCCGAGGCCTCCGGCAGCCGGCCGCCCGTCACCTGGAGCAGCGGGTCGGCGCCGTCACGCAGCCGCAGGCGCAGCCGGCCCGCCTTGCGCCCCGGTTCGTAGGAGATCCCGGCCAGCGCGCGCAGCGGGACGAGCACCTCGCCCAGCGTCTGGCGCAGCAGGCCCACCCCCTTGTCGCGGCCCGGCACGATGCGCACCGCGTCCCCGTCGAAGGTCCATGTGCCGTCCTTCTGGATGATTTCCGCCATCCCCGGATTCTTGCATCGGCCCCGGAGGCCCCGTTGGCCTATACCTATGCGCATGAGAGTCCCGCGACGCATGCTCGCCGCCCTCCTGGTCCTCGCCGCCGTCCCCGCGGCCGCCTCCTGCAGCAGCGCCGCGAGGGGGGACGACGCCCGGCCCGGCGACGAGCCGCCCGTCGCGCTCGCGCCCTACCAGCGGCTCCTGCCCGCACCCGTCTCCGCCCGGGCCGGGGGCCCGGGGTACGCCTTCGGCCCGGGCACGGTCATCCGTACCGGCCCGACCGGCGACGAGGAGGTCCGCAAGGTCGGCGAACTCCTCGCCGAGCAGCTGCGCGGCCCCAGCGGGCTGCCGCTGCCGGTGGTCGACGGAGCGGACGGCGACGGGATCCGGCTGCGGATCGACGGGTCCGCCAAGGACGCGGCGGGGGCGGGGGAGGAGGGTTACCGGCTGGAGTCGGGGCCCGGCGGGGTCACCCTCACCGCCCGTACGCCCGCGGGTCTCTTCCACGCCGGCCAGACGCTGCGCCAGCTCCTGCCGGTGTCCGGCCCGGGGACGGTGCCGGGCGGCACGGTCACCGACGCGCCCCGCTTCGCGTACCGCGGGGCGATGGTGGACGTGGCCCGCCACTTCTTCCCGGTCGAGCAGGTCAAGCGGTACGTCGATCAGCTCGCGCAGTACAAGGTCAACACCCTGCACGTGCACCTGACCGACGACCAGGGCTGGCGGATCGCGATCGACTCCTGGCCCCGGCTGGCGGAGCACGGGGGCGCGAGCGAGGTCGGCGGCGGCCCCGGCGGGCACTGGACGAAGGAGGAGTACCGGGACCTGGTGGCGTACGCCGCGGAGCGGTACGTGGACGTGGTCCCGGAGATCGACATGCCCGGCCACGTGAACGCCGCGCAGGCCGCCTACGCGGAGCTGAACTGCGACGGCAAGGCGCGCGAGCACTACACCGGGGTCAAGGTCGGCTTCAGCTCGCTGTGCGTGGCGAAGGAGCGGACCTACGAGTTCATCGACCAGGTGCTGGGGGAGATCGCGGAGCTGACCCCCGGCGAGTACCTGCACATCGGCGGCGACGAGGCGCACTCCACGCCCGCGGCGGACTACGCGGCCTTCATGGAGCGGGCGCAGGCGGTCGTGGCGAAGCACGGCAAGACGGTGGTGGCCTGGCACCAGCTCGCGACGGCCCGTCCGGCCCCGGGCGCGGTGCTCCAGTACTGGGGCCACGACCGTACGGCGGCGGCCGAGAAGGCCGCGGTGAGCGCGGCGGCCAAGGCGGGCAGCCCGGTGATCCTGTCCCCGGCGGACCGGCTCTACCTGGACATGAAGTACGACAAGGAGACGAAGCCGGGCCTGGCCTGGGCCGGGTACGTACCGGTGCGCCGCGCCTACGACTGGGACCCCGGGTCCTACCTGACGGGACTCCCCGAGTCCGCGGTCCTCGGTGTGGAGGCCCCGCTGTGGACGGAGAACGTCGCGAGCCGGGGCGACTGGGAGCTGATGGCCTTCCCCCGCGTCCTGGGCCTCGCGGAACTGGGCTGGTCCCCCGCGGCCACCCACGACTGGACCGCGTACCGGCTGCGGCTGGCCGCCCAGGCCCCGCGCCTGGACGCCCAGGACATCACCTACTTCCGTGCCCCGGACGTGCCGTGGCAGTAGGTCCGGGGACGGGGCGCCCGGCCACAGCACTAGAGGGCCGCCGTCGGGGTTTCGTCCGGGGCCCGGCCCGCGTAGGCCTCGGCGAGGAGGTCTTCCTCCGTGGCGCCGAGGCGCCAGTAGCCGGTGAAGCGGACGGCGCGGCGGTCCAGGGCGCAGTCCTGGACGAAGTGTCTGCGGACCGCCCGGATCGTCGCGGACTCGCCCGCGATCCAGGCGTACGGGGCTTCGCTCGCGGGCCGTTCGGCCGTGCGCAGGGCGTCCAGGACGCGGTCGGTGCGCTCGTGGCCGGTGCCGGGGTCCCGGACGATCCAGGTGATGTCCGCGCCGGCGGGCGTCGGGAGGTACAGGCGGTCCTCCTCGTGCGGGACCTCGAACCAGGCCCTGACCGGGGTGCCCGGGGGGAGCCGGTCCAGGATGGCGGCGGCCGCGGGCAGGGCGGTCTCGTCGGCGTAGAGGAGGACCGCGTCGGTGGCGGCGGGGGGCTGGAAGCGTACGGACTTGTTCTCCGCGACGGCCGGGCCGATGGCCATGATCCGGCGGCCGGTGACCGCGCGGCCCGCCCAGGAGGAGGCGGGGGAGGAGCTGCCGTGCAGGACGAAGTCGATGTCCACCTCGTCCACGCCCGCGGGGGTCCGGCGCTGTTCGCGGACCGTGTACGAGCGCATCACCGGACGCTCCTCGCCCGGCATCCCGCGCCAGTCCGCGAACCAGGTGTCCTCGTCCGTGGAGGGCAGCACCGTGTGCTCCCGGCCGGCGGGCGGCAGGAAGAGGGACAGGCTCTGGTCGTAGCCGCCCGAGCGGAACTCCGCCAGGGACGCGCCGCCGAAGGTGATCCGGAGGAAGGAGCGGCCGAGGCGGCGCGTGCGGAGCACTTCGAGGGAGAAGAAGCGGAAGTGAGGAATCGATTCCGCGGGTGCGGGTGCGGGTGCCGGTGCGGAGGCGTCGGGTGCGGCGGTCATGCGGAGGGTCCCCCCTGGGATCGGCGATGACGGGCGAAGCAGAAGGCCCCGGCGCCCGGGCGAGGCGCCGAGGCCGGGGCCGGACGGGCAGCGGTCAGCTGACCTTCTTGGCGTTCTGGACGGCCTTGGTGAGCTCTTCGACGATCTGCGCGCACTTCTCGTAGGAGTAGATCGGCTCGGTCACGCGCGGGGTGATCTGGCCGGCCTTGACGGCCGGCATCTCGGCCCAGGTCGGCTTGGCCTTCAGCTCCTCCGGCTGGAGGGTGCCGGTGCGGTTGTCGAGGAGGATCACGTCGGCCCGGTACTTGCCGGCGTTCTCCCAGCTGAGGCTCTCGAAGAAGCCGCCCTCGACCTTGTCCGGGACGATGAACTCGACGCCGAGCGACTGGAAGTACTTCAGGTCGGCGGAGGTGGCCGGGGTGGAGACGTAGAACAGGTCGGCGGCGCCGGAACCGACGAGCACCTTGATGCCCGGGTTCGCCTTGGTGGCCTCGCGGAGCTTCGCGGAGGCGGCCTCGAAGCGGGCCTTGGCGTCGACGGTCTTCCTGGCGTTCAGATCGGCGCCCAGGGACTTGGCGAGGTCCGCGGTGCGGGCCAGGGCCTTGTCCATCGTGACGTCGCCGCCCACGCCGATCGCGGCGGCCGGGGCCAGCTTCAGGATCTTGTCCTTGGAGGCTTCCGGCAGGTACCAGTAGCTGTCCTTCTCCCAGGTGTTGGTCACCAGGAGGTCGGGCTGCAGGGCGGCGTACTTCTCGACGTTGAACTCGTCGTAGACGTTGCCGAGGATCTCGACCTTGGAGACGTCCATCGAGCCGGCCTGCACGTCGGCCTTGCCGTCGGCGGTCTTCGTCGGGCCGAACACGCCCTTGACGCCGACCCCGTAGTCGTAGAGCGCGGCGGCGGTGCCGGTGAAGGCGACGATGTTCTTCGGCGTGGACTTGGCGGTGACGTCCTTGCCCATGTCGTCCTTGAAGCTCCAGGCACCCGAGGCCGCGCTGCCGGTGCCCTTGCCCTCCGAGCCGTCCTTCGCGGAGTCGCTGCCGCCGCAGGCGGTGAGCGCCGCCACGAGGCCGAGGGCGCCGCCCGCCGCGATCAGGCCGCGGCGGGTGAGGAGGGAGGAACGGGACTTGGGCATGGAGATGTCCGCTTTCGTACGTACTGGGTGGCTCGGGCGTCGATAGGAAGGTTAGCCTAACCTTTGCTGAACGATAAAGGGCCCTCCTCACGGAGGGCCCCCGTACCGCACCACCTGTCGCCGCTAGGCGGAAAGTCCCAGCTCACGGGCGATCAGCATGCGCTGCACCTCGCTCGTGCCCTCGCCGATCTCCAGGATCTTCGAGTCGCGCCACATGCGGGCCACCGGGTACTCGTTCATGAACCCGTAGCCGCCGTGGATCTGGGTGGCGTCGCGCGCGTTGTCGACCGCCACCGTCGAGGAGTACAGCTTCGCGATGGCCGCCTCCTTCTTGAAGGGCTCCCCGGCCACGAGCCGGGAGGCCGCGTCGCGCCAGCCGACCCGGGCCATGTGGGCGCGCATCTCCATGTCCGCCAGCTTGAACTGGATGGCCTGGTTGTCGCCGATCGCCTTGCCGAAGGCGTGCCGCTCCTTGGCGTACTTCACCGACTCGTCCACGCAGCCCTGCGCCAGCCCCGTCGCGAGCGCGGAGATGGCCACGCGGCCCTCGTCGAGGATCCGCAGGAACTGGGCGTAGCCGCGGCCCTCTTCGCCGACCAGGTTGGCGAGGGGGACCCGTACGCCGTCGAAGGACAGCTCGCGGGTGTCCGAGGAGTTCCAGCCGACCTTGGAGTAGGGGGCGGCCACCGTGAAGCCGGGGGTGCCCGACGGGACGATGATCGAGGAGATCTCGGGGCGGCCGTCCGCCTTGCGGCCGGTGACCGCGGTGACGGTGACCAGGCCGGTGATGTCCGTACCGGAGTTGGTGATGAAGCACTTCGAGCCGTTGATGACCCACTCGTCGCCGTCGCGGACGGCGGTCGTACGGGTGCCGCCGGCGTCGGACCCCGCGCCCGGCTCGGTCAGGCCGAAGGCGCCGAGGATCTCGCCGGAGCACATCCGCGGCAGCCACTGCTGCTTCTGCTCCTCGGTGCCGAAGAGGTAGAGCGGCATCGCGCCCAGCGAGACGCCGGCCTCCAGGGTGATGGCGACCGAGGAGTCGACGCGGGCCAGCTCCTCCAGGGCGATGCCGAGGGCGAGGTAGTCGCCGCCCATGCCGCCGTACTCCTCCGGGAAGGGCAGGCCGAACAGGCCCATGCGGCCCATCTCGCGGACGATCTCGTACGGGAACTCGTGCCGCTCGTACAGGTCGCCGATCTTGGGCGCCACCACGTCGTGCGCGAACGCCTCTACGGTGCGGCGGAGTTCCTCGTGCTCGGGGGTGAGCCGGTAGTCGAGGGCCATGGTCTTCGTTACTCCTTGTGGGAGAGGGCGCGGACGGTACGGGAGGGGCTGGGTCGCCCCAGCTGCTCGGCCATCCACACGCTCGTGGCGGTGAGGGCGGCCAGATCGACCCCGGTCTCGATGCCGAGGCCGTCGAGCATCCAGACGAGGTCCTCGGTCGCGAGATTGCCGGTCGCGCTCTTGGCGTACGGGCATCCGCCGAGGCCGCCCGCGGAGGCGTCGACGGTGGTCACGCCGTGCTGGAGCGCGGCGAGTGTGTTGGTCAGGGCCTGGCCGTAGGTGTCGTGGAAGTGCACGCCGATCCGGTCGGTGCCGACGCCCGCCTCGTTGAGGGCGGACAGGAGGGTCTGCACGTGCCCCGGGGTGGCGACGCCGATGGTGTCGCCGAGGCTCAGCTCGTCGCAGCCGAGGTCGAGGAGGGCCCTGGCGACACCGACCACCTGGTGGACCGGGACCGGGCCCTCCCAGGGGTCGCCGAAGCACATGGAGAGGTAGCCGCGGACGTGCGCCTTGTGCTCCTTGGCGCGGGCCACGACGGGCTCGAACATTTCGAGGGACCCGGCGACGGTGCGGTTGAGGTTGCGGGAGGCGAAGGTCTCGGTGGCCGAACCGAACACCGCGATCCGGGTGGCCCCGAGCGCGAGCGCGCGGTCGAGGCCGCGGTCGTTGGGGACGAGGACCGGCAGCGCGGCCCGCACGTCGGCGAGCAGCGGGAACAGCTCGTCGGCGTCGGCCAGCTGGGGGACCCACCCGGGGTGCACGAAGCTGGTGGCCTCGATGGTGGTGAGTCCCGCGGCGGCCAGCCGGTGCACGAACTCGGCCTTCACCTGGGTCGGGACGGTCGTCTTCTCGTTCTGCAGACCGTCGCGCGCGCCCACCTCGTGGATCCGGACCCGGGCCGGGAGGCCCTCGTCCGCGAAGCTCATCGGAAGCCCGTTCATGCGTCCTTCGCCTCCTCGTCCGGGGTGACCACGGCCAGGACCTGGTCCATGGCGACCGTGGTGCCCGGGGTGACGTCGAGTTCGGTGACGGTGCCGGCGTGCGGGGCGGAGATGACGTGCTCCATCTTCATGGCCTCGACGACGAGCAGGCTCTGGCCGGCGGCCACCGTGTCGCCGACGGCGACCTTGACGACGGTGACGGTGCCGGGCATCGGGGCCGCGAGGGTGTTGGCGCCCGCGCTGGCCGCGCCCCGGGCTGCGACGGGGTCGTGGTTCTGCACGTGCCAGCTGTCCCCGTCGCGGCCGAACCAGGTTCCCTCCGGGGAGGCGGTGTGGCTGAAGCGGTGGGTGACCCCGTCGAGTTCCACCGTGAGGTGCGTGGGGCTGAGCGCGACGATCCGGCCCCGGGCCGGGGTGCTGGGGCTCCGCCCCAGACCCCGCGCCTCAAACGCCGGCGGGGCTGGATTTGGCCGGCCGCCGCCGTCGGGTGCGGGATCGGGCCGGTCGCCGCCGCTGGGTGCGGGATCGGGCCGGATGCCGTCGGCAGGTGCGGGATTGGGCTGGATCGCGTCGGCGTCGGCATCCGCGTCCAGGAGGAGCTCCGTGTCCGGGCCCGTGCCGGCGGGGCGGGTGCGGATCGTGACCGGGTCCTGGCCCGGGAGGCGGAAGTGGCGGACCGTCCAGGCGGGGGTGCCGCCGAGGCGCCAGCCGGTGGCGGCGTCGAAGGGGTCGACCCAGCCCCCGGCGGGGTTTCGGGAAGGGGCGGGGTGGGGGGACGAGCCCCCGGCCAGCAGCGCGGCCGCCGCGTACACCTCGTCGGGGGTCCCGTCGGGGAGGAGCTGCGCGAGGTCCCGCTCGACCAGGCCCGTGTCCAGGTCGCCCGACACCACGTCGGGGTGGGCCAGGAGGCGACGCAGGAAGCCCGTGTTGGTCTGGACGCCCAGGATCACGGTGTCCGCGAGGGCGCCGCGCAGTACGCGGAGCGCCGCCGCGCGGTCGGGACCGTAGGCGATGACCTTCGAGAGCATCGGGTCGTAGGTGGACCCGGTGTCGACCCCCGCCGCGAGGCCGGAGTCCGTGCGGACGGAGCCGCCGGAGGGCTCCGACAGGGCCAGCACCATGCCGCCGGAGGGCAGGAAGCCCCGCGACGGATCCTCCGCGCAGACGCGGGCCTCGATGGCGTGGCCGGTGAGGGTGACCTCGGACTGGCCGAAGCCCAGCTCCGCGCCGGCCGCGACCCGGAGCTGCTGCTCCACCAGGTCCAGGCCGGTGACGAGCTCGGTCACCGGGTGCTCCACCTGGAGCCGGGTGTTCATCTCCATGAAGAAGTACGAGGAGGGGTCCCCGCCCGGGACGATGAACTCCACCGTGCCCGCGCCGACGTACCCGCAGGACCGGGCCGCTTCCACCGCCGCCGCGCCCATCGAGGCCCGCAGCTCCGGCGTCAGCAGCACCGAGGGCGCCTCCTCGATCACCTTCTGGTGGCGCCGCTGGAGGGAGCACTCGCGCTCCCCGAGGTGGACCACGTTCCCGTGCGCGTCCGCCAGGACCTGGATCTCGATGTGCCGGGGCCGGTCCACCCAGCGCTCCACGAGCAGGGTGTCGTCGCCGAAGGAGGACCTCGCCTCGCGCCGGGCCGCCGCGATCTCCTCGCCGAGCAGCGCGGAGTCCCGTACCAGGCGCATGCCCTTGCCGCCGCCGCCCGCCGAGGGCTTCAGCAGCACCGGCATGCCGATCTTCTCGGCGGCGGCGGTCAGTTCGGCGTCGGACAGCCCGCTGCCGGAGGAGCCGGGGACCACGGGCACGCCCGCGGCCTTGACGGTCTCCTTGGCGCGGATCTTGTCGCCCATGAGGGAGATCGCCGAGGCCGGCGGCCCGATGAAGGCGAGGCCCGCGTCCGTGCAGGCCGCCGCGAAGGCGGCGTTCTCGGCGAGGAAGCCGTAGCCGGGGTGGACGGCCTCGGCGCCGGTGCGCCGGGCGGCGTCCAGGAGCCGCTCCACCGACAGGTAGCTCTCGGCGGCCGCCGCCGGGCCGATCCGGACGGCCGTGTCGGCCTCCCGCACGTGCCGGGCGTCCGCGTCCGCGTCGCTGAAGACGGCCACCGAGCGGATGCCGAGCTCGCGCAGGGTGCGGATGACCCGGACCGCGATCTCGCCCCGGTTCGCCACCAGAACAGTGCTGAACATCGAAGAAGTCCTCACGTCACATGCGGAAGATGCCGAAGCCCGAGTCGCTCAGGGGAGCGTTCGCGCAAGCCGTCAGGGCCAGTCCCAGCACCTGCCGGGTCTCCATCGGGTCGATGACCCCGTCGTCCCACAGCCGCGCCGTGGCGTAGTAGGCGTTGCCCTGTTCCTCGTACTGCGCCCGGACCGGGGCCTTGAAGGCCTCCTCGTCCTCGGCCGGCCACTCCTGGCCCGCGCCCTCGATCTGGTCGCGCTTGACCGTCGCCAGGACGGAGGCCGCCTGCTCGCCGCCCATCACCGAGATCTTGGCGTTGGGCCACATCCACAGGAAGCGGGGGCTGTACGCCCGCCCGCACATCGAGTAGTTGCCCGCGCCGTACGAGCCGCCGACCACCACCGTGAGCTTCGGGACCCGGGTGCAGGCCACGGCCGTGACCATCTTGGCGCCGTGCTTGGCGATGCCGCCCGCCTCGTAGTCCCGGCCGACCATGAAGCCGGAGATGTTCTGGAGGAAGAGCAGCGGGATGCCGCGCTGGTCGCACAGCTCGATGAAGTGCGCGCCCTTCTGGGCCGATTCGGAGAACAGGATGCCGTTGTTGGCGACGATGCCGACCGGGTGGCCGTGGATCCGGGCGAAGCCGGTGACCAGGGTCTGCCCGAACTCCGCCTTGAACTCCTGGAAGCGGGAGCCGTCCACGATCCGGGCGATGATCTCGCGGGCGTCGTAGGGGGTCCGGGAGTCGACGGGGACCGCGCCGTAGAGACCGTACGGGTCCACCTTGGGCTCCGCGGGAGCCTCGACCGACCAGGGCAGGGCCCCGCGCCCGGGCAGGGTCGCCACGATGTTCCGTACGATCCGCAGCGCGTGGGCGTCGTCCTCCGCGAGGTGGTCGGTGACCCCGGAGACCCGGGAGTGGACCTCGCCGCCGCCCAGCTCCTCGGCCGTGACCACCTCGCCGGTGGCGGCCTTCACCAGCGGCGGGCCGCCGAGGAAGATCGTGCCCTGGCCGCGGACGATGACGGCCTCGTCGCTCATCGCGGGCACGTACGCGCCGCCCGCCGTGCAGGAGCCGAGGACGGCGGCGATCTGCGGGATGCCGGCCCCCGACATGCGGGCCTGGTTGTAGAAGATGCGGCCGAAGTGGTCCCGGTCGGGGAAGACCTCGTCCTGCATGGGGAGGAAGGCGCCGCCCGAGTCGACCAGGTAGAGGCAGGGGAGACGGTTCTCCAGGGCCACTTCCTGGGCGCGCAGGTGCTTCTTCACGGTCATCGGGTAGTACGTGCCGCCCTTGACGGTGGCGTCGTTCGCGACGATCACGCACTCGCGGCCGCTGACCCGGCCGATGCCGGCGATGACCCCGGCGGCCGGGGCCGCGCCCCCGTACATGCCCTCGGCGGCCAGCGGGGCCAGCTCCAGGAAGGGGGACCCGGGGTCGAGGAGGGCGTCCACGCGCTCGCGCGGCAGCAGCTTCCCGCGGGCGGTGTGGCGGGCGCGGGCCTTCTCGCCGCCGCCGAGCCGGGCCGCCTCCAGCCGGGCCCGCAGGCCCTCGGAGAGCTCGCGGTGGGCGGCCTCGTTGGCCCGCCAGGCATCGGACGCCGGATCGGCGGCGCTCGTCAGCACTGGTGCCTGCTGCATCGGTCGAGCTCCCTTGCTCGGTGCGCTCTTGTTAGTGAGCGTTAACGCATGTGGGACTTAGGTTAACGACCGCTAACGGCCCTGTCTAGAATGGATTCCCATGAGCACCAGAGCAGCCGCCCCGACCCGGCGCGAGCAGATCCTCGGCGAGGCTGCGCGCCTCTTCGCCGAGCGCGGTTTCCACGGCGTGGGCGTGGACGAGATAGGGGCCGCGGTGGGCATCAGCGGCCCCGGCCTGTACCGGCATTTCGCCGGCAAGGACGCGATGCTCGCCGAGCTGCTCGTCGGCATCAGCGAACGGCTGCTCACCGGCGGCCGCCGCCGGGTGGAGGAGGCCGCCGGTGACCCGTCCGGAGTACTGGCCTCCCTCATCGACGGCCACATCGACTTCGCGCTCGACGACCGGGCGCTGATCACCCTCCACGACCGGGAGCTGGACCGGCTGCGCGAGGCCGACCGCAAGCTCGTACGGCAGCTCCAGCGCCAGTACGTCGAGCTGTGGGTCGACGTCGTGCGCGAGCTGCACCCCGAGGTGGGGGAGGCCGAGGTGCGCGTCTCCGTGCACGCGGTCTTCGGCCTGCTCAACTCCACCCCGCACCTGGCGGCGCTCGGCCGGGACGCGACGGAGTCCCTGCTGCGACGGCTCGCGAACGGGGCCTTCGGGGCGCTGTCGGGATGACCGGGCGCGTCCGCAGGTCGGGATGGACGGGACGGCTCCGGGTGCTCGGCGGCAGAATGGGCCGCATGCCGAAGCCGATAGAGACGCCTGTGCCCAGCCGAGCCGAACTCGTCGACCACCTGGTCCGGACGCGGATCGCGGGGGACGTCGCCACTCCGCGCGACAACAACCTCGCCCACTACCGCAGGCTCGCCAACGGCGACCGGCACTACTGGCTGGGCCTGGAGCTGGGCGACCGCTGGACGGACGAGCAGGACGTGCTCGCGGTGATGGCCGAGCGGTGCGGCGTCGTGGACGACCCCGGCCATCGCGTCGGCCAGGACACCATCGACCCCGAGCTCACCGTGGCCGCCCTGGACCGGATGGCCGCGCGGCTGCGCAAGGCCGCGCTGGACCGGCAGCGCGTGCTGCTGGCGACGGGGCACCCGGGCGGTCTGCTGGACGTGCACCGGGCCACGGCCGACGCGCTGCGCGCCGCGGGCTGCGAGATCGTGGTGATCCCGCAGGGGCTGGTCGCCGACGAGGGCTCGGTGTGGCAGTTCGCGGACGTCGCGGTCCTGGAGCGGGGCGCGACGCTGTGGCACACGCACTCGCCGGAGCCGATGGCGGCGATCCTGGACGCGCTGGCGGCGCACGGCCGCCCCCAGCCCGACCTGGTCGTCGCCGACCACGGCTGGGCGGGATGTGCGGCGCAGCGGGGGCTGGATGCGGTGGGGTACGCCGACTGCAACGACCCGGCGCTCTTCCTGGCGGAGGCCGAGGGCACCCTCCAGGTGGCGGTGCCGCTCGACGACCACGTCCGCGACCCCCGCTTCTACGACCCGATGGTCGCGTACCTGCTGGCGGCGGCGGGCCTGCTGTAGCCCGGCCGGGGCGCGGCGCCGCGCCCCGGCGGCCGGCCCCGGCCCCGGCTCAGCGGACCCAGCCGCCCGTGAGGCCCTGGACGGCCGAGCCGTCGAGGTCGGCGAGCTTCGGCGCGACGAAGTCGCCGGCCCACTGCGAGGTCTGGACGCGGAACGGCGGCCGTTCGGCGGTCAGAGCGGCGATGATCGGCGCTGCGGCCTCCTCGGAGCTCTGGGCGCCGGCGAAGGACCGCGTGGTGCGCTCGATGTAGGCTTTCAGCGCGGGGGCGTACGGGCCCGCCCCGGCGAGCATGGCGCGGACGTCGAGCCGCAGGCTGGTCACGAACTCGCTGGCCACGGCGCCCGGTTCCACGACGGTGACCGCGACGCCGACGGTGGCGGCGACGGGTGCGAGCGATTCCATGAAGCCCTCGACGGCGAACTTGGCCGCGCAGTAGGCCTCGTTGAAGGGCTGGCCGACCACTCCGCCGACGCTGGTGACCGTGATGACGCGGCCGCCGCTCGCGCGCAGGTGGGGGAGGGCGGCGCGGGTGAGCTCGACGACGCCGAAGTAGTTGACCTCCATGGCGGAGCGGACCGGCTCCATGCCCTGCTGCTCGACGGTGCCCACGGAGCCCGCTCCGGCGTTGTTCACCACCGCGTCGAGGCGGCCGTGCTCGGCCACGACCTCGGCCACGCAGCCGGTGACGGACGCGGCGTCCGTGACGTCGAGGCGCTTCACCTGGACGAGCCCGGCGACGCCGGCCTCCTCGGCGGCCTTGAGCAGGGCGTCGGCCCGGCCGGTGTCGCGCAGGGTGGCGACGGTGTGCCAGCCGGCCCGGGCGGCCGCGACGGCGGCGGCGAGGCCGATGCCGGAGGAGGTGCCGGTGATGAGGACCGTCTTGCGGGTGGCGGGCGTTCCGGCGGGCGACGCGGGGGTCGGCTCGGGGGTGATCTCGGGGGTGATCTCGGTGGTCATGAGGGTCTCCAGGGTGCGGTGGACGGCACGCCGTCCACCCTCTCAGCCGCCGTCAGGTCGCGCGCGTCACGGACTCGCGGCGGGCCGGGTCGGGGTCGGGTCCAGGTAGACACGGCGGATGGCGGGGAAGCGTTCACGGAGCTGCTCCTCGGCGATCTCGCAGGCCGCCTCCACCTGCGCCGCGGACGCCAGGTCGTGGAAGTCGATCTTCGCGGCGATCAGCACCTCCGACGGCCCCTGCACCAGCGTGGTCAGCTCCAGCACGCCCTCGATGTGCGGCACGGACAGCAGCTCCTCCCGCACCTGCGCCCGCATCGCCTCCGGCAGCGGCCGCCCGATCAGGTACTGCGCGTTCGAGCGGCCCAGCTCCCACGCCACCCACACCAGCAGCAGGCCGATGAGGAGCGAGGCGACCCCGTCGTACACCCCCGAGCCGGTGAGCTGCGCCCCCAGTAGGCCGCCCGCGGCCAGGGCGAGGCCGATCAGGGCGGCCACGTTCTCCAGGAGGACGGCCTTCACCGCCGTGTCCGGGGTGTGCTTCACGTACAGCCCCAGGGGGGCCTTCATGCGCGTGGCCTCGCCCTTGACCTGCCGCCAGGCGACCAGCAGGGAGTAGCCCTCCAGGACGGCGGCGACGGCCAGGATGATGTAGGAGAGGGCCGGGTTGCCGGGATCCTCGCCGTGGACCAGGGTGTGGATGCCGTCGTAGACGGCGAACACCGCGCCGCCGACGAAGGTGGCGATGGAGGCGAGGAGCGCCCAGATGTACCGCTCCGGTCCGTAGCCCAGGGGGTGCGCCTCGTCCGCGGGCTTCGCGCTCCGTTTCAGCGCGGCCAGGAGCATCACCTCGGTCACCGTGTCGGCCACCGAGTGCGCCGCCTCGGAGAGCATCGCGCTCGATCCGCTGACGATCCCGCCGAACGCCTTGGCGGCGGCGATGCCGAGGTTCGTGACCACGGCGACGACGACCGTGCCGACGCTCTCGTCCTCGGACGGGCCCTCGCCCTGGCCGCCGGTTCCGCTTCCGTTCACCATCGCATCGCTGCTGGACATGGTGTGACGTTACGTCGGACGGTCGTACTACGCGCGCGGGACGCGCACCACGCCCTCCTGGATGACCGTCACGGCGAGCCTGCCGTCCTGGGTCCAGATCCGGGCCTGGCCCAGGCCCCGGCCGCCGGCGGCCGAGGGGGACTCCTGGTCGTACAGCAGCCATTCGTCGGCGCGGAACGGCCGGTGGAACCACATCGCGTGGTCGAGGGAGGCGCCGACCACGTCGCCGACCGCCCAGCCGCCCTTCCCGTGCGCGAGCAGCACCGAGTCGAGCAGGGTCATGTCGGAGACGTAGGTGGCCAGGCAGGTGTGCAGGAGCGGGTCGTCGCTCTCCAGCTTGCCGGCGGTACGGAACCACACCTGCGAGCGCGGTTCGACCGGTGCGCCGACGCTGCCCCAGGGCGGGACCGTCGCGTACCGCAGGTCGACCGCTCCGCGCGCCTCGACGAGCCGTTCCACCGTGCCCGGGTCGCGGAAGACCTCCCGGTAGAGCGGGAGGGACTCGGCGGCCGTCGGGAGGGTCTCCGGATCGGGGGCGTCGGGCATCGCGGCCTGGTGGTCGAGGCCCTCCTCGTACGTCTGGAAGGACGCGGACAGGTGGAAGATGGGCTGCCCGTGCTGGACGGCGACGACGCGGCGCGTGGTGAAGGAGCGGCCGTCGCGGATCCGGTCCACCGAGTACACGATGGGCGCGCCGGGGTCGCCGGCGCGCAGGAAGTACGAGTGCAGCGAGTGCGCGGTGCGGTCCTCGGGCACGGTGCGGCCGGCCGCGACCAGGGCCTGGGCGGCGACCTGGCCGCCGAAGACCCGCGGTACCAGCGCGGAACGACTGGTACCGCGGAAGATGTTCTCCTCGATCTGCTCGAGGTCGAGCAGGTCGAGGAGAGTCGTGAGGGCCTCGTTCATGGGGGAAGGCTAGATGCCCTACAGGCCCATCGACTTGGCGATGATGGACTTCATGACCTCGCTGGTGCCGCCGTAGATGCGGTTCACGCGGTTGTCGGCGTACAGGCGGGCGATCGGGTACTCGTTCATGTAGCCGTAGCCGCCGTGCAGCTGGAGGCACTTGTCGATGACGCGGTGCGCGACCTCGGTGCAGAACAGCTTCGCGGAGGCGGCCTCGGCGGCGGTGAGCTCACCGGCGTCCAGGGCCTCCAGGGCGCGGTCGGCGACGGCCTCGGCGGCGTCCACCTCGGCCTGGCAGGCGGCCAGTTCGAACTTGGTGTTCTGGAAGTGCGCGACCGGCTTGCCGAAGACGGTGCGGTCGGTGACGTACTGCTGGGCGAACCGGACGGCGGCCTTGGACTGTGCGTACGCGCCGAAGGCGATGCCCCAGCGCTCGGACGGCAGGTTGGCGCCGAGGTAGGAGAAGCCCTTGTTCTCCTCGCCGAGCAGGTCCTCGACCGGGACCTTCACGTCGACGAACGCCAGCTCGGCGGTGTCGGAGGTGCGCAGGCCGAGCTTGTCGAGCTTGCGGCCGATGGAGTAGCCCTCGGACTTGGTGTCCACGGCGAAGAGGGAGATGCCGAAGCGGCGGTCGTCCTCGCGCGGGGAGGAGGTGCGGGCGCAGACGATCACGCGGTCGGCGTGCACGCCGCCGGTGATGAAGGTCTTGGAGCCGTTGAGGACGTAGTGCGTGCCGTCCTCGGAGAGCTTGGCGGTGGTCTTCATGCCCGCGACGTCGGAGCCGGTGCCGGGCTCGGTCATCGCCAGGGCCCACATCTCCTCGCCGGAGACGAACTTCGGCAGGAAGCGCTTCTTCTGCTCGCTGTCGGCCAGCATCTTGATGTAGGGGAGGGCGAGCAGCACGTGCACGCCGGAGCCGCCGAAGTTGACGCCCGCGCGGGAGGTCTCCTCGTAGAGGACGGCCTCGAACTTGTGGGTGTCCAGGCCGGCGCCCCCGAACTCCTCGGGGACGTTGATCCCGAAGATGCCCAGCTCGCCGAGCTTGTAGTAGAACTCGCGCGGGGCCTGGCCGGCCGCGAACCACTCGTCGTAGACCGGGACGACCTCGGCCTCGATGAAGTCGCGGATGGTCTCGCGGAACGCCTCGTGGTCCTCGTTGAACACCGTACGGCGCACGGCCGACTCCCTTCGTCGCGGCAGTCAGCCGCCCAATCTAAGCGCTTGCTCAGATTAAGTTACCGGCGGGTTGGTCGCGCTGTCCAGAGTGAGGTCCGGCACGTCGGCCGGAAGTCCGCGCGGGCCGGGGCGGGGCCGGTGTTCGGCCGGGCCGCCCCGACCGGTGTCACGGCCGTACGTACGCCTGTCGGGAGGCGCAGGTCCAGATCACCGGCTGAGGCCGGTTCTGCGCGTCCAGGGCGGTTCCGCCGACCCGGTCGTCGTCGGTCGCGGTGAACGCGACGGTGTAGCCCGTCGGGGTGAGCCCCGGCAGGACGCGCATCGGGCCGCCTCCGGCCAGGTACTGGGCCTGCGCGGTCGGGCGGTCCGCCGGGAGCGGCGGGTCGACGGGGAACGAGGCCAGACCGACCGCGACGCCCGTGCGTGGGCTGATGCCGTCGAGGGTGCTGGTGACGGCGCCGGTGGCGGCGGGCGGGTACGAGGGAGGGGCGCCGGGCGCGGCCCATGCGACGGCCGTCTCGAAGGTCTGCGGTCCCGGGCCGGTCCGCGTGTAGCCGACGATCCTGCCGCGCTCGTCGATCCCGCTCGCGCGGAAGGGCTCGCTCGCCCCGACCCCCGACGACAGCACCGAGGCCGGGGCGCCGCGGTCGGCGGGCCAGTACAGGGCCGGGCTGAAGCCGGCCGGTCCGCCGGAGGCGGGGTCGCCCGTGCCGTAGCCGACCACCTCGCCCGCGTTGTTGATTCCGGAGAGCCAGTGGAGCCGGTACCCGGCGGGCGGGATCAGTTCGCGCAGGAGCCGGCCGCCCTGCCATTCCATGCCGATGGTCCGGTTGCGCGCGGGGTCCCACATCTGGCCGACGATGACGCCGCGGTCGTTGACGCTGCGCGGTGCGCCCCCTCCGGGCAGGACGGTGACCGACCGGTCGCCGGGACGGTAGCTGAAGGCGATGCTCCCGTCGGGGGTGTTCGCGTAGCCCACCATGAGGCCGTGCCGGTTGACGTCCGTCACCGCGCCGGACCCCGATCCCTCCGGCAGCGGCAGGCGGTGGACCCGGGTCCCGGTCCAGTAGGCCGGGTACTGCTGGGACATGCCGACGGCCAGTCCCGTGCCTTCGGCGAGGGCGTTGACCTGGCTCTGGCGCACCCACGGACTCGGGTGCGGGTCCTCCGAGACGACGGGCAGGCGCTCCAGCACCTGGAGGGAGGGGGTGCAGCGTGCGGCGGCCCCTGCCGGGGCCGCAGCCGCCGCCGCGGGTGCGGCCAGTGCGAATGCGGCGAGCAGGCCCCCCGTTGCCGCCAGGGCGGTGCGTGCGCGTGTCGTTCCCGATGTCATGAATCCCCCCGGATCCGCAGGAAAGTGAGCGTACGGGCGGAGCCATCCTGGCCCGGCGCGACGGGGAGGAACAGTCATGATCCGGACATCCGGACGGGTGCGGGTGCGGGGGCGGTGCGGCCTCAGGGGGCCGGGTGCTCCGGCGGCCGTCCGGGCGGGGCCGTGCGCAGCGCGAACCACAGCTCCATCCGTACGTCCGGGTCGTCCACGTCCCGGGCCAGGAGGACGGCGGCGCGGGCGATGCGCTGGCGGACGGTGTTGCGGTGGACGCCCAGGGCGGCCGCGCTGCGGTCCCAGCTGCCGTGGTGGGCCAGCCAGCCGCGCAGGGTGTCGCGCAGCACGGGGGAGAGCGGGCCGAGCAGGGCCTCGGCGTGGGCCCGGGCCTCGGCCGCGCCGACCAGGCCCGCGAGGCCGGGCTCGGTGTGGCGGGCCAGCGGGGTACGGGCCGCCTCGGCACGCTCCAGGGCCCGCCCGGCCTGCGCGTCGGCCCGGGGCAGCTCCTCGGCCGGGGCCGGGGCGCTGACCCCGAGCCGCCACCCGGGCTGCGGGCCCGGCTCGCGGTCGGTGAGCAGCCGTACGAAGGCCCCGTGCGCGGAGTCCGCAGGCGGGGCGGGGTCCCCGTGCGGCTCCAGCAGTACGGTGCCCAGCGCGGCCGCCAGGGCCCGCGGATCCCCCGCGCCGCGGGCGTGTACGGCGTACCAGGGCCCGGGGCCCAGCGCCCCGGCCGGATCCCCGCCGAGCAGCAGCCGGGTCAGCGCGGCCTCCGTCCCGGCCGGGCGGTGCGCGGTGAGCAGCGTCAGCAGGACGGCCGCGATCGAGGCGACGGTGTGGTCCCCGGGGACCCGGGACGGGGTCGCGAGGGCGAGGACCCGGCCGCCGCCCAGGGCATGGACGCTCAGGTGGAGCCCGCCCTGCTCGCCGGTGGCGGTGGCCGCGGAGCCGGGTGCGACCCGCCGGGCGAGCACGCCGAGCGCGTCGAGCACCTCGGGGGCGGGCGCCGTTCCGGCGCGGGCGCCGGGGGTGGCGGGTGCGCGGCGAACGGTGTCCGCCCCGGCGGCGGGCGCCGGTTCGGATCCCGCTCCTGCGGGTCCTGCCCCCGCGGGCCCCGGCGCGGTGGCCGCCGGGGCGTCCGGCCGGGTGGCGGGGAGGAGGCCCGCCCAGCCGCCCAGGGTCGCCGCCAGGCGGCGCAGGACCGCCGGGACGGGGTCCGGGCGGGCGGCGGCCGCCGCCAGGGACTGCTGGGCCTCGGTCACCCGGCGCAGCTCGGCCGTCCGGGCCTGCTCCATCAGCCGCCAGACGCTCCGGCCGACCGCCGTGAACGGGGTCCCGGGCGGCACCTCGAGCAGGGGCAGCCCGTACCCTTCGCAGGCCTCGGCCAGGGCCCCGGGCACGGTTTCGTGCACCGGGGTCACCCCGAAGCCGACGGCCCCGACCCCGGCCCGGATCAGCCGTACGACGTACTCCTCGGCGTCGATCGACCCGCCCGCGGCGGACCCGCCCGCGGCGGACCCGCCGCCCGCCCCCGCGAGGCCCGCTCCCGCCGTCAGGAGGAGTTCGCCGCCCAGCAGGTAGGGGGAGGGGTCCGGCATCTCGGAGGCGTGCACCCCGTGCAGTTCCGCCTCGGCGGGCCCGGCCAGGTGGCGCAGCCCCAGCTCGTGGTCGGCGAGCAGCCGGCCGAGTGCGACCGGCGGGGTGGGAGGGGCTTCCATGAGTGGATACTCCGTACACATCAGAGGAGCTGAATGGATGAAACGTACACTTCGCCCGTCCCGGGTGTCCGTTTACGCTCGAAGGACCGCACCGCACACCTCCCCGGAAGGCCCCCCATGAGCACGCAGCCGCGCGGCCCCGTCGACTCCTCCCGCATCCCGCGCTACGCGGGCCCGGCGACCTTCGCCCGGCTGCCCCGCCTCGACGAGGTCGGCGGCAAGGCCGACGTGGCCGTCGTCGGCGTGCCCTTCGACTCCGGGGTCTCCTACCGCCCCGGCGCCCGCTTCGGCGGCAACGCCATCCGCGAGGCCTCCCGCCTGCTGCGCCCGTACAACCCGGCGCAGGACGCCTCCCCGTTCGCGCTCGCCCAGGTCGCCGACGCCGGCGACATCGCGGCGAACCCGTTCAACATCAACGAGGCCGTCGACACCATCGAGGCCGCCGCCGACGAGCTGATCGGCAACGGCTCCCGCCTCATGACCCTCGGCGGCGACCACACCATCGCCCTGCCCCTGCTCCGCTCGGTCGCGAAGAAGCACGGCCCGGTCGCGCTGCTCCACTTCGACGCCCACCTGGACACCTGGGACACTTACTTCGGCGCCGAGTACACGCACGGCACCCCGTTCCGCCGCGCCGTCGAGGAGGGCATCCTCGACACCGAGGCCCTGTCCCACGTCGGCACGCGCGGTCCGCTGTACGGCAAGCAGGACCTGGACGACGACGCCAAGATGGGCTTCGGCATCGTCACCTCGGCCGACGTCTACCGGCGCGGCGCCGACGAGGTCGCGGACCAGCTGCGCCAGCGCATCGGCGACCGCCCGCTGTACATCTCCATCGATATCGACGTGCTGGACCCCGCGCACGCGCCCGGTACCGGCACCCCGGAGGCCGGCGGCATGACCTCCCGCGAGCTGCTGGAGATCATCCGCGGACTTTCCTCCTGCAACCTGGTCTCGGCGGACGTCGTCGAGGTCGCCCCGGCGTACGATCACGCGGAGATCACCTCCGTCGCGGCCTCGCACACCGCGTACGAACTGACCACGATCATGAGCCGCCAGATCGCCGCGGCACGCGGCGCCAAGTAGGCGCGGCGCGCGGGCGGGGGCGGCGAACCCGAAGGGCGAGCAAGCGCACGTGACGCACGACCACGACCTGGTACTCCGTCCCACCGAAGCCCAGAAGGCGGCCGCGCTCGCGCCACCGCCGGGGCGCACGGGCGGGGACCTGGTCGTGGAGACGCTCCGCTCGCTCGGCGCGACCACCGTCTTCGGGCTGCCCGGCCAGCACGCGCTGGGCCTGTTCGACGCGGTCGGCCGCTCGGACCTGCGCCTCGTGGGCCTGCGTACGGAGAACAACGCCGGGTTCGCCGCCGACGCGTACGGCCGGATGACCGGCGAGGCGGCCCCGCTCCTGCTGTCCACGGGGCCGGGTGCGCTCATGGCGCTCCCCGCCCTCGCCGAGGCGGCGGCCGCGTCCGCGCCCGTCCTGGCGATCTCCTCGCAGGTCCCCACCCCTGGCCTGGGCGGCGGCCGGCGCGGCCACCTGCACGAGCTGCGCGACCAGTCGGCCTCCTTCCGGGACGTGGTCAAGTCCGTACACACCGCCCGGACCCCCTCCCAGATCCCGTCCGTGATCGCCGAGGCCTGGGAATCGGCGCTGACCGCCCCGCACGGGCCGGTGTGGGTGGAGATCCCCGAGGACGTGCTGCGCGCGGACACCGTGATCCCGCAGGTCACGGGCATGGACGCGACCCCGCACGAACTGGCCCCGCGCCCCGAGCTGACCGCGCTGGCCGCGCACTGGCTGGAGCACGCCGAACGCCCGGTGATCATCGCGGGCGGCGGGGTGGTCCGCTCGGACGCGGCGGGCAAGCTGAAGCAGCTCGCGGAACGCCTGAACGCCCCCGTCGTCACCACCTTCGGCGGCAAGGGGGCCTTCCCCTGGACCCACCCGCTCTCCCTGCAGTCCTGGCTGGAGGACCGCCACATGACGGACTTCCTGGAGGACGCCGACGTCCTGCTGGTGGTCGGCTCGGGCCTGGGCGAACTGTCCTCGAACTACCACACGTTCTTCCCGGAGGGCCGGGTCGTCCAGATCGAGGCGGACCTCGGCAAGCTGGAGTCCAACCACGCGGGCCTCGGCATCCACGCGGACGCCCGTCTCGCCCTCCAGGCCCTCCTCGAAACGGTCGCCGAGCGCCCCGACCCGCAGGCCCCCGAGCGGGTCCGGCTGCTCCTCGCCGACATCGCGGCCCGGCTGGCCTCCCAGGACCTGACCCTGGAGCAGGAGCTCCTGGCCTCGATCCGCCGGGCCCTGCCCCCGCGCTCCCCGTCCTTCTGGGACATGACGATCCTGTCCTACTGGGCCTGGTCGGCCTTCGACCCCAAGCACCCCAACACCATGCACTCGGCGCAGGGCGCGGGCGGCCTCGGCTACGCCTTCCCGGCGGCCCTCGGCGCGGCCGTGGCCGAGCCGGGCACCCCGGTGCTCGCGGTCTCCGGCGACGGCGGCGCGATGTACTCGATCGCCGACCTGGCCACCGCCCGCCAGCACGACCTGGACGTCACCTGGCTGATCGTGGACGACGGCGGCTACGGCATCCTGCGCGCGTACGGCTGCGAGACGGGCACGGCCCTGACCCGCCCCGACTTCGTGGCCCTGGCGGCCGCCTTCGACGTCCCGGCGGCCGCGACCACCCCGGAATCCCTGCGCGAGGACCTGGCGAAGGCCCTGAAGACCCCGGGCCCTTCGGTCCTGGTGCTTGCGGCCGAGCCGAAGATGTTCGCCCCCACCCACGTCTGAGGCCCCCACCCGTGTCCGGGGCCGGCGGCGGCCGGGGTTAGGTTGGGCGTCGAACCTCTTCACCTTCACCGGAAACGACCAGCTGACGGTGGCTCACGGCAAACACCCGCTCCACCCGTCCCGGCCGGACGCGGACCGGGCGACCAAGGACAGAAGGACGACGTTGACCTATTCCATGGCCAAGCGGTCCGTGCTCGCCCTCGTCTGCGTGGTGGCGGCGGCCGGGTGTTCCGCGGCGGAATCCCGGCCCGAGCCCAGCGCCGCTCACCCCTGCACCCTCGCCGATCCGTCGAAGGAGCGGGATCTCCTGCGGGAGATCACCCGGTCCCCGGACTTCGACACCCGGGTCAACAGCACCACCGCGCACCTGGTGGACATGCTCAAGGCGGACCTGCGGACCGTGGTGAACGTCGGTGCGACCTCGCCCTGGCTCATGTGCGGCTACGTCCCCGAACAGGGCAAGGACGCCGGCCGCGTGCAGCTGCAGGTCCGCTGGCAGCCGGTGGACCCCCGGGAGCGCATCCCGGAGGGCAGCCTGCCCTTCGAGGCGAACGGGGCGACCGGCATGACCGACGACACCACCTCGCTGCTGCGCGTGCGCTGCGACCTGCCGGGCGACCTCAGCAGCCCGGCCGACATGCCCCTGCTGTCGGTGGAGGGCTCCTTCGGGATCCGCGCCCCGCGGGCGAACATGACCCAGGCGGACCGGGACCGGCAGACCGCGTTCACCTATCTCATGGCCCGCCGCGTCACCCAGGCCCTCGGCTGCACGAACAAGCCGCTGGAGCGGCCGCCCGCGGTGAAGGTGCTGCCGTTGCCGACGCCCTCGCCCTCGCCGTCGCGCAAGTCCTGACCCCGGCCCCGGCGCAGGCGGGTCCCGGCCCGCCTGCGCACGGACGTACGACTCGGACGCCCCCCGGAACCCGTACGCCCCCGTAGGCCCAGCACCGCGCGCGGAACCCGCGCAACCCAGTTCGAATTGTTGCGGCGGGATGAAATCCGCCGGTCGGAGCGTTGGCGCTTGCGGCAGGGCAGGACGAACGGGGAGGCAGTACGTGGCTACGGGGACGGCGGAAACGGCGGCTGGAAGCACACAGGGGTGGGGCAGGCGGCTCGCCGCCTACACCTGGCGGTACAAGGCCAACGTGCTGCTGGCCCTCGGGTCCTCGCTCGGCGGCATGGCCGTCATGGCGCTCGTGCCGCTCGTCACCAAGGTGATCCTGGACGACGTCATAGGCGACCAGAGCAAGCCCATGACCCCCTGGGCCCTGATGCTCATAGGCGCCGCCGTCCTCGTGTACGTGCTGACCTACATCCGCAGGTACTACGGCGGCCGGCTCGCCCTCGACGTGCAGCACGACCTGCGCACCGACATGTACGACACGATCGCCCGGCTCGACGGCCGCCGCCAGGACGAGCTGTCCACCGGGCAGGTCGTGGGGCGGGCCACCACCGACCTCCAGCTGATCCAAGGGCTGCTCTTCATGCTGCCCATGACCATCGGCAACTTCCTGCTCTTCGGGATATCCCTCGGCATCATGCTGTGGCTCTCGCCGCTGCTGACCGTGGTCGCGCTGCTCATGGCCCCCGCCCTCTGGTTCATCGCCAAGCGCAGCCGCAAGAAGCTCTTCCCCGCCACCTGGTACGCCCAGAGCCAGGCCGCCGCCGTCGCCACCGTCGTCGACGGGGCCGTCACCGGCGTCCGCGTCGTCAAGGGCTTCGGCCAGGAGGAGCAGGAGACCGGCAAGCTCCGCGAGGCCGGCCGCCGGCTGTTCGCCGGGCGGCTGCGCGGGATCCGGCTGAACTCCCGCTACACCCCCGCCCTGCAGGCCGTACCGGCCCTCGGCCAGGTCGCCATGCTGGCCCTCGGCGGCTGGATGGCCACCAGGGGGCAGGTCACCCTCGGCACCTTCGTCGCCTTCTCCACCTACCTCGCCCAGCTCGTCGGCCCCGTCCGGATGCTCGCCATGGTGCTCACCGTCGGCCAGCAGGCCCGCGCCGGCGTCGAGCGGGTCTTCGAACTCATCGACACCGAGCCGGTGATCCGGGAAGGCACCGAGGAGCTTCCCGCGGACGCGCCCGCCACCGTCGAGTTCGACGACGTGCGCTTCGGGTACGACCCCGAGCGGCCCGTGCTCGACGGGTTCACCCTGTCGATCGCCGAGGGGGAGACCGTCGCCCTCGTCGGGTCCTCGGGCAGCGGAAAGTCCACCGTGTCGCTGCTCCTGCCGCGCTTCTACGACGCCGACCGCGGCGCCGTCCGCGTCGGCGGCCACGACGTGCGCGAGCTGACCTACGACTCCCTGCGCGACGCCATCGGGCTCGTGCCCGAGGACTCCTTCCTCTTCTCCGACACCATCCGCGCCAACATCGCCTACGGTCACCCCGGCGCCACCGAGGACCAGATCCGGGCGGCCGCCCGCGCCGCCCAGGCCGAAGGGTTCATCGAGGCGCTCCCCGCCGGATACGACACCACGGTCGGCGAGCAGGGCCTGACCCTCTCCGGCGGCCAGCGCCAGCGCATCGCGCTCGCCCGCGCCATCCTCACCGACCCCCGCCTGCTGCTCCTCGACGACGCCACCTCCGCCGTCGACGCCCGCGTCGAGCACGAGATCCACGAGGCGCTGCGCGCCGTCATGGCCGGCCGCACCACCCTGCTCATCGCCCACCGCCGCTCCACGCTCGCCCTCGCCGACCGGATCGCCGTACTGGACGACGGGCGGCTCTCCGACGTCGGTACGCACGAGGAGCTGGAGCGCCGCTCCGCCCTGTACCGGCGGCTGCTCACCGACCCGGACGCGCTGGGCGCGGGCTCCCCGCGGACCCGCGAGGCGGCGCCGATGGAGGAGTTCGAGCGGGATCTCGAACGGGACATCGAGCTCGAAGCCGAGATCGACTCCGAGCCCGTCAACGCCAAGCGCCGGGTGGCCGGCGGGATCACCCCCGAGCTCTGGCAGCGCCAAGAGGAGGCGGACGAGAAGACCACCGCCCCCGCGGGCATGTCCGCCACCCCCGAGCTGCTCGCGCAGGTAGCCGCGCTGCCGCCCGCCGACGACACCCCCGACGTGGACGAGACCCGCGCCGCGTCAGCCGAGGACAGCTACAACCTGGGCCGCCTGCTGCGCGGCTTCTGGGCCCCGCTCGCGATATCCCTCGGCCTCGTCGCCCTCGACGCCGGCTCCGGACTGCTCCTGCCGATCCTGATCCGGCACGGCATCGACAAGGGCGTCGAAGCCGCCGCCCTCGGCGCGGTCTGGGCGGCGTCCCTCCTCGCCCTCGGCGTGGTCCTGGCCCAGTGGACCGCGCAGTTCGCCGAGACCCGGATGACCGGGCGCACCGGCGAGCGCGTGCTCTACGCCCTGCGCGTCAAGATCTTCGCCCAGCTCCAGCGCCTCGGCCTCGACTACTACGAGCGCGAGCTGACCGGCAAGATCATGACCCGGATGACCACCGACGTGGACGCCCTGTCCAGCTTCCTGCAGACCGGGCTCGTCACCGCCGTCGTCTCCGTCCTCACCTTCCTCGGCATCCTGGTCGCCCTGCTCGTCCTGGACGTGGAGCTGGCGCTGATCGTCTTCGCGACCCTGCCCCTGCTGATCGTCGGCACCGTCTTCTTCCGCCGGAAGTCCGTGGCCGCCTACGAGCTCGCCCGCGACCGGGTCGGACTGGTCAACGCCGACCTCCAGGAGTCCGTGGCCGGACTGCGCATCGTCCAGGCCTTCCGCCGCCAGCGGGCCGGCGCCGTCCGGTTCGCCGAGCGCAGCGACTCGTACCGCCAGGCCCGGGTCCGCGGCCAGTGGCTGATCTCCGTCTACTTCCCCTTCGTCCAGCTGCTGTCCTCCGGGGCGGCCGCCGCCGTGCTGATCGTCGGCGCGGGCCGGGTGGAGGCGGGCACCCTCACCACGGGCGCGCTGGTCGCCTACCTGCTCTACATCGACCTGTTCTTCGCCCCGGTCCAGCAGCTCTCGCAGGTCTTCGACGGCTACCAGCAGGCCACCGTCTCCCTCGGCCGGATCCAGGGCCTGCTGCGCGAGCCCACCAGCACCCCCCGCCCCGCCGACCCCCGCCCGGTCCCCGAACTGCGCGGCGAGATCGCCTTCGAAGACGTCGACTTCTCGTACGGCACGGCCGAGGAGCGCGGGGAGAAGGCGCCGGCCCTCGCCGGGGTCAGCCTGCGCATCCCCGCCGGACAGACCGTCGCCTTCGTCGGCGAGACCGGAGCCGGCAAGTCCACGCTGGTCAAGATGGTGGCCCGGTTCTACGATCCGACCTCCGGCCGGGTCACCGCCGACGGGGTGGACCTGCGCGAGCTGGACCTGACGGGCTACCGCCACCGCCTCGGCGTCGTCCCCCAGGAGCCGTACCTCTTCCCCGGGACGGTCCGCGACGCCATCGCCTACGGGCGCCCCGAGGCGAGCGACTCCGAGGTGGAGGCCGCCGCCCGCGCGGTCGGCGCCCATGCCATGATCGCCACCCTGGACGGCGGCTACCTGCACACCGTCACCGAGCGTGGCCGCAACCTCTCGGCCGGCCAGCGCCAGCTGATCGCGCTGGCCCGCGCCGAGCTCGTCGACCCCGACGTGCTGCTCCTCGACGAGGCCACCGCCGCCCTGGACCTGGCCACCGAGGCCCTGGTCAACCAGGCCACCGACCGGCTCGCGGGCAAGCGCACCACCCTGGTCGTGGCGCACCGGCTGACCACCGCCGCGCGCGCCGACCGGGTCGTGGTCATGGACCGCGGCCGGGTCGCGGAGGACGGCACCCACGCCGAACTGCTGGCCCGCGGCGGCCGGTACGCCGAGCTGTGGCGCACCTTCGCGGGCGAGGAGGAGCCGGCGGCGGCGTAGCGGGGCCGCGGGCAGCGGCTAGAGCTCTCCGAAGAGCAGGTTCCCGGGGGCGTCCTCCTCGGTGCCGGTGTAGTACTCCCGCACCGCGTCGAGGAGTTCGTCCACGGAGAGGAATCCGTCGTGGTCCGCGTCGATCCGGGCGAACAGCGCGTCCGTGTCCTCGCGGTTCAGCTCGGTGTCGAAGGCGAGCTGGGCCGCGTGGAACTCCTCCGGGCTGATCCGCCCGTCGCCGTCGGTGTCGACGATCGTCAGGATCGCCCGCACCATCGGGCGGAAGGAGCGGTCGTAGGCGGGCCCGCCCTGCGCGTACAGGCGGGTCATGCCCGTCTTGTACTCCTCGGTCGTGACCTTGCCGTCCCGGTCCACGTCCAGCTCGGTGAACAGGTCCTGCCAGAAGTCGACCAGCCCGCCCATCACCGCGGTCCCCTTGGGGGAGGTCGCCGGCTCGCTGAGGGCCGACAGCAGGCGGGAACCGAGGTCGATGATGTCCTTCTCGTCGATCACCTGGTCCCCGTTGGAGTCCAGGTGGGCGAAGGCGCGGTCCAGCTTGCGGTCGAGCAGGTCGTTCGTCATTTCAAGTGCCTTCCACGGCTACGGTGC
The DNA here is from genome assembly GCF_044454225.1 of Streptomyces sp. NPDC051563. Taxonomy (NCBI): domain Bacteria; kingdom Bacillati; phylum Actinomycetota; class Actinomycetes; order Kitasatosporales; family Streptomycetaceae; genus Streptomyces; species Streptomyces sp. NPDC051563. The sequence continues at coordinate 125,440 of NZ_JBITDL010000013.1, forward strand.
GGGGTTCTGTGATCACCTAGCGTAATCTCCTGCGTGATCACGAACTCCCGTTATCCCGCTAGGAAGTTGTGGATGCACTCTTACGAGGTATGGGTCAACGGCGCCGAGGAACAGGGCATCCGGTGGGTCTACTGGCCGCGGGTGGGTCAACTCCTGCGCGAGCCCTTCGCGGTGCTCGGGCTCAAGGCCCGGCTGGAGCGCGGCGAGGACCTGCCGTACGACGACCGGCTGCTGGCCGGCCGCGTCGCCATGTCCGCGCCCGAGCAGGGCCTGCGCGCCCTGGCCGCCGCCCGCGCCGCCCAGCCGGGATGGGCCGCGGTCCCGCTCGCGGACCGGATGGAGCTGCTGCACGGCATCCACCGGGCCGTCGTCACGCGGCGCGAGGAGCTGACCGGGCTGCTGGTCGCCGAGGGCCACCCCCTGCGGCTGGCCGCCTGGGAGCTGGACTCCGTCACCGCCTCCTTCCACCCCGACTCCGTCGCCGACTTCGCCGCCCGGCTGCGTGAGCCCGAGCGCACCTGCGCCGGCCGGCGCACCCGCATGGTGCGCAAGCCCGACGGGGTGGTGTGCCTGAGCCCGCCGCGCAACGCCCCGACCTCCAACTCCTTCTACGGGGCGCTGGCCCTCGCCGCGGGCAACAGCCTGGTCGTCAACGCCCCGCCCACCGCGCCGCTGGGCGTCGGCTTCGTCTACCGGGAGATCGTGGCCCCCCTCCTGGAGCGGCTCGGCGCCCCGCCCGGCACCCTGAACGTGCTCTGCACGCACGCCCGCGCCGTGGTGCGCCAGTGGCTGGACAGCCCCGACTGCGACGACCTCGTCTTCTTCGGCGGCTCCGAGCAGGGCCTCAAGCTGGAGCGGGAGTGCGTGGCCGCGGGGAAGAAGCCCGTGCTCGAACTGTCCGGCAACGACGGGGTGCTGGTGTGGCACGACGCCGAGACCGACCTGGCCGCGCGGGCCCTGTGCGAGCGGTACTACGGCTCCGGGCAGATCTGCATGACCCCGAAGTTCGCCATCGTCCACCCGCAGGTGGCCGACCGGCTGCTGAAGGAGCTGACGGAGCAGGTGCGGGAGATCCGGCCCGGACCGCCGGAGGATCCGCGCACGGTCCTGAGCCCGGTGGTCAAGCGGGCGGAGTTCACCGAGTTCCTCGGCGAGGTGCTGGCGGCCGGCGGGGAGCTGCTGTGCGGCGGGGAGTTCGTCGACGTGGACGACGAGCCCTCGGCGGCCGGCCCCTTCATCCGCCCGGCCGTCGTCCGGGTGGACGGGCTGGCCGCGGCCGCCCGGCTGCGGGCCTTCCGCGAGGAGACCTTCTTCCCGCTGCTGTGCGTGGTCGTGCCCGAGGAGCCCTTCCGGCTGGAGGAGGCCATCGGCTTCCTCAACGCCAACCGCTACGGCCTGCGCAACTCCCTGTGGGCCCAGGACGAGCAGGTCGTCGGGCGGTTCTGCGAGGAGGTGGTCAACGGCGGCATGCTGAAGGTCAACGACTCGCACATCGGCTGCCTGCCCGCGGTCCCGTACAACGGCGGTACGGGGGCCACGGGCGGGATCTTCGGCGAGGCCAACCTGCCCGCCGTGCGCACCACCCACCTCCAGTCGATCGCCGTCGCCACCCTGGTCCGGCCGCGGGAGGCGGTCTTCGACCACGCGGCGGCCTGCGGGACGGGCCCGGCGGGTTCGGAGGGTTCGGCGGGTACGGAGGGCCCGGCGGGCGGTACGGGCTGAGTTCTTGTTCCGGGCAACCATTCGGGACGGTCCGGCGTCGTACGAACGTACGCACGTTGTACGTACGACGGATGGGGACAGGGTGTTGAAGGAGCGAAACCCGCGGGACCCGCGAGGCCCGCGGAACCCGCGCGGGCGAGGGGCCGCCTGCGCGGGGGTGATCACCATGACGCTGTGGCTGGCCGCGGCCGGACTGCTGGCCGCGCAGCCGGCCGAGGCGGCGACCGGCGGGTGCGCCGGGAGCCTGGTGCGGACGCTGTCGTTCTCCACGGGGGAGGTGCGCGTCTACAAGACCCGCGACCGGGCCTGCGCGGTGGCGGTCGCCCGGGAGCCCGGACAGCGGCGGGCGATGTCGGTGAGCATCCAGCCGCGCGGTGGCTTCCCGGTACGCGATGCGGGGCAATTCACCCGTTATGCCGGACCCGTCACCGCCCATGCGATCCATCGCTGCGTGTATGTAAAGGGGAGCGTGGGCGGCGGATCCGTCGATTCCGGCTGGATCCTTTGCTGACGGTGCGGCCCAACTAGGTCTGTTCAGCCGCGTGTTCCCCCGGCTAGGTTCACGGCGACCGATGTGAACTCATGGGGAGTGTGAATGCGCAAGAAGCTCGGATGGCTGCTGTCGCTCGCGGTGCTGATCGGCACCGTGGGCGCGGCCGGCACCACGGCGCAAGCGGCCACCGCCGCGGAACCGTCCGCCGTCACGGATGCCACCGCCACGGATGCCAAGGCCGCCACGGAAGACATCAAGGACCGGATCCTCGCGATCCCCGGGATGAGCCTGATCGAGGAGAAGCCGTACCCCGGATACCGCTTCTTCGTACTGAACTACGAGCAGCCGGTCGACCACCGCGCGCCGTGGAAGGGCACCTTCAAGCAGCGCCTGACCCTGCTGCACAAGGACGTCACGCGCCCCACGGTGTTCTTCACCTCCGGCTACAACGTGAACACCAGCCCGCGCCGCAGCGAGCCGACGACCATAGTCGACGGCAACCAGGTGTCGCTGGAGTACCGATTCTTCACCCCGTCCCGCCCCGACCCGGCCAACTGGTCGAACCTGGACATCTGGCAGGCCGCCAGTGACCAGCACCGCGTCTTCACCGCCCTGAAGCGGGTCTACAAGAAGAACTGGCTCGCCACGGGCGGCAGCAAGGGCGGCATGACCGCCACCTACTTCGAGCGCTTCTACCCGCGCGACATGGACGGCGTCGTCGCGTACGTCGCCCCCAACGACGTGGTGAACAAGGAGGACTCGGCCTACGACCGGTTCTTCGCCAAGGTCGGCACCAAGGAGTGCCGCGACAAGCTGAACGCGGTGCAGCGCGAGGCGCTCGTGCGCCGCGACCCGCTGGAGGCCAAGTACGCGGCCGCCGCCGCCGAGAACGGCTGGACCTTCACCACCGTCGGCAACCTCGACAAGGCCTACGAGGCCGTCGTGCTCGACTACGTGTGGGCCTTCTGGCAGTACAGCCTGCTCGCCGACTGCGCCACCATCCCGGCCGCGGCCACCGCCACCGACCAGGAGATCTGGGACACCATCGACACGATCTCCGGCTTCTCGGCCTACGCCGACCAGGGCCTGGAGACGTACACCCCGTACTACTACCAGGCGGGCACCCAGCTCGGTTCCCCCGACATCAAGCAGCCCCACCTGGGCAACCTGAGCCGCTACGGCTACCAGCCGCCGCGCAACTTCGTGCCCCGCGACATCCCGATGACCTTCCAGCCGGCGGCGATGCGGGACGTGGACACCTGGGTCAAGCACAACGCGAACCAGATGCTCTTCGTCTACGGGCAGAACGACCCGTGGGGCGCCGAACCCTTCCACCTCGGCTACGGAGCCCGCGACAGCTACGTGATGATCGCCCCGGGTGCCAACCACGGAGCCAGCGTCTCCAAGCTCATGGACGCCGAGAAGGCGCTGGCCACCGAGAAGATCCTCGCCTGGGCCGGAGTGGCCCCGGCCGCCGCGCCCGGCGCCGCGAAGGCCGCGCCGCTGGCGAAGCCGGACGCGCAGCTCGACCAGCGCGACATCGAGCGCGAGCCGATGCTGCGCCCGTAGCCCCGCGGGAGGACCCGGCAGCGGGCCGCGGGAGGGCTGCGGGGGCTACCCGTACGCCAGCCCGTGGCCCAGCGGGTAGCGGCCCGGCACCGGGACGGGCAGCCGCCCGGTGGGCCGTACCGTCCCGGTGAGCACCCGGGCCGCCGCCCGCATCTCCGCGTCCGACCAGGTGTACGTGGCCAGTTCGGCCGCGCAGGCCGGCAGCCGGGCCGGATCGTAGGGATTGCGGATCGCCACCAGGACCACCGGCACCCCGGTGGCCAGCAGGCCGGCGACCAGCTCGCGCTGCGGACTCCCGCCCTCGGGGACGTTGTACGTGCACACGAGCACGGCCGCGTTGCCGGGGGCGGCCGCCACGGCACGGCCCGGCGGCAGGGCCGTCGCCCGGCAGCCCAGCGCGGACAGCTCCCGGGCCAGTACCGCGGTGGGGGGTCCCGTCGTACCCGTGGGGGAGACCGGGTCGGTGCCGGTGACCAGGAGCAGCGGCCGGTCCGCCGGATCCAGCGGCAGCAGCCCCGCCGGATTGGCCAGCAGGGTCGTCGTACGGTCCGCGATCTGCCCGGCGGCCGCCAGGTGGGCGGGGGTGCCGACCGTCGCGTCCACCGCGTCCATCGCCCGGGCCGGATCCGTGCTCGCGTCCCGCGCCGCCGCGTCGAACAGGCCCCGGCGGGCCTTCAGTTCCAGGATCCGCAGCACCGACTCCTCGATCCGGGCCCGCGTCAGCTCGCCCGACTCCACGGCCGCCAGCACGCTGCGGACGGCCAGCCCCAGGTCCGGCGGGTTCAGCAGCTGGTCGCAGCCCGCCTTCAGGGCCAGCACCGGGACCCGGTCGTCCCCGTACTTCTGGCGGACCCCGGCCATGTCGAGGGCGTCGGTCACCACCACCCCGCGGAAACCCAGGCGTTCGCGCAGGATCCCGGTGACGATCGGCCGCGACAGGGTCGCCGGATCGCCCGAGGGGTCGAGCGCGGGGAAGACGATGTGGGCGGTCATCACCACGTCCACGCCCGCCTCAACGGCAGCCCGGAAGGGCGGCTCGTCGAGTTCCTCCCACTGCTCGCGGGTGTGGGTCATCAGCGGCAGCCCCACGTGGCTGTCCGTGCCGGTGTCCCCGTGTCCCGGGAAGTGCTTCGCCGTGGCGGCCACCCCGGCGCCCTGGTAGCCGCGGATCTGGGCCGCGACCAGGGCCGCCACCGCCTGCGGGTCGGCGCCGAAGGACCGTACGCCGATGACCGGGTTGGCGGGATCGACGTTCACGTCGGCCACCGGGGCGTAGTTGTGCCGGATGCCCATGGCGGCCAGCTCGGTGCCCGCGAGGCGCGCGGCCCGGCGGGCCTCGGCGGTGGAACCGCCGCTCCCCAGGGCCAGAGCCCCCAGCGCCATGGCCCCCGGGAGCAGGGTCGCGGGGCGGCCCACGCGGGCGACGGCGCCGTGCTCCTGGTCGACGGAGAGCAGCAGCGGAACGCCCGCGACCCCGTTCACGGGGGCCGTGGCCGCCCGCTGGAGCCCGGCCGACAGTTCGGCGATCTGGCGCGGGGAGCGGGTGTTGTGCGCCCAGCCGAAGTAGACGATCCCGCCGAGGTGGTAGCGGGCGACCAGCTCGGCGGGGGTGCGCACCCCGAACGCCTGCTGGTTCAGCGCGGCGTCCTCGGCGTCGGGTTCGGTCGCCGCGTGCCCGTACACCCGCGACACGAAGAGCTGCCCGACCAGCTCGGCCAGGCCCATCCGCTCCATCGTCTCGCGCGGCTCGGCCCCCGACGGGTGACGGGCGGCGGAACGCCCCGGCGGGCGGTCGCCCGGCCGGGGATCGTCGGGGGCCGGGCCGGCCGGCTCCCGGGCGGAGCCCACCGCGGCGGATGCGGCCCCCGCGGCGGTGACGGCGGCGACGGCGGCCACGGTGAGCAGGGTCCGGCGGGAGGCGTGGTTCGGCACGCGCCGGACGCTACTGCGGGGCGGGGCCTTCGGGGCGGGGGACACTCGCGGAGTCCCCCGGACGGGGGGTGACCCGGGGCCAGTGTTCGCGCAGGGTCCGTACGGCCTCGGTGATCGCGGGCCGGCGGGCGGCCCCGGTCCGCCACAGGGCGTACAACCGGCGTACGGGGCCCGGCTCCAGCGGTACGGCCACCGCGCCGGGCGGCAGCGTCCCGGTGCCCAGCCGCGGTACGACGGCCACCCCGAGCCCGGCGGCGACCAGCGCGACGATGGTGTGGTTCTCCTCCGCGACGTGCGTGAGGTCGGGCTCGAACCCGGCCGTGCGCAGGGTCCGTACGAGCCAGTCGTGGCAGACCCGGCCGGGTGGCTGGCACACCCAGCGCTGCCCGCCCAGGTCGGAGCGGTGGATGACCTCGCGGGAGGTGAAGGGGTGCCCGGCGGGCACCACCAGGTCGCAGCGGTCGTCCCCGATCACGGCCTGCTCCACGCCCTCGGGGGCGGGCAGCGGGGCGATGTCCCAGTCGTGGGTCACCGCCAGGTCGGTGACCCCGCGCGAGACCAGGTCCATCGACAGGTGCGGGTTGATCTCCGTGAGCCGTACTTCCAGCGCCGGGTGACGGTGGGCCAGGTCCGCGAGGACCCCGGGGAGCAGGCCGCGGGCGGCCGAGGCGAAGGCGGCCACGCGGAGCCGGCCGACGGGCTGGCCGCGGGACTCCTCCAGGGCGGTCTCGGCCTGCTCCGAGATGTCCATCAGCTGCTGGGCCGTCGCGGCCAGCAGTTTGGCCTCCTCGGTGAGGGCGACACCGCGGCCGTGGCGTTCGAGCAGGGTGGTGCGGGTCTCCCGTTCCAGCTTGGCGATCTGCTGGGAGACGGCGGAGGGGGTGTACCCGAGGGCGGCCGCGGCCGCGCCGACCGAGCCGTGGACGGAGACGGCGTGCAGGGCGCGGAGCCGCGAGAGGTCGAGCATGCCAGGCAGCCTAGGGCCTGCCGTCGCGGCTGGATGAAGCAACGCTACATCCGACCCTGAAGACATCCGCGCTAGTGCTAAATGGTTGAGGGGCGGACGCTCGGACCATGCGACCCATTCACACCGCCCTAGCGGTTCTCGTAGCCGCGGTCTGGGGTTTCAACTTCGTCGTCATCGAGTTCGGGCTCGGATCCTTCCCGCCGCTGCTGCTGTCCGCCCTGCGCTTCCTGGTCGCGGCCCTGCCGGCGGTGTTCTTCGTCGGGCGGCCCAAGGTGGCGTGGAAGTGGATCGTCGCGGTCGGGGTGGTCCTCGGCATCGCGAAGTTCGGTCTGCTGTTCTCCGGGATGGCCAACGGGATGCCCGCCGGGCTGTCCTCGCTGGTCCTCCAGGCGCAGGCGGTGTTCACGGCCGTGTTCGCGGCCGTCGTGCTCAAGGAGCGGCCGGGCCGGCTGCGGATCGCGGGCATGGCCGTGGCCTTCGCGGGGATCGCCGTGGCCGCCGTCGACGAGGGCGCCTCCGGGCCGGTGCTGGGCTTCACGATGGTGATCGCGGCCGCCGCGTGCTGGGGCGTGTCCAACGTGCTGACCCGCAAGGCGTCCCCGCCCGACGCGCTGAACTTCATGGTGTGGGTGAGCGTGGTGCCGGTGCTGCCGCTGGCCGGGCTGTCACTGCTGATCGAGGGCCCCGAGCGGGACCTCGCGGCGCTGCGCGGGCTCGACTGGAGCGGGGTCGGGGTCATCGTGTACCTCGCCTGGATCACCACGGTGTTCGGCTTCGGGGCGTGGGGGTTCCTGCTGCGCACCTATCCCGCCTCCTCGGTGGCCCCGTTCTCGCTGCTGGTGCCGGTCTTCGGGATGAGCTCGGCGGCGCTGGTGCTGGGGGAGGAAGTGAGCGCGCTGCGCTGGGTGGCGGCCGTCCTGCTGGTGGGCGGGGTGGCGGTGACCTCCCTGGTCCCCTCGAAGCCCCGGGCCGCGGCGCCGCTGCCGTCGGACGGCCCGGAGTCCGCGGCCGAGGACGCGGTGGGGGCCGCACCCTCGGCCGCGGCGGTGGCCGCGTCGGGCGCCGTGTCGGGTGCCGTATCGGGTGCCGTGTCGGGTGCCGCGGCCGCGGCGGTGTCCGGCTCCCCGGCGGAGGTTCCGCTTCCGGCGGCGGGCGGCCGCTAGGCCGTCTCTTTCGGATCTTGTCGGCCGAGCCCGCGGCGTCCGGTGCCGTGCCCGGGCGTGCTGCCGGGGCGTTCGCGTACTGGGCGTACGCGGTCGCCCCGGCAGTGCGGCCGGGCGCGGTGCCGGGCGTCGCGGGCCCGGCAAGATCCGAAAGAGACGGCCTAGCCGCCGCCCGCTCCGGCTCCCGGCGGGTCAGACGCCGTTGAAGGGCTCCTTGGCCAGCAGGTATCCGGCGTGGAGCCGATTGCGGGCGCCGATGCTCTTCATGATGTTCGCAATGTGGCGTTGACAATTGCGCAAAGAAATACCGACCACATGGGCTATTCTGTTGTCCGATTCGCCCTGAATGAGCAGTGAAACGATGGTCTGCTGAATGTCGGAGGTAATCGCGGCGCGCGCCGACTGATCATTTTCCGAGGTGAATTTCTCGGCCGCGCTCCAGGCCCGCTCGAAGGCCTCCGACAGGAACGAGACAAGGTGGCTATTTCTCGATACCGCGGCCCCGTGCGAGCCGTCCGTGAGCGGGATGATCGCCACTTCCTTGTCGAAGATGATGCAGCGCGGAAAACCGCCGGCGAGCGTGCACACTTCCGCGCCGAGCGGTGTCACCCGCCCCACGAAGGAGGCCGTGGCCGGGCTGAACCGGGCCGTGTGCTGGTAGAGCGTGCGCATGCGCACCCCTCGCCCCAGCAGGCGTTCGGTCCGTTCCAGGCTCTCGGAGAGCACCTCTTCGTCCCGGGCGCCGCCGGGCTGGGAGGTGAGCACCTCGGTGCGGCTGCCGTCCGCGAGCCCGGCGATGAGTTTGCGCACGTCGCCGAGGCCCGGCACGACCTCCAGTGAGGTGTCGTCCCGGACGTCCGCCGTGCTCATGGTCAACTCATCCAGCTCGCCGCGCAGTTGATCAATGAAGGACTGGGTCTCGTTCAGGCTGTGCTGCGCCGGATTGAGGACCTTGATGCGGGCGTGCTCGACGGGGTACGGGGTGTAGATGCCCGTCACGGGGCACTTGCTCAGGAGCCCCAGATCGTCGAGCGCGTCCGCCGCCTCCTGCACCTCGGCGGCGCTCATGTCCAGGGCCGGGGCCGCTGTTTCGCACGTTGTACCCGGTGTTCGGGTGACGAACCGGTAGAGACGGTCCCCGGCGTGGGTGAGCCGGGGCACTGCAAAAGGATGGACTTGTCTGATTGAGTTCAATTCATCCCCCTGTCATGTTTTCGCCAGCGGCAACATGATCCCAGAAAGGGATGGCTCCGGATGTCGTCGAACGGACAGGATGATGCCGAAGCTGATCCGGACCGCAAGACATCTTGAGGGGCAGGCAAGCATGCCACGTATAGCGAGTTTCCTCATCGCCATTGCGGCAACTTTCGCCGTGACCGCCTTCCTCGCCCCGTCGACGAGTGGTGCGGCGAACCTCGCCGGCGCCACTGGTCCGGGTCAGGTAGTCAACGATCTCGGCTGGGGATGAGATGCCTCGTAGTAAGTCGTACAACACGTACTCCAACCTGCAGCGCCCTGAGTTCCGCAAGCGCGTCGACGAGCTCCTGCTGAAGTTCGAGCGGGACTTCTACGAGCGCAGCGCGGGCGCCGACGGGATGCTCGACAAGGAGAAGTTCGACCTCGAGCTGTACAAGCGGCACAACGTCGAGACGATGATCCGGATCGGCCTCAAGCGTGCCGTCGACCCGCTCATCGCCAACTACTGGGCCACCCGGGACCCGCAGCTCTGCAAGGAGTGGGGCCTGTACGGCGCGGAAGAGGGCCGCCACGACCGCATGTTCGCCGGCGACCTGCACAAGGTCGGCATGACGGACGAGGAGATCTACGCGATCCGTCCGACCTTCGCCACCGAGCTGCTCAACGGGTACTTCTACTACACGATGGCCACGGAAGGTCCGCTGGCCGCGATGATCAGCGGGTTCTACCTGGAGTACATCGCAGGCAAGACCCAGCCCGACTGGCTCGACATCATGGAGCAGCACGTCGGCGCCGACAAGACCAAGGGCGCCCGCGCCCACCTGGCCCTGGACGACGACGACGACCACGTCGACATGGTCTGGAACCTGATCATGCGCATCATCAAGGACGAGGCCGACGAGGAGCGCTTCGTCGGGCACCTCATCAAGATCAACTCGCTGTTCGTGTCCTACTTCGTCGAGGTCTACGCGGCCACCGTGCTCGGTGCCGGCGCGGACGCCTCGCTGCTGACCCAGGCCGCACCGGCCGCCGCCGTACAGACCAACCTGCAGACGAAGGCCACCGTTTCGGTCTGACCGACCGGCCCACACCTGCCGGCGACGCCCTGAAGAGCCGTGAGGCCGAAGGGCGGTAGGGCCGACACCCCCGCAGTCCGGCGATCCCGGGCATTGCGTTCCAGATGTGCCGTGCCGCCCCCTCGGGGGCAGCGCCGCGATGTCCGGGGTCCGGCTGCTCCACCGTCTACTCACCAAGGAAGACGATGCATTATTCATGGCCTCGCGAACTGTCCGAACAGGACATGCGCGAAATGATCGAGCTGATGGACGCCGTCGCGGTCAAGGAGAGGACCCTCGGCTTCTACGAACCCGTGGGACTGGAGAAGGGCCTGCCCCTGATGCGGGCCTTCGAGGCCGACCTGCGCAAGGGCGCCGTCGACCTCCTCCACGTCCGCACCGACGAGGGCCGCATCGTCGGCATGGTCACGCTCGCCAGGGCCCCGCTGCCCGCCCGGCGCCACATCGTCGAAATGCGCCGCTGCGTCGTCGCCCCCGACTACCGCGGGCAGTTCCTGCTCGAAGGCTGGGCCGAGGCCCTGCGCAAGGTCGGCGAGATGGGCTGCGACGTCATCACCCTCGAAGTCCGCGACGACGGCCCCGCCGGACTCTGGCAGCGCCTGGGCTTCCGTGAATACGGCCGGCTGCCCGACTACGCCCGCGCCGACGGCCGCCCCGTCACCGGCTTCTACATGCACGCCCGACTCGCCGACATCACGGACCACTTCGAGGCCACCGGCACCTGGCTGCACGAGCTCGAATCCGACCGCGTCGCGGTCGCGAGCTGACCCCCGGGCCGCCCTCCCACCCCGGTCCGGTCCCCGTACCGGCAGGCCGTAGGCGCAGCACCCCGTACGCGCACCGCGCCTGAGACACCTCCCGCGCACCCGCACCCGCGCCCCTCCCTACCGCCGCGCCGCCCCCAGGGCCGCGCAGGCCCCCGCACCGAGCACGCCGTACGCCGTCCCGGGCCGATCCGCCCGTGCGGTACGGCCCTTCGCGGCCGACCGGCCGGTGCGATCCGCTCACCCGTTCACCCCACCCACCGCCCGCCGGGGCGCACTTCGCCGTGCGCCGGACGGGCCCCGGGACCCCACCACTCCACCGAAGGGCACAGCCATGTCCAAGATCGCCGTCCTGACCAACGACCTCCAGTACGAACTGGTCGAGAAGAACCCGGAGCGCGTCGCCGCCGTCGAGGCCGCGACCCCCCACTTCACCGGCTTCCTCGACGAGATGCGCAGCCGCGGCCACCACATCTTCCACCTCCAGCTCGTCAACGACCCGGACGACCCGAACGCCGAGCGCTACGACGGCTACCTCCCGGTCCAGCGCGGCACCCACGGCGCCGACATCATCGAGGCCTTCCTGGCCCCCGAGGACGTCGTCATGGAGAAGAGCAAGGACTCGGGCTTCTACGAGACCGACCTGCACGAGCGCCTCCAGGCCCTCGGCGTGGACACCGTGCTGATCACCGGCATGCAGACGCAGATATGCGTCCAGACCACCGCCGCCGACGCCTTCTTCCGCGGCTACAACATCTGGGTCCCCTCCGACTGCGTCGTCTCGGCCCGCCTGGACGACAAGCAGCGCGCCCTGGACTGGCTGGAGGGCTACTGCGCCACGGTGAGCGACTCCGCCGAGGTCATCAAGGTCCTCGACGCCGAGGGCGGGCTGCCCCGCAAGAACATCAAGACCCCGTGACCACGCCCCTCCCCGCAACGACCCGTTCCAGAAAGGAACCGGCATGACCACGAGCGTGGATCCCACCGAATTCATCGTCCTCGACCACGGCACCGGCGCGAAGCTCAGCCAGGACCTCCTCCAGGTGATCGCCGCCACCCTCGGCGACGTCTACATCGGCATCATGGAGGACAGCGCGATCCTCAAGATCGAGGGCGACCGCATCGCGATGACCACCGACTCCTTCGTGGTGGACCCGCCGTTCTTCGGCAACGGGGACATCGGGAAGATCGCGGTCTGCGGCACGGTCAACGACCTGGCCGTGGCCGGCGCCCGGCCCAAGTACCTCACCCTCGGGATGATCCTGGAGACCGGGCTCCCCATCGCCAAGCTGGTCCGGGCCCTGGAATCGATCCGCGACACCGCCCGCGAGGCCGGCGTGCAGATCGTCGGCGGGGACACCAAGGTGGTCCGCAAGGGCGAGGCCGACCAGATCTACCTGAACACCGCGGGCGTCGGGGTCTTCGAGCGCGAGCCGCTCACCATGACCGACGTGCGCCCCGGCGACAAGGTGATCCTCAGCGGCCCCATCGGCAACCACACCGTGCACCTGCTCTCCATCCGCGAGGGGCTCGGCTTCGAGCAGCGCGTGGACAGCGACTGCGCCCCGCTCAACGGGCTCGTCGACACGGTCCTGTCGAACACGGTGCCGGGCGCCGTCCGCTCGATGCGCGACGTCACCCGCGGCGGCCTGACGGCCGTGCTCCACGAGTACGCCGGCAAGCTCGGCCGCACCATCCGCGTCACCCAGGACGACCTGCCCATCCAGCACGAGACGGCCATGGCCGCCGACATGCTCGGGATCAACCCGCTGCACTGCGCCAACGAGGGCTGCCTGGCGCTCTTCGTGGACCCGGCGGCCGAGGCCGAGGTACTGGCGGCCCTGCGCTCCCAGCCCTACGGCAAGGACGCGGTGACCATCGGCGAGGTCTCCGAGGACACCGAGGGCCTGGTGCTGCTGCGCGACGCGGACGGCCGCGAGACGCAGCTGGAGGAACTCCTCGGCGCCGAACTCCCCCGGCTCTGCTGAGAAAGGGACCGAGGAAACCGCCATGAGCAGCACCGAGCAGCAGACCGTCACGGAACGGCCCGACGGGACCGGCAGCGCCGACAGCGCTGTGGAGGAGTGGCGCATCCGCGTCACCGGCGTGGTCCAGGGCGTCGGCTACCGGCCGTTCGTCTACAAGCTGGCCCGTGAACTCGGCCTCTCCGGCTGGGTTCGCAACGACCCCGAAGGCGTGCTGGTGGAGGCGTCCGGACCGGTCGCCGCCCTGGAGGAGTTCGCGGCGGGCCTCAGCGGCCGCGCCCCCGAACTCGCCCGGGTGGACGAGGTCCGGCCGACCCGGGGACTGGACCGCGGCACCGTGCCCGCGGGCCCGTTCACCATCGTGCACAGCGAGCACACCGGAGCCCGGTCCGCGCTGCTCCCGGCGGACACCCACGTATGCGGCGACTGCCAGGCGGAACTTCGCGACCCGAAGGACCGCCGGCACCGCTACCCCTTCATCAACTGCACCAACTGCGGGCCCCGGTACTCCATCATCCAGGACCTGCCCTACGACCGTCCGATGACCACCATGGCCACCTTCACCATGTGTGCGGACTGCAAGGCCGAGTACGAGGACCCGATGGACCGGCGCTACCACGCGCAGCCCAACGCCTGCCCGGACTGCGGCCCCCGGCTGCTGCTCCAGGACCGCGAGGGGGGCACGGCCGAAGGGGACGAGGCCCTCCTGCGGACGGCCCGGGTGCTGGCCGACGGCGGGATCGCGGCCATGAAGAGCGTCGGCGGCTTCCACCTCGTGGTGGACGCCACCAACCCGGAGGCCGTGGCCCTGCTGCGCAGCCGCAAGCGGCGCGACTCCAAGCCGTTCGCGGTCATGGTCCGCGACCTCGCCACGGCGCAGGCCCTGGTGGAGCTCTCCGAAGCGGAGATCGACGTCCTGCGCTCGCCGGCCCGGCCCATCCTGCTGGCCCGCAAGCGCGCGGGCTCCCTCCCGGAGTCCGTGGCCCCGCGCAACCCCAACCTGGGGATCATGCTGCCCTCGGCACCCCACCACCACCTGCTGCTGGACGAGCCCGGCCTCGAAGCGCTCGTCGCCACCAGCGGCAACATCTCCGGCTACCCCATCGCCTACCGCAACGAGGAGGCCCTGGAGCAGCTCTTCGAGATCGCGGACGTGATCCTCTACCACGACCGCGACATCGAGATCCGCGTCGACGACTCGGTGGTCCGCCTCTCCGACCACCCCGAACTCGACGAGCCGCTGCTCCAGTTCATCCGGCGAGCCCGCGGCTACGCCCCCTACCCGGTGGACGTCGGCCGCGAGGTGGCCCCCGTGGTCGCCCTCGGCGCCGAACTGAAGACGACCGTCGCCCTCACCAACGGCTCCCAGGTCTTCCTCAGCCAGCACATCGGCGACCTCAAGAACGACGAGACCTTCGCCGCGCACCACCGCACCGCCCGGCACCTGGCGCAGCTGTACGCGCTCAAGCCGGAGGTCACCGCGCACGACATGCACCCGCAGTTCCGCTCCACCCGGGCGGCGCTGGACGACGACGGCACGGGCCCGGCCCTGCCCACCGTGGAAGTCCAGCACCACCACGCCCACATGGCCTCCTGCATGGCGGAGAACCACGTCACCGGCACCACCCTCGGCGTGATCTTCGACGGCTTCGGCTACGGCGAGGACGGCACGGTGTGGGGCGGGGAGTTCCTCCTCGGGGACTTCGCCGCCTACCGCCGGGTCGGCCGGATGCGCCGGCTCCCCCTGATCGGCGGCGACCAGGCCGTCCGCGAACCCATCCGCACCGGGTACGCACTGGCCCTGGACGCCTTCGACGGGGACGGGGACCGGGCCCTCGCGGGCTTCCCCGCCCTCGCCGCCCTCGACGCGCAGCGCCGCCAGGTCTTCGCGACGATGGCGGCCCGCGGGATCAACTCCCCGCCCACCTCCAGCATGGGCCGCCTCTTCGACGGGGCCGCCGCCCTCGCCGGGGTCTGCGCCAAGGCCGAGTACGAGGCCCAGGGCCCGATCGAGCTGGAGGGCCTGCTCGACCGCGACTCCACCCGCGAGCCGCAGGCCTCGTACCGCTTCGGGTCCTACGAGGCGGACGGGCTGACCGAGGTGGACCCGCGTCCCGTGATCCGGGCCATGGCCGCGGACATCGCCGCCGGACTGCCCGTGGAGCGGATCAGCCGCCGGTTCCACACGGCCGTCGTCGACATGGTGCGCGAGCGCTGCAACGCCCTGCGGGAGGAGACCGGCGTCCAGCAGGTCGCCCTCTCCGGAGGCGTGTTCCTCAACGAGTTCCTGCTGCTCAACTGTCTGACCGGGCTGACCGCCGACGGGTTCGACACCTATGTCCACCGGCTCGTTCCGACCAATGACGGAGGGATCGCCCTCGGCCAGGTCATGGTCGCCGACGCCCGCTCACACCTGCTCACACCTGAGGAAGTGACGACGTGACCACCCTCACGCCGGACGAGATGTACACCTTCGTCGAGGCGCGCGAATCGGGCGCCCGGACCTACGCCAACGCCTTCGGCAAGCTCCTCGCCGAAGGACACGGCGCACGCATCCGCGACGGGCACGGCCGCGAGTACCTTGACTGCCTCGCCGCGGCGGGCACCCTCGCCCTGGGGCACAACCACCCGGCCGTCCTGGCCGAGGTGGGGGAGTACCTCGCCTCCGGTCAGGTCCAGCAGGCACTGGACCTGACCACGCCCGCCAAGTACGAGTACCTCCGGGCGCTGTACGCACAGCTGCCCGCCGCCATGGCGGACACCTTCAAGACGCAGTTCTGCGGACCGGCGGGCACCGACGCCACCGAAGCCGCGATCAAGCTGTTCAAGATCGCCACCGGCCGCCGGACGGTGATCTCCTTCCACGGGGCCTACCACGGCATGACGGCGGGCGCCCTCGCCCTCACCGGCAACCTGGGCGCCAAGGAGTCCGTGCCCTCCCTCATGCCGGACGTCCACCACCTCCCCTACCCCTACGACTACCGCTGCCCCTTCGGCATCGGCGGCGAGGCGGGCATCCGGGCCGGCCTCACCTACATCGAGCGGCTGCTCACCGACCCGGAGAGCGGCATCACCAAGCCCGCCGCGGTCTTCGTCGAAGCGGTCCAGGGCGAGGGCGGGGTGATACCGGCGCCGGCCGCCTGGCTGCGCGGACTGCGGGAGATCACCGCCCGGCTGGACATCCCGCTGGTCCTCGACGAGATCCAGGCCGGCTTCGGACGCACCGGCACCATGTGGGCCTTCGAGGAGTCCGGGATCGAGCCGGACGCCGTCCTGGTGTCCAAGGCGGCCGGCGGCGGCTTCCCGCTGTCGCTGCTGCTCTACCACGGCAAGTACGACGCCTGGACGCCCGGAGCCCACGCGGGCACCTTCCGCGGCAACCAGATCGCCCTGGTCGCGGGACTCGCCGCCCTGCGGGTCACCGAGTCCGAGGGACTGATCGAAAAGGCCGCCGCCAAGGGGAAGCTGATCGCCGGCCTGCTCGGCCGGCTGGCCGCCGGCCACCCCGAGATCGGCCAGGTCCGCGGCCGGGGACTGATGTGGGGCATCGAGATCGTCGACCCCGCGGGTCCGGCCGACCAGCTCGGTTCCCTGCCCGCCGACGGGGCCCGGGCCAAGCGCATCAAGCGCGCCTGCCTGGACCACGGGCTGCTCCTGGAGAGCGGCGGCCGGCACGGAGCCGTGCTCCGGCTGCTTCCGCCACTGGTGATCACCGACGAGGAGATCCACGAGATGGCGGCGGCCCTGGAGAAGGCTCTGATCGACTGCGCCTGAGCCGGAGAAGCCGGTTCGGCACGGCAGAGCACGGATCCACGAAGAGTAGGGACAGCGAACATGGCAATGGCCACGGGAACGAACAACGGCGGCGAGTGGCGGGTCGACTTCGACGCGGAGGTCGTCTTCAGCAACGGAGGCGCCCTGCAGATGCAGGGGTTCCGCCTGGACATCCCCGGCGAGGACATCGACGACGGGGAGCTGGGCGAACTGATCGTCCGCCACCTCGGACTGCTGATGGTCGGCAGTACGAAGATCACCCGCAGGGAGCTGCTCCAGGAGCCGCACAAGGGCTCCCGGAACACCGCTTCCGCCGGCCCGGTCCGCACCACGACGGACCTGACCGGCCCCGCGACCCGGGCCGCCTGGCCGACGGGCCCGGGCGGCGCCGTACCGGGCCTGGCCGGCCTGGTGAACCTTCCCGTGGTCCTGGTCCGGCTCCTCGGAGCCGGGCAGCCCGTCGCCGACCGGCTCGCGCTGGCCCCGTTCGACCTCGCGGGGCACGCCGTCCTCGTGCAGACCGGCCGCGCGGCCGGCCCGTACCTCACCGAGGACGCCGTGGAGCTGCTCGCCGGGCAGGGCGCACTCCTCGTCGCGACCGACAGCCGCGAGGGCAACGGGCCGGTGGCGGCGGCGCTCGCCGCCGCCGGCCTGCCCGCCCTCACGGGCCTGACCGGCCTGGACGCCCTCCCGGCGACCGGGGTCCGCCTGCACGCCGTGCCCTTCCCCGGGCAGGACACCTCATTGATCAGGGTCTACGGAGTCACAGATGACCACCACTGACCAAGCCGGCCTCCCGGAGGCCGGTGCGGCGGCGGCCACCCCCGGCCCCGCCGCACCGGCGGCGGCCACCACCGCCGCGGCACCGGCGCCGGGCCGGCGCCCCCGCAGGGAACTGGCCGCCGCCACCGTCGGCTCGGTCGTCGAAGCGTACGACTGGACCATCTACGGCATCCTCGCCCCCTACTTCGCCGAGGCCCTCTTCCCCGGCACCTCGCCCACCGCCAAACTCATCGCCGCCTACCTCGGCTTCGCCCTCGGCTTCCTGGTCCGGCCGCTGGGCAGCGTGCTCATCGGCCGCCTCACCGACACCCGCGGCCGGCGCTACGGACTGACCCTCACCGTCGGCCTGATCGCCGCCGGCTCCCTGTTCCTGGCCGTCGTCCCCGGCTACGCCTCCATCGGCCTGGCGGCGCCGCTCCTGGTGGTCGGGGCCCGGCTGGTGCAGGGGCTGTCGGTCGGCGCGGAGAACCCGAGCGTGGCCGCGTACGTCACCGAGACCGCACCGGCCGGCCGCCGCTACTTCTACAGCGCCGTCTCCTACGGGGGCGTGGTGCTGGGCAGCGCCCTCTCCTTCATCGTCATGAACGTCCTGCTCGGGGTGTTCGGGGAGAGCGGAGTCGAGGAAGGCGCCTGGCGCTTCGGCTTCGTGTTCGGCGGACTCCTCGGGCTGACCGCCCTGTGGATCCGGCGCGGCGCGGCGGAGAGCGCGGTCTTCACGGCCGCCGCGGGCGGGGCCGCGCAGGGAGCGGCCCCGCCCACGACGGGGCAGGACAAGGCGCCGGCCGCGAAGGCGCCGGCCGCGAAGGCGCCGGCTGCGAAGGCGCCGGCTGCGAAGGCGCCGGCTGCGAAGGCGCCGGCTGCGAAGGCGCCGGCTGCGAAGGCGTCGGCCGCCAAGGCCCAGGCCGCCAGGGCGCCGAGCCCCTGGCCGGTGCTGCGGGCCCATCTCGGGCGGCTCGCCGTGGTGTTCGCCATCACCTCCGGGGCCACCACCGCCTTCTACTTCGTCACCGTCGACTTCCCCTCGTACGCCGAGAGCGCCGGGGCCGCCACCAAGGAGGAGACCTCCGCCGCACTGCTCCTCGGCATGGTGGCGCTGCTCGCGGCCATGCTCGGCGGCGGCAGGGCCGCCGACCGGTTCGGCGCCCTGCCCGTGCTGCGCCTGGGCTTCGCCGGACTCGCCCTGGGCAGCGTGCCGCTGCTCCTGGCCATGAACGCCGGACGGGTCCCCGTCCCCCTCGTCACCGTGGTCCTGCTCTCCCTGCTGGGCCTCCCGCTCGCGGTGAGCAACGTCTTCGCGGGGCAGCTGTTCCCGCCCGCCGTGCGCGCCGTCGCCGTCGGACTGCCCACCGCGGCCGCGATCAGCCTCTTCGGCGGCACGTTCCCGGTGCTCGCGGAACTCCTGAGGTCGGCCGGCCACAACGCCTGGCTGCCGTGGTGGCCCGCCCTGACCGCCGCGGCGGCGCTGGCCGCCTCGTGGGCCGTACGGGAACACCCCGGTCCCGAGCACCCCGTGTCCGTAACCCCTCATGCCTAGAAGGACGCCATGACTGCACTGCTCGAAGGTCTCGACGCGCTGATGCCGGCCCTGGAAGCCGACTACCGCGAACTGCACACCCACCCCGAACTCGCCTTCCAGGAGAAGCGGACGGCGGCCCTCGTCGCCGAGCGCCTCGCCGCCCAGGGCGGCTGGGAGATCACCACCGGCGTCGGCCGCACCGGCGTGGTCGCCGTCCTGCGCAACGGCGAGGGACCGGTGGCCATGCTGCGCGCCGACATGGACGCACTGCCCGTCAAGGAAGCCACCGGGCTGCCCTACGCGAGCACCGAGACGGCCACCGACGAGGCGGGCGCCGAGGTCCCGGTGATGCACGCCTGCGGGCACGACCTGCACGTGGCCGCGCTGATCGGATCCTGCGCCCTGTTCGCCCGCAACCTCGCGGCCTGGCGGGGCACCGTCGTCGCCGT
Organism: Streptomyces sp. NPDC051563; assembly: GCF_044454225.1. Lineage (NCBI taxonomy): Bacteria > Bacillati > Actinomycetota > Actinomycetes > Kitasatosporales > Streptomycetaceae > Streptomyces > Streptomyces sp. NPDC051563. The sequence goes on from NZ_JBITDL010000013.1 coordinate 144,830, forward strand.
CTTCCAGCCGGGGGAGGAGAGCGGCTACGGAGCCCGCGAGATGGTCGAGGACGGCCTCTTCGAGCGCTTCCCGCGCCCCGACGTGATCCTCGGCTCCCACGTGGGCCCCGGCCCGGTCGGCCTCGTCGCGACCCTGCCCGGCACGGTCATGGGCGCCACCGACTCGATCACCGTCACGCTCTTCGGGCGCGGCGGTCACGGCTCGAAGCCCGAGGCTGCCGTCGACCCCGTGGTGATGGCGGCCTCGCTCGTCCTGCGGCTCCAGAGCGTGGTCTCCCGCGAGATCGCCGCCCAGGAACCGGTGGTGATCACCGTCGGCAAACTGCACGCCGGCACCACCGCCGCGGTCATACCCGACACGGCCGAGCTCGGCATCAACGTGCGCACCAGCTCCGCACCGGTCCGCGAGAAGGTCCTCGCGGCCATCGAGCGGCTCGCGCGGGCCGAATCGGCCGCCGCGGGCGCGACCGCCGACCCGGAGATCACCTCCGTCTACCACCTGCCGATGACCGTCAACGACACCGCGGCCGCCGAGCGGGTCGCCGACGCCCACCGCGAGCACTTCGGGGCCGGCGCCGTCATGACGATGGGCCCGACCACCGCCAGCGAGGACTTCGGACTCCTCGCCACCGCCGCCCAGGTCCCCTCGGTGTACTGGTTCTACGGCGGCCTCGACCCGCAGGCCTTCGGCGAGGCGTTCGCGGCCGGCAAGCTGGAGGAGCTCCCGCAGAACCACTCCTCCACCTTCGCCCCCGTCGCCGGACCCGCGCTCTCCGTCGGCATCCGCACGATGGCCACGGCCGCACTGCCCTGGCTCGCGCCCGCCGATGCCGCGGCCGCCGCCGATGCCCCGGCCGACGCCGACGCCGACGCCGACGCCGACGCCGACGCCGACGCCGAGACCGACGCCGACGGCGCGGGTGAGGGGGGCGGGACGGCATGAGCACCGACCGGCCGCACATCATCGTCCTGCACCGCTGGCGGGACACCCACGCGCACTACACCGACTACCTCGACCACGGCGCCGCCCACGTCACCTACGTGAGCACCGAGCTCGGCCGCGCCTCGTTACCGGCGGCCGCCGCCGCGGTCACCACCGTCGCCCTCACCGACGACCTGCCCGCCGTCCGCGCGGCCGTCACCGGGCTCGTGGCCCGCTTCGGCGCCCCGGCGCGGCTGATCGCCCTCAACGAGGGGGACCTGGACACGGCCGCGCTGATCCGCGAGGAGTTCGCGATACCCGGCCAGCACACCGCCGAACTGGCCGTGTTCCGCGACAAGCTGACCATGTGCCGCACGGCCGAGGCCGCCGGACTGCCGGTCCCCGCCTTCGCCCCCGCCCCCGACCCGGCCGCCGTGCTCGCCTTCGGCGAGGCCCACGGCTGGCCGCTGGTCGTCAAACCGCACCGCGGCACCGCCAGCCGGGGCGTGGTCCAGATCGACTCCGCCGCCGCACTGGCCGGACTCGGCTCCCTGGCCGCCGCCCTGGCCGCCGAACCGCACCTCGTACAGAGCTACGTGGACGGGCCGATCCTGCACATCGACGGCCTGTGGGAAGGCGATTCCCTCGGCAGCTGGACCGTCTCGCGCTACGTCGGCGGCACCTGCGCCGACTTCACCCAGGGCACCTGGCTCGGCTCCGTCGAGGAGGACGACCCCGCACTCCTGGAGGTTGTCGAGGCCTTCGCCGCCGCGGTCGGACCCGCCCTCGGCGGCTCCCGGCCCTGGGTCTTCCACCTGGAGGCCTTCGTCACCCCGGCCCCGGACGGCGGTCCCGCCCTGGTCTTCCTGGAGTGCGGGGCCCGGGTGGGCGGCGGGGAGATCCCCTTCACCTGGCGCGACGTCCACGGAGTCGACCTGATGGCCGCCGCCGTGGACATCCAGCTCGGTCTGACCCCGGTCCTGCCGCCGCTCAAGACCGGCGGGGTCGGCGGCTACCTGCTGCTCCCGCTCCCGGTCCCCGCCCCCTGCCGCGTCGAAGCGGCCGGCTGGACACGGGAACCCGCGCCCGGCCGGCTCCCGTACGCCGTCAAGCACGCACCGGTCGGCTCCACGGCCCCGGCGATCAGCGGCTACGAGCACGTCGGCACCCGCTTCCGCTTCCGCGGCGCCACCACCCGGGAGGTCGAGGCCGCCATCACGGAGTCCGCGAACTCCTTCCGGCTGACCTGCGTACCGGTCGGAGCCCCGTCCGCCGACGGCCCGACGGGCTGACCCCCACCCCACGTCTCGCACCCCCTGTTCTCCGGGGCGAACCAGCACCACGCCCCGTACCGGAAAGGAATCCACCGTGGTCTTCATGACCTCCGAACGCCGGCGCGTCATCCTCGTCGGCAGCCGCATCCAGCAGTACCGCGAGTACGCCCTGGCCTCCCTCGCCCAGCACTACGAGGTGACCCTCGTCGCGCCGGAGGCCCCCACCTGGCAGGCCCGTTACGTGGAGACCCACCGGATCGCCGACACCACGGACGCCGCCAAGCTGTACGCCCCGGTCGCCGACCTGCGCGGCGAGGTCGCCAACGCCGCGATCGTCACCTGGGACGAGTGGTCCCTCGTCGCCGTGTCCTCGGTCGCCAAGAAGCTCGGCATGCGGGCCATGGACCCGGCGGCGGCCAAGATCTGCCGCGACAAGTACGCCACCCGCCAGGCCCTGGAAGCGGCCGGCATGGCTGCCGTCCGCTACGTCCCGGCCACCACCGAGGAAGAGGCCGTCGCCGCCGCCGAGTCCATCGGCTTCCCCGTCGTCGTCAAGCCCCGCACCCTCGGCGGCAGCTTCGGCGTGATGATGGCCCGCGACGTGGACGGCCTGCGCCGGGCCTTCCGGCTCGCCTCCACCAGCCGGCTGCGCGGCGCCGGCACCACCGCCTCGGTCCTGATCGAGGAGTTCATCGAAGGCCCCGAACTGAGCGTGGACAGCGTCGTCGTGGACGGCGTCGCCACCCCGGTCTGCGTGGCCCGCAAGCGCCTCGGCGCCCACCCGTACTTCGAGGAGGTCGGCCACCTGGTCACCGACTGGCGCCACGAGCCGTGGGCCGACGCCGTCACCCAGCTGGTCCAGGACTCGCACCGCGCCGCCGGAGTCGACTACGGCGTCACCCACACCGAACTGCGCGTCGCCGCGAACGGCCCCCGCCTGATCGAGCTCAACGGCCGCCTCGGCGGCGACCTCATCCCGCACCTGAACAAGCTCGCCACCGGCGTGGACCTGCCGCTGGCCGCCGCCCGGATCGCCTTCGAGGAGACCCCGGACATCACCCCGACCCGCGCCCTCAGCGCCGAGGTCCGCTTCCTCTACCCGGCCTACGACGGCGCCGTCGACCGTGTCGTCCTGCCCGCGCCCGAGGACGTCGAGGACCTGGCCGAGGCCGTCGCCCTCGTGGAGCCCGGCGACGAGCTGCTGCTCCCGCCCCGCGGCCTGACCCCCCGCTCCGCCGCCCTCGTCGCGGTCAGCGAGACCCCGGCCGGCACCCGCCGCGCCCTGGACCGGGCCGAGGCGCTCTCCCGTACGGAGGTCTCCGGAGTCGCCGCGCACCGGCTCGGCGCCCGCGTCGAGAACGCCGTGACCCGCCGGTTCTTCGACCACGAGCGCACCGCGGCCCGCCAGACCGTCTCCGGAGTCCGGGGCGTGGAGTGGTTCCGCTACGGAGCCGGCGGCGGCGAGGGACTCAACCGCCCGGTCTTCCTCAGCGAGGCCGACGTGACGGGCCTGGAGCACGACCTCAACGGCCTGTTCGAGCTGCTCAAGGCCGTGCCCGCCCGGCTCTTCGGCGGCGACCTGCGGGCCTTCGCCACCGCCGTCGGCATGTCTCCCACCCAGGCCGACCTGGTCCTGCGCGGCTCCGTCGACGAGCTCGCCCCGCTCTCCCGCGCCGACCTGTACCGCGAGACCGGCGGTTTCCGCGTCATGGAGCTCAACACCGGCTCCTCGCTGGGCGGCTGGCAGATGGGCGAGTTCGCCCGCGCCCTGATCCAGGACGCCGAGTTCGCGAAGTTCGCGGCCACCGAGAACCTGGTCTACCCCGACCCGCTCGCCCGCATCACCGAGGTGCTGCGCCGCCAGGCCCCCTCCCTCGAAGGCATCGAGCGGCCGCTGCTGGCGATCACCGACTGGCCCGAGGGCTTCGAGAAGTCCAAGTGCTGGATGGAGTTCGTCGTACCGGCCTTCGAGCGGCTCGGCTTCGAGACCGTCGTCTGCCACCTCGGCGACTTCGCCTACGAGAACGGCAAGGTCCTCCACCAGGGCCGCAAGGTCGACGTGGTCTACCGGATGTTCCTGCCCGGCGAAATGCCCGACGAGCCCCGCACCTACGACCTCGTCAACCCGCTCCTCGACGCCGTCGAGGCCGGCACGGTCGAACTGTTCGCCCCGCTCGACTGCGAGCTGTACGGCAACAAGGGCAGCCTCGCGATGCTCAGCGACGAGCGCAACCGCGCCGTCTTCACCGAGGCAGAGCGCGAGCTCATCGACCGGATCCTGCCCTGGACCCGCTTCGTCCGCGACGAGAAGGTCACCTTCGGCGGCGAGAAGATCGACCTGCTGCCCTACGCCATCGCCAACAAGGACCACCTGGTCCTCAAGCCCACCCTGCTCTACGGCGGCGTCGGCGTCACTCCCGGCTGGACCACCGACCAGAAGGAATGGGTCGCCAAGCTCCGCCAGGCCGTCGACGGGCCGTACGTCCTGCAGCACCGCCTGCTGCCGACCACCGAGCGGTTCCTCTCCGAGGACGGCGAGACCTGCGAGGACATGGCCGTCGCCTACGGAACGCTGATGGTCGACGGACGCTACGCCGGCACCCTGGCCCGCGGTGTCACCGACCCGGCCGTCGGCATCGTGAGCATGCTGCGCGGCGCCCAGATCGGCTGCGCGTTCCACGTGGACCCGGCCGCCGAGGGAGTGGAAGCGAAGTGACCGGCATCGGGAACGGGGCCGCCGAGCCGGTGGAGGAGACGGCGGCCGGCGCACCGGCCGCCGCCGCCCCCGCCACGCTCTGGCGGGACCCGGAGTTCCTCAAGTTCTGGTCCGGGGAGGCGATCTCACAGGTCGGGGCCCAGGTCACGACCCTGGCGCTGCCGCTCACCGCGGTGCTGACGCTCGACGCCAGCTCCTCCCAGGTGGGCTTCGTCAACGCGGCCTCCTACGCCCCGTTCCTGATGGTCACCCTCCTGGTCGGCGTCTGGGTCGACCGGGTGCGCCGCAGGCCCCTGATGATCATGGCCAACGTGGGGCGCGCGCTGCTGGTCAGCGCGGTACCGCTGCTGGCCGTGCTCGACCTGCTGCGCATCGAGTACGTGTACGTGGCCGCGCTGCTCGTGGGCACCCTCACGGTGGTCTTCGACGTCTCCTACCAGTCCTACCTGCCGACCCTGGTCGGCAAGCAGCACCTGGTCGAGGGCAACAGCAAGCTCCAGGGCACCAGTTCGCTGGCCCAGATCGGCGGGCCCGGACTGGCCGGTCTGCTCATCGGCTGGGTCACCGCCCCCTACGCCCTGCTGATCAACGGGATCTCGTACCTCGTCTCCGTGCTGACGCTGCTCGCCGTACGGCGCGTCGAGCCGGAGCCGGTGCCCCAGCAGGAGCGCACCGGGATCCGCAAGAGCATCGCGGAGGGCATCCGGATCATCTGGGACAGCGCCCATCTGCGGGCCTGCGCCCTCCAGTCCGGGCTCTACAACCTGTGCTGGATGTCCCTCCAGACGGTGTTCGTGCTCTACGCGGCCCGCACGCTCGGCATCTCGCCCGGCGGCATCGGGCTGCTGCTGGGCACCGGGGCGGTCGGCTCGCTGGCCGGCTCGATGCTCGCGCAGTGGCTCAAGCGCAGGATCGGCCTCGGCCACGCCATCCTGGCGGCGCTGCTGCTGTGCTGCCTGGCCCCCGCGGCCATCCCGGCGGCCCCGGCGAACGGCGGGGCGCTCTCGCTGGCCCTGTTCGTCGCCGCCTTCGGCCTCATCGGGGCCGGCGGCACCATGGCCAACATCCACATCATCAGCCTGCGCCAGTCCATCACCCCGGACCACCTGCTGGGCCGGATGAACGCCGGGTACCGCTTCGTCTCCTGGGGGACGCTCCCGCTCGGCGCCCTGCTGGGCGGCTGGCTCGGCGACCTCATCGGACTGCGCGAGACGCTGTTCGCCACCGCCGGGCTGTTCCTGACCGCCGTCCTGGTGGTCCTCAACTCGCCGGTGTGGCGCCTGAAGGAGTTCCCGCCCCAGCTCGACGCGCAGCCGCGGAAGGTGGACGCAAGGTGACCCCCCTACAGCAACCGCCCTCCATCGCCGGCCTGCTGGCCCGCCGCACCGGCTGGGGCCGCTCCGACGCGGTGAGCCGGATCCTGGCGGCGGCCGCCGCCCCCGGGGTGCTCTCGATGGCCGGCGGGATCCCGGCCCCCGACAGCTTCCCCGTGGCCCGGCTCGCCGAGGCCACCGACCGGCTGTTCGCCGGACAGGCCGTACGAGCGCTCCAGTACGCCCCCACGGACGGCATCGCCCCGATGCGCGAGGTGATCGCGGCCCGGGCGAGCGAGACCGGGGCCGCCGTCGGCCCCGACCGGGTGATGGTCACCGCGGGCAGCCAGCAGGGCCTGGACCTCGTCGCCCAGACCCTCATAGACGAGGGCGACGAGGTGGCCCTGGACGACCCGAGCTACCTGGGCGCCGTCCAGGTCTTCCGGCGCGCCGGAGCCCGGCTGCTGCCGGTGCCCGCGGACGCGGACGGCATGCGTACCGAGGTCCTGGAGCAGCGCCTGCTCGCCGGGGCGCGGCCCAAGCTGGTCTACGTGGTCCCGCACTTCCACAACCCCACCGGAGCCGTGCTCTCCGAGGAGCGGCGCCGCCACCTGGCGGCGCTGGCCGAGCGGTTCGGCTTCCTCGTCGTGGAGGACGACCCGTACGGGGACCTGGCCTTCGAGGGGGCCCGGCTGCCGTCCACCGACGTGCACAGCGGACGCGTGGTCCGGCTGATGAGCCTCTCCAAGACGGTCTGCCCGGGACTGCGGGTGGCCGGTCTGGTCGCCCCGGCCGAGCTGATCGGGGAGCTGGTCGCCGCCAAGCAGTGCGGGGACCTCCAGACCAACACCTTCGGCCAGTACCTGCTGGCCGATCTGCTGGGGGACCCGGAGTTCCTGCCGGCCCACCTGGCGGGCCTGCGCACGCTCTACGGCGGCCGGGCCCGCGCCATGGAGACGCTGCTGCGCGAGCGGCTGCCCTGGCTGGACTTCGAACGGCCGCGCGGCGGGCTCTTCTTCTGGTGCCGGCTGACCGACCCCAGGGTGGGCTCGGACGCGCTGTACGCCCATGCGCTGGCGCAGGGAGTGGCCATCGTGCCCGGCACGCCCTTCTGCATCGAGGAGGACGGCTCGCGGGTCCTGCGGCTGTCCTTCGCCTCCCTGGACGGCGCGCAGCGCCGCGAGGGGGTCGCGCGGCTCGCCTCGGCCTGGGAGAAGGCCCTCGCCGACGGGCCGTGACCAGAGCTCTTCAGCCCCCCGTTTTCCGTCCACACCCTTAAGGAGCAAGGCCGTGACAACGACGTCGCCCGCACCGGTGACCGCCGAATCCCTGGTGGCCCGGCTGTTCCAGGTGATCGACACCCGCTCGTGGGACCGGCTCGGCGAGGTCTTCGCGCCGGACGCCGTGTACGAACGTCCGGGCTACCCGGCCCTGGAGGGCCTCGACCGGATCCGCCGGTTCTACGAGCACGAACGGATCATCACCTCGGGCGCCCACGAGGTGAGCCAGGTGACCGGCGGCCTCGCCGCGGCCGCCTGCTGGGGGCGCTTCCAGGGCGCCGACAAGGAAGGCGCGGCCCTGGACGAGGCCTTCGCCGACACCTACCTGGTCCGCGACGGCAGGATCGAGCGCCGCAAGACCTTCTTCTTCCGCCCGGCGATCTGACCGCGGGCCGGCCGCGGAACGGCCCCGGGCCGGGTCCGGACCGCCGGGGGGCGGCCCGGACCCGGCCCGGGTGCGCTTCGGCCGAACGGGTGAAACGGGCTGGTGAGACGGGCTGGCGGAACCGGCTGGTGGAACCGGCTACTTCTTGCCGCCCCCGAGGATCTGGCCGAGCAGGTCGCCCAGGCTGCCGCCCGCCGCGGGAGCCGCGCCACCCGGGCCCGCGGGGGCCGCGCCCGCCGCACCCGGTACCGCTCCCGGCGACGGGATGGGGGACTCGCCGCCTGCCGCCGTGGGGGTCCCGGCGCCCGCGCCCCCTGCCTTGCCGGCCGCGCGCTTGGCGAAGACCGCCAGCAGGACGGGGATCAGCAGCTCGATGACCCGGGCGACGGTGGGCGCGGGGATGCCGGTCTTCTTCGATACGGCATTGGCCACGGGCTTGCTCACCTTGGCGAGCACCCCGGCCATCATCCCGCCGCTGAGCATGCCGCCCAGGCCGCCGCCGAGGGTGGCCACGCCTTCCAGCGGGGCCTGGGTGACCTCGGCGAAGGCCTGGCGGACCTCGTTGCCCTCGTCGTCATCGGCGTCGGCCTTCTGCTGGAGGTCGCCGGTCATCGCCCCGACCGTGGCCGCGACGGTGTCGCGGGCGCCGTTCGTGTCGGTGCCGAGGAGGCCGGCGATCTCGGTCAGCTTGTCGTCGCCGAGTTCGGTCAGCACGTCGTCCTGGAAGGAAGGTTCGCTCATGTCTGAAACGCTACTTCCGTGGTGATTCGGCGGCACCTCGGATGAGCTCCGAACCCCCCTTGAGTAATGGAAAGGTAAAGTTCCGGATCCGCGTGCAACCACGGGCAGGGGTCGCGGGTCGTATGGTGCGTCGGGAAACTTCCGGGGGGGATCCGGGGGGATCGGGAAGTCCGACGAGGGAGGGGTAACCGTGAGGGGGTCCGGCCGGAAGGCGGGACCCCCTTTTGGTTCGCCGGGGCGCCGCGAGCGCGGCGGCCGCCCGATTTCCACAGACCCTGCGGGCCTGTCCCACCCGGGCTGTAGCTTCGGGCCATGACGACGAACGCGCCCGTGGCACCGGCGGTGGTCGAAGGCGTGCTGGAGCGCATCACCTACGCCAACGAGGAGAGCGGATACACGGTCGCCCGGGTGGACACCGGCCGTGGCGCCGGCGACCTGCTCACGGTGGTCGGATCCCTCCTCGGGGCCCAGCCGGGTGAATCCCTGCGCATGGAGGGCCGCTGGGGCTCGCACGCCCAGTACGGCCGGCAGTTCACCGTGGAGAACTACACGACGCTGCTGCCCGCGACCATCCAGGGCATCCGGCGCTACCTGGGCTCCGGCCTGATCAAGGGCATCGGACCGAAGATCGCCGACCGGATCGTGGAGCACTTCGGCCTCGACACCCTCGATGTCATCGAGGAGCAGCCGAAGCGGCTGATCGAAGTGCCGGGCCTGGGCCCCAAGCGGACCAAACTGATCGGCGCGGCCTGGGAGGAGCAGAAGGCCATCAAGGAGGTCATGGTCTTCCTCCAGGGGGTCGGCGTCTCCACCTCCATCGCGGTGCGCATCTACAAGAAGTACGCCGACGCCTCCATCTCCGTGGTCAAGAACCAGCCGTACCGGCTCGCCGCCGACGTCTGGGGCATCGGCTTCCTCACCGCCGACCGCATCGCCCAGGCGGTCGGGATCCCGCACGACAGCCCGGAGCGGGTCAAGGCCGGCCTCCAGTACGCCCTGTCCCAGTCCGCCGACCAGGGGCACTGCTTCCTGCCCGAGGACCGGCTCATCGCCGACGGGGTCAAGCTGCTCCAGGTGGACACCGGGCTGGTCATCGACTGCCTGGCCGAGCTGGCCGCCGATCCGGAGGGGGTCGTCCGGGAATCCGTGCCCGACCCGCAGGGCGGACCGGACCCCCTCACCGCCGTGTACCTGGTGCCGTTCCACCGCGCCGAGCTGTCCCTGGCCGGTCAGGTGCGCCGCCTCCTGAACGCCGACGAGGACCGGCTGCCCGCCTTCCGGGACGTGGACTGGGACAAGGCCCTGGGCTGGCTCGCCGGCCGGACCGGGGCCACGCTGGCCCCCGCGCAGCGCGACGCGGTCCGCCTCGCTCTCACCCGCCGGGTCGCGGTCCTCACCGGTGGGCCCGGCTGCGGGAAGTCCTTCACCGTCCGCTCGATCGTGGAGCTGGCCCGGGCCAAGAAGGCCAAGGTGGTCCTCGCCGCTCCCACGGGCCGGGCGGCGAAGCGGCTGGCCGAGCTCACCGGGGCCGAGGCCTCCACCGTGCACCGGCTCCTGGAGCTCAAGCCGGGCGGGGACGCGGCGTACGACCGGGAGCGGCCGCTCGACGCGGATCTGGTCGTCGTGGACGAGGCCTCGATGCTCGACCTGCTGCTGGCGAACAAGCTGGTCAAAGCCGTGGCACCGGGTGCCCACCTGCTGCTGGTCGGGGACGTGGACCAGCTGCCCTCGGTCGGGGCGGGCGAGGTGCTGCGCGCTCTGCTCGCCGAGGGCGGGCCGGTCCCGGCCGTCCGGCTGACGACCATCTTCCGGCAGGCGCAGCAGTCCGGGGTGGTGACCAACGCCCACCGGATCAACACCGGCCTGACACCGATCACCGACGGGCTGCCCGACTTCTTCCTCTTCCCCGAGGAGGACACCGAGGAGGCCGGGAAGCTCGCCGTGGACGTCGCCGCCCGTCGAATTCCGGCCAGATTCGGCCTCGACCCGCGGCGGGACATCCAGGTCCTCGCCCCCATGCACCGTGGTCCGGCCGGCGCCGGGAACCTCAACGCCCTGCTCCAGCAGGCCGTCACCCCGGCCCGCCCGAACCTCCCCGAGAAGCGGTTCGGCGGCCGCGTCTTCCGGGTCGGCGACAAGGTCACCCAGATCCGCAACAACTACGACAAGGGCGCCAACGGGGTCTTCAACGGCACGGTCGGCGTGGTCACCGCGCTTGACCTGGAGGAACAGCGGCTGACGGTGCGCACGGACGAAGACGAGGACGTGGCCTACGAGTTCGCGGAGCTCGACGAGCTGGCCCACGCCTACGCCGTCACCATCCACCGCTCCCAGGGGAGTGAATATCCGGCCGTCGTGATCCCCGTCACGACCGGCGCTTGGATGATGCTCCAGCGGAACCTTCTGTATACGGCCGTCACCCGGGCGAAGAAACTGGTCGTCCTGGTCGGGTCCCGCAAAGCCCTGGCTCAGGCGGTGCGTACCGTTTCCGCAGGCAGGAGGTACACGGCCGTCGCACCCCGGCTGTCCGGCCGGATACCGGTGGGAAACATCACCTAGATGATCGATCATTTGGGGTTCCTACAACGGTTCCGGAGGGGGCAGGATGTGCACGCTGGCGGCACTGAGTGCCGTCAAAAACACCAAAGCTCGACCCCGAGTGCACTCACCTGCGCCAAATGGGGGAAGGTAGAGGCAGTCAGGGCACCTCGAAGAAGAGGCACTACGTCGGTGAGGGATGACGTGAGCGACAACTCTGTAGTACTGCGGTACGCGGACGGTGAATACACCTACCCGGTGGTCGAGAGCACCGTCGGTGACCAGGGCTTCGACATCTCGAAGCTCAGGGCTCAGACCGGGCTGGTCACCCTGGACAGCGGCTACGGAAACACCGCCGCCTATAAGTCCGCCATTACCTACCTCGACGGTGAGCAGGGCATCCTGCGCTACCGCGGATACCCGATCGAGCAGCTGGCGGAGCGCTCGACCTTCATCGAGGTCGCCTACCTGCTGATCAACGGGGAGCTGCCGACCGTCGACCAGCTCGCGTCGTTCCGCAACGAGATCACCCAGCACACGCTGCTGCACGAGGACGTCAAGCGGTTCTACGACGGCTTCCCGCGCGACGCGCACCCGATGGCGATGCTGTCCTCCGTGGTCAGCGCGCTGTCGACGTTCTACCAGGACAGCCACAACCCGTTCGACGAGAAGCAGCGCAACCTCTCGACGATCCGGCTGCTGGCCAAGCTCCCGACGATCGCGGCGTACGCGTACAAGAAGTCGGTCGGCCACCCGGTGGTCTACCCGCGCAACGACCTCGGCTACGTCGAGAACTTCCTGCGCATGACCTTCTCCGTGCCGGCCCAGGAGTACGACCTGGACCCGGTCGTGGTCGCCGCGCTCGACAAGCTGCTCATCCTGCACGCGGACCACGAGCAGAACTGCTCGACCTCCACCGTGCGTCTGGTCGGCTCCTCGCAGGCGAACATGTTCGCTTCGATCTCCGCCGGCATCTCGGCCCTGTGGGGCCCCCTGCACGGTGGCGCCAACCAGTCCGTCCTGGAGATGCTCGAGGGCATCAAGAACGACGGCGGCGACGTCGACGCCTTCATCCGCAAGGTGAAGAACAAGGAGGACGGCGTCCGCCTCATGGGCTTCGGACACCGCGTCTACAAGAGCTTCGACCCCCGGGCGAAGATCATCAAGGCGGCGGCGCACGACGTCCTCTCGGCGCTCGGCAAGGACGACGAGCTCCTCGACATCGCCCTGAAGCTGGAAGAGCACGCGCTGGCCGACGAGTACTTCGTCGAGCGCAACCTCTACCCGAACGTCGACTTCTACACCGGCCTGATCTACCGGGCCATGGGCTTCCCGACCGAGATGTTCACCGTGCTCTTCGCGATCGGCCGCCTGCCCGGCTGGATCGCCCAGTGGCACGAGATGATCAAGGAGCCCGGCTCCCGCATCGGCCGCCCGCGCCAGATCTACACCGGCGAGGTCCTGCGCGACTTCGTTCCGGTCGAGTCCCGCTGACCCGAGGTTCGAGCCGCAAGACCCGCAGGGCCTGCAGGACTCGCAAGACCCGCAGGACCGGCAACACCGCAGCACCCGCAGGACGCGTAAAGGAAAAGCGCCCCGCCATCGATCCCCCCACGGGTCGAAGGTCGGGGCGCTTTCCTTGCCCCGGAACGGATTCCCCCCACGGGACCCGGACCGGGTGTCTGCGTGCCGAAGAAACGTGTAGTCGTCCCAACACGTTTTGGCATCGCCCCATTAGACCCACCGGGTCGCCCGAAGGTTACGCCGGGGTCCCTGTGATCTGCGTCTCGTGTGAAGAAGCCGTGCGCGAGACGTGAAGGGTGATCACTAGCGGAAGGACCGCAGCCGCAGGCTGTTGGTGACCACGAAGACCGAGGAGAAGGCCATCGCGGCCCCCGCGATCATCGGGTTGAGCAGTCCGGCGGCGGCCAGCGGCAGCGCCGCGACGTTGTAGCCGAAGGCCCAGAAGAGGTTGCCCTTGATGGTGGCCAGGGTCCGGCGCGAGAGCCGGATCGCGTCCGCCGCGACCCGCAGGTCGCCCCGTACGAGGGTCAGGTCGCTCGCCTCGATCGCCGCGTCGGTGCCGGTGCCCATGGCCAGCCCCAGGTCGGCCTGGGCCAGCGCGGCGGCGTCGTTGACCCCGTCGCCGACCATGGCGACCGTACGGCCCTCGGCCTGCAGCCGGCGCACGACGTCCACCTTGTCCTGCGGGAGCACCTCGGCGATGACCTCGTCGATGCCCACCGCGCGGGCCACGGTGCGCGCCACGGCCTCGTTGTCGCCCGTCAGCAGGACCGGGGTCAGGCCCAGCGCCCGCAGCCGGGACACGGCCTCGGCGCTGGTCTCCTTGACCGCGTCGGCCACCGTCAGCACCCCGCGGGCCGCGCCGTCCCAGGCGACCAGTACGGCGGTGGAACCCTCGGCCTCGGCCGCGGTCTTGACCTCGGCGAGGGCGGCGGGCAGCGCGATCGACCAGTCGGCGAGCAGCTTCTCGCGCCCCACCAGGACGGCGTGGCCGTCGACCACGCCCTGCACCCCGAGGCCGCCGTGGTTCTCGAAGCCCTCCGGGACCGACAGGCCCCCGGGGAGCTCCGCGGCGGCCGTCGCGACGGCCCGGGCGATCGGATGCTCGGAGGCGTGCTCCAGGGACCCGGCCAGGCGCAGCAGTTCGGCCGGGTCCACGCCCTCGGCGGGGTGGGCGGCGAGCAGGGTCATCCGGCCGGTGGTCACGGTGCCGGTCTTGTCCAGGACGACGGTGTCGACGCGCCGGGTGGACTCCAGTACCTCGGGTCCCTTGATGAGGATGCCGAGCTGCGCGCCCCGGCCGGTGCCGACCATCAGCGCGGTCGGGGTGGCCAGGCCCAGGGCGCACGGGCAGGCGATGATCAGGACGGCCACGGCGGCGGTGAAGGCGGCCGTCGGGTCGTCGGTGATCAGCAGCCAGGTGACCCAGGTGCCCAGGGCCAGGACGAGCACGACCGGGACGAAGACCCCGGAGATCCGGTCGGCGAGGCGCTGCACCTCGGCCTTGCCGTTCTGTGCGTCCTCGACCAGCCTGGCCATCCGGGCGAGCTGGGTGTCCGAGCCGACGCGGGTGGCCTCGACGACGAGGCGGCCGGAGGTGTTGACGGTGGCCCCGGTGACGGTGTCGCCCACGGTGACCTCGACCGGGACCGACTCGCCGGTCAGCATGGCGGCGTCCACGGCGGAGCTGCCCTCGACGACCGTGCCGTCGGTGGCGATCTTCTCGCCGGGCCGGACGAGGAACCGGTCGCCCACCGCGAGCGCGCTCACGGGGATGCGCACCTCGGTCCCGCCGCGCAGCACCGCCACGTCCTTGGCGCCGAGCCGCATCAGGGCCTTGAGGGCCGCGCCCGCCTTCCGCTTCGAGCGGGCCTCCAGGTACCGGCCGAGCAGGATGAAGCTGACGACTCCGGCCGCCACCTCCAGGTAGATCGCCGAGGAGCCGTCCGTACGGGAGACGCCGAAGTCGAAGCCGTGCCGCATGCCGGGCATCCCGGCGTGGCCGAAGAACAGGGCCCACAGCGACCAGGCGAAGGCGGCCCCCGTGCCCACCGACACCAGGGTGTCCATGGTGGCGGCGCCGTGCCGGGCATTGGTCCAGGCGGCCTTGTGGAAGGGGAGCGCGCCCCAGACGACGACGGGCGCGGCGAGGGTCAGCGAGAGCCACTGCCAGTTGTCGAACTGGAGGGCCGGCACCATCGCGAGCAGGACGACGGGCAGCGAGAGCGCCACGGAGACCAGGAGGCGCTGGCGCAGCGCGGCCAGCTCGGGGTCGCGGTCTTCCCCGGCCCCGGCCCCGGCGGCCTGCGCCTCGGGACCGGTCACGGCCTCGGGCTCGGGCGGCGGGGGCTCCTCGGCGGTGTAGCCGGTCTTGACCACCGTCGCGATGAGGTCGGCGACCGCCACGCCTTCGCCGTACGAGACCTTGGCCTTCTCGGTGGCGTAGTTCACCGAGGCGCTGACCCCGTCCATCCGGTTCAGCTTCTTCTCGATGCGGGCCGCGCAGGAGGCGCAGGTCATCCCGCCGATGGTCAGCTCGACCTCGGCCGTGGGCGCGGTGGCGCCGGCCGCCGCTATGGGTCCGTCGTGCACTGTGCTGCTGCTCATGTTCCGGCTCCAGGGGGAGGGCCGGGCCGTACGGAACCAGTATGAGCTGGCCGGTACGGCCCGGCGGGGTACTGCGGGGCGCTGCCGAAGGGGGAGGGCTCAGGCCTGGCCGGCGAACTCGTAGCCGGCCTCGTCGACGGCGGCGCGCACGGCGGCCTCGTCGAGCGGGGCGGCCGAGACCACGGTGACCTCGCCGGTCGCGGCGACGGCCTTGACCGAGCTGACGCCCGCCAGGGCGGTGAGCTCGGCGGTGACCGCGCCCTCGCAGTGCCCGCAGGTCATGCCGGTCACCCGGTAAACGGCGGTGGTCTGGGTGTCCGTGTCGGCGCTCATGTCGTTCTCCTCATCAAGGGCGTTCGTGGGGGCCGGAAGCCGGCGGATCGCTCGTGGAGGGTCCACCGTTCATCCCGACGCTTCGAGACTATACCCCTAGGGGGTATCAACGCGAGTATCCGGTGGGCATGTGGCGAGATCTTTTGCGGTGGACAATCACGGCGAAGCGTATGTAAATGGCACACATGGCGCACTCGGGGATCACTCTCATCCTGATCATGTCGATCGCGGTGCTCGCGCCCCTGCTCGCCTACGGGGTCTCGCGCTGGCTCCCCGTCCCGCTGGTGATCTTCGAGATCGTCCTGGGTGTCCTGGTCGGACCCGACGTCCTCGGCTGGGCGCGCTCCACCGAGGTCATCGACGTGCTCAGCGAGCTCGGCCTCGCGATGCTGATCTTCCTGGCCGGCTACGAGATCCAGTTCGCGCAGGTCAAGGGCGACACCCTGAAGCGGTCGGTCTGGGCCTGGGTGGCCGCCCTCGCGCTGGGGCTCGGGATCGGACTGCTGCTGTCGGGCGGCGGGTTCGAGAAGGGCGTCTACATCGGCACCGCACTCACCAGTACCGCCCTCGGCACGATCCTGCCCGTCCTGCGGGACTCGGGGGACCTCCAGAGCCGGTTCGGCTCGGTGATGATGGCGATGGGCGCGGTCGGCGAGTTCGGGCCGATCATCGCGATGGCCCTGCTGCTCAGCGGGCGGGCCCCGGCGCAGTCGGCCGCGCTGCTGATCGGCTTCGCGGTGCTCACGGCCGCCGCCGTGTTCTGGGCGATGCGGCCCAAGCCGCCGTGGTTCGCCCGGGTCATCGCCAAGACCCTGCACAGCAGCGGCCAGTTCGCGGTGCGCCTGGTGATGCTGATCCTCGTGGCGTTCCTGGCGCTGTCCGAGGTGCTCGGCCTCGACGTCCTGCTCGGCGCCTTCGCCGCCGGGCTGATCACCCGGCTCGTGCTGCACGGGGCCGCCCCGGAGAGCAGCGAGGCCGTGCTGTCGAAGGTGGAGGCCTTCGGCTTCGGCTTCCTGGTGCCGCTGTTCTTCGTGGTCACCGGGATCGAGTTCGACCTGACCGCACTGCTCGGGGGCGGGCGGGCACTCCTGCTGCTGCCGGTGTTCCTGCTGCTCTTCCTCGTGGTGCGCGGGCTCCCGATGTGGCTGCTGGCCCCCCGGGACCTCGGGCGCAAGGACCGGTCGGCGCTGGTCCTGTTCGGCTCCACGGCGCTGCCGCTGGTGGTGGCGATCACCACCCTGGGCGTGCAGGCCGGAAAGCTGGAGTCGGGGGAGGCCGCGGCGCTGGTCGGGGCCGGGATGGTGTCCGTACTGGTCTTCCCGCTGATGGGGCTGCGGTTGCGGGCGGGATCCGGCGACGGGTCCGGTGCCGGGGCCGGACCGGGCCCGGGCGGGCCGGGTCCCGGAGGTGTGGGGGAGATGGTCAGTGAGGAAGAGGCGTGGTGATCATCGGGTCCAGGTAGCGGAACAGGACCGTCTTCAGTTCCTTGACGTAGGCGGCTCGTTCCGCGCCCTCGCTGGCCAGGATCAGTTCGAGCGAGGTCTTGACGATGCCGAGCACCATGGTGGCGACGTGGGTGAGCTCGGCGTCGTTGGCGGGGGCGCCGTCCGCGGCCGGCGTGACGCACGCGCGCAGCACTCCTTCGACGCGGGTCAGCATGCCGACGTGGAGCTCGTCGTGTTCCTGGGCGATGCCGGGGATGCCGGAGCCGTGCATGAGCGCCAGGAAGGCCGGGTTCTCGCAGTTGAAGGCGATGACCGGGTCCAGGACGGCGTCGAGCAGTTCGGGCAGCGGGCGGTCCAGGTTCTCGGGGAGGAAGGCCCGGCCGTGGGCCTCGTGGGCGCGCTGGAGGAGGTGTCCGCCCAGCTCGACGGCGATGGCCTCCTTGTTCGGGAAGAACTGGTAGAGCGTGCCGGGGGAGACGCCGGCCTCGCGGGCGATGGCGTTGGTGCTGGCGGCCGCGTAACCCGTTCGGCAGAACACCCCGGCGGCGGCCGCCAGGAGCTGGGCGATCCGGCGCTCGCCGCGGGCCTGGCGGCGGCGGGGGGCGGCTTCGGCCGCCGTGGCCTCGGCGGCCGAAGCCTCGGCGGTTGTTTCGACCGTTTCGTCCGTGTTTTTGGTCCGAGAGGTCTCCCGCATGTCCAATCCCTTGCTTCCCGTTGCTTCCCGTGGGTGATTGACAAACGCGAGAGGTCGCTCGCATTCTTAGAGAACGCGAGCGACTGCTCGTGTTTGTCAGTCTAAGTGGCCTGGCAATCACGGTGAAGGGGACACCGAGACATGTCCGAAGTCAAGAAACCGCCGTCGCCTGGGGAGGGCGGCCGGTGGACCGGGTTCGTCACCACACGGCCGAGGCTCTCGCTGCTGCTCGCCCTCGTGGTCACGGCCCTGGCCGTCTTCGCCGGCGGCGGCGTCGCCGACCGGCTGGGAAGCGGGGGCTGGGAGGATCCCGGCGCCCGCTCCACACATGCCACCGAAGTCCTGGAGCGCGAGTTCCCGGGCTCCCGGCCCAATCTCCTCCTGCTCGTCGACGCCACGGCCGCCGCCGGCCCGGCCGGGGTGGACGACCCCGCCGTCGCCGCCGAGGCGGAGCGGCTGACCGCGCGGCTCGCCGCCGAGCCGGGGGTGACCGGCGTCGGCTCGTACTGGCGGACCGGGCTGCCCACCCTGCGCTCCGAGGACGGCCGCCAGGCCCTGATAGCCGCCCGGGTGCTCGGCGACGAGAAGACGGCCAATGCCGTCCTGGAGCGGATCGCCCCGAGCTACCGCGGCGAACACGGACCGGTGGAGGTGTCCCTCGGCGGCCCGGCCGCCGTCCAGCGGGAGGTGACCTCCACCATCCAGGAGGACCTGCTGCGCGCCGAGCTGATCGCCCTGCCCGTGACGCTCGTCCTGCTCGTCCTGGTCTTCGGCAGCGCCATTGCGGCCCTGCTGCCCCTCGGTGTCGGCATCATCGCCATCATCGGAACCAATGCCGTGCTGCGCGGGCTCACCGAGTTCACCGACGTCTCCGTCTTCGCGCAGAACCTGACCACCGCCCTCGGACTCGGCCTCGCCGTCGACTACGCCCTGTTCATCGTCCGCAGGTTCCGCGAGGAGCTGGCCGCCGGACGCGACCCGGTGGCGGCCGTCGGAGTCACCCTGCGGACCGCCGGCCGGACGGTCCTGTTCTCGGCGCTGACCGTGGCCGTCGCCCTCTCGGCCATGCTCTTCTTCCCGATGTACTTCCTGCGCTCCTTCGCCTACGCCGGAGTCGCGGTGGTCCTGCTCGCCGCGGCGGCCGCGCTCGTCGTGCTGCCCGCGGCCCTGGTGCTGCTGGGGGAGCGGGTCAACTCCCTCGACCTGCGCCGGCTGTGGAGCCGGACCGCACCGGCCAGGAGCGGCCCGGGCCGGGCCGGGGGAGGGAAGGGCTGGGCCCGGCTGACCGACCTGGTGATGCGCCGCGCACCGGTGTTCGCCGTGGTCACCACGGCCGGACTGCTCCTGCTCGGAACGCCGTTCCTCGGAGTGGAGTTCGGCACCGTGGACGACCGGCAGCTGCCGGCGACCGCCGCATCGCACGTGGTGCAGCAGCACATCCGCGACGGCTTCCCGGGCAGCCCCGGCGGAGCGCTGACCGTGCTGACCGAGGGGGCTTCCGGAGCCGCCGATCTCGACGCCTACAAGCGGCGGGTGGAAGCCCTGCCCGGAGTACTGGGGGTGGAGGGTCCGGTGAGCGCGGCCAACGGCAGCGGATCCGCCTACTTCTCGGTGCTGACCCAGGGCGAGGAGGTGGGGCAGGAGGCCCAGGACCTGGTGGGCCTGGTCCGGGCCGTGGACGCGCCCTTCGACACCGCCGTGACCGGACAGGCCGCCGTGCTCGTCGACGCCCGCGACGCGATCGCCGAAAAGCTGCCCCTGGCCCTGGCCCTGGTGGTGCTGGCCACGCTGCTCCTGGTCTTCCTGCTCACCGGGAGCCTGCTCATCCCCCTCCAGGCGGTGCTGCTCAACGCTCTCAGCCTGACCGCGATGTTCGGCGCGGTGGTGTGGGTGTTCCAGGAGGGCCACCTCTCCGGACTGCTGTCCTTCACCTCCACCGGGGACATCGAGACCACCCTGCCCGTGCTGATGTTCTGCATCGCCTTCGGACTCTCCATGGACTACGGGGTCTTCCTCATATCCCGGATCAAGGAGGAGTACGACCGGACCGGGGACCACGAGGGCGCGGTCCGCGCCGGGCTGACCCGCACGGGCGGGCTGATCACCGCGGCGGCCGTGATCCTGGCGGTGGTGATGGTCGCCATCGGCAGCTCGCGGGTCACCAACACCAAGATGCTGGGCCTGGGAATCGCGCTGGCCGTACTGATGGACGCGATGGTGGTGCGGAGCCTGCTGGTGCCGGCGGTGATGAAGCTGACCGGGAAGGCCACCTGGTGGGCGCCGGCACCGCTGCGCAGACTGCACGAACGCTTCGGGCTGAGCGAGGGGGAGCCGGAGTCGGTCGCCGAACAGCCCGACTCCGACTCCGACTCCGAGCCGGTGCCCGCCGGGAGCCGCTAGCGGACGGGGCCCGGGAGGGTCCCGTCCCCGGACGGACGCCGCGTCAGTCCTCGCGGCGTCCGCGGTTGCCGGGCCGGCGTGCCACCCAGGTGCGGATGGTGTCGGCGTACCAGTAGGGCTTGCCGCCCTCCACGTGGTCGGGTGGGGGCAGCAGCCCGTGCTTGCGGTAGGAGCGCACCGTGTCCGGCTGGACCCGGATGTGAGCGGCGATCTCCTTGTACGACCACAGCTGTCGGTCGCTCATCCTCGACACCTCCTTGTCCACGCCGCGGGGGCCGGCCGGGAGGCCGTCGGGGGAGCCGGCGCGTGGACACTGACGATCACTCAGGTTGTGCCCGGAGAACGACGCAGGGTGAGCTCAGGGGAGGGTCTGTCGTCCGGCTGTGACGGAAGACCCGCGTAATGCGGACATGTGTGACACACCGGCGACCCCCGTGACACAGGTGGCACATGGGGAGCGGGCAGGACGCCCGGTCGCAGCCGTCACATGGGGAGGGAGAACAGCCGTAGCGGTCCCGAGGGCCAGAGCGCGTCCTCGTGCAGGGGGGTCACCATGGTGCGGAGCGGCATGGCGACCAAGCGGTCTCCGGGCTGTTCGACGAGGACCTCCCCGTCGAGCGGGTGCCAGCCGAGCCGCCCGTACAGCGGCACGAGCGGCGGCCGGCAGAACAGGAGCGCGTGCCGGGGGCCCATCGTGCGCGCATGGGCGAGCGCGCCCGCCAGGACGAGCCGCGCCAGCCCGCGCCCCCGTACATCGGGTGCGACGGCCACTCCTCCGACGCCCACCACCTCCGTCCGGGCGGCGCCGACCGCGACGGGCAGCCGCAGCAGGCCGGCGTGTGCCACCAGCCGGCCGTCGTAGGCGACGCCGAAGTGTTCCGTCTTGGGCAGCCACGTCAGGCCGGCCGCGTCCACACCGAACGGGTCGGGGCCGCCGCCGAGGATCTCGTCCTGCTCCGTCTTCGTGTACCGGGGCAGTCGCATCGCGACCGGGGCCGCGGAGGAAGGTGTCTCGGGCATTCCCCCATGATGCCGCTGCCGGCCGGGAGACCGGTTGCGGGGCTGGTGCCCGGCCCGGACGGCCGGATCAGCAGTACAGGGAGGGGCGTTCGGCCAGATCCACCCGGGTCCGTACGCCGCTGCGGGCCGCGGCGAGGCCCGCGGCGGAGACGGCCGCCGCCGCATAGCCGTCCCACGCGTCGGGGCCGTCCACCCCGCGCAGCGCGGCCGCCGCGACCCAGTGGCGGAGCTGGCGGTCGTAGGCGTCGGCGAACCGCACCGTGAAGTCCTGGTCGATCTCCCCGCCCCACCGGCCCGCCGCCTGGACGACCATCGCGTGGCCGTCGCCGATCCGGGCCGTGCCGGACTCGCCGACCGCCTCGCACTGCACCTGGTAGCCGAAGCCGCAGTTGACGAAGATCTCCACGTCGACCACGGCGCCGCCGGAGGTCTCCATGAGGACGAACCGGGGATCGCGCAGCCCCTCGGGGGCGGCCGAGGCGGGCCTCGGGGAGAGCACGGTCACCGCGGTGATCTCCTGGCCCAGCAGCCAGCGGGCCGCGTCCACCTCGTGCACCACCGAATCGCTGATCAGCATGTCGCTGGTGAAGAAGGACGGTGAGGAGGCGTTGCGGTGCCGGCAGTGCAGGAAGAGGGGCCGCCCGATGCCACCCGCGTCGAGCAGCTCCTTGAGCCGCGCGTACTCGGCGTCGTAGCGCCGCATGAAGCCGACCTGGACGAGCCGGCGGCCCAGCCGCGCCTCGGCCTCCATGATCCGCAGGGCGCCCGCCGGATCGGGCGTCAGCGGCTTCTCGCAGAGCACCGGCAGCCCCCGCTCCAACGCCTGCAGGATCGCCTCCTCATGGGCGGGCCCGGGCGAGGCGATCAGTACGGCGTCCACCCCGGGCGCGGCTATCGCGGCCGCCGGATCGGTGTGCGCGCCCGCCCCGTCCAGACCGGCCGCGACCTCCTTGGCCCGGTCCCCGTCCGGGTCGGCCACGGCCACCACCCGGGCCCCGCCCACGGTCCGCCCGAAGCGGCGGACGTGGTCGGAGCCCATCTTCCCGGTACCGATGACGGCGATGCCGAGCGTGCTGGTCATGTTCTGTTCCTCCAGGAGGGTTCGTACAACCGGGGGATCCGGTTCAGCGGGCGCCGCAGGAGCGCAGGTACGCGCGGGTGCGGCGGGCGATCGGCAGCGGCCGGTCGGGCGGACACGGGTACATGTCCTGCTCCACGATGGCGAACAGGTCCACGCCGAGCCGCTCGGCGGCCGCCAGCACCGGTTCCAGCGCGGGTACCCCCGCCGGCGGCTCGCACATCACCCCGCGGGCCACGGCCGGCCCGAAGGGGAGCTGGTCCCGGACCACTTCGGCGAGGATCCGCGGATCGACCTGCTTGAGGTGGAGGTAGCCGATCCGCTCGGCGAAGGTCTCGATGGCCTGCACGCTGTCGCCGCCGCAGTACGCGTAGTGCCCGGTGTCCAGGCAGAGGGAGACCAGCGCGGGATCGGTGGCGTCGAGGAAGCGCGCCACGTTCTCCGGGGTGTCGATGTGCGTGTCCGCGTGCGGGTGGACGACGAGCCGCAGCCCGTACTCGTCCTGGACCCGCTTCCCCAGCCGCTCGGTCTGCGCGGTCAGTTCGCGCCAGGTCTCCGGGGTCAGGGTGCGGTCCTCCAGCACCTCGCCGGTCTTGTCGTCGCGCCAGAAGGAGGGGATCGAGACGAGGTGCGCCGCGCCCATCGCCCGGGTCAGTTCCGCGATCCGCGACACGTGCTTCCAGGTGTCCTCCCACACGGCGGGCCCGTGATGGAGTCCGGTGAAGACGGTCCCCGCGGAGACCCGCAGGCCGCGCGCCCCGAGCTCGTCGGCGAGCCGGACGGGATCCGTGGGGAGATAGCCGTAGGGGCCGAGCTCGATCCACTCGTACCCGGCGTCGGCGACCTCGTCGAGGAACCGCTCCCAGGGGGTCTGCCGCGGATCGTCGGGGAACCAGACCCCCCAGGAGTCCGGAGCCGATCCGACACGGATACGGGTCAACGCGGGTGGTGAGGACGTCATACGGCCACCTTAGGGTGCGAGGCTCTCGGGTACGGGGAGCACTCGGTCGGGAGGAATGGTGTGGTGATGGCTGCGGATCCGTTGGCGTTCGACCTGATCACGATGGGGCGGATCGGGGTGGATCTCTACCCCCTGAAGACGGGCGTACCGCTCGCGGAAGCGGACACCTTCGGGAAGTTCCTGGGGGGTTCCCCGACCAATGTCGCCGTCGCGGCGGCCCGGCTGGGCCGGCGGACGGCGGTGATCACCCGGACCGGCGCGGACCCCTTCGGGGGGTATCTCCGGTCGGAGCTGCGCGGGTTCGGCGTGGACGACCGGTGGGCCGGCGAGGTCGCGGCCTATCCCACGCCGGTCACCTTCTGCGAGATCTTCCCGCCGGACGACTTCCCGCTCTACTTCTACCGGTACCCGAAGGCACCGGACCTGGAAATCGCCGCGGACGAGCTCGACCTCGACGCGGTGCGGGCGGCCCGGGTGTTCTGGATGACCGGCACCGGTCTCAGCGCGGAGCCGAGCCGGACGGCCACCCTGACCGCGCTGGAGGCGCGCGGCCGGAGCCCGCTCACGGTGTTCGACCTGGACTGGCGGCCCATGCTGTGGCCCCCCGGGGCCGGGGCCGGAGACGGGGCCGGGTCCGCAGACGAGGCCGGGTCCGCCGGGCCGGGGGAGTGGTACCGCAGGGCGCTGTCCCTCGCCACGGTCGCCGTGGGCAACGCCGAGGAGTGCGCGATCGCCACCGGCGAGAGCGAGCCGTACGCGGCCGCGCGGGCCCTGCTCGGGGCCGGCGTCGAACTGGCGGTGGTCAAGCGGGGCCCGGCGGGGGTCCTGGCCGTGCACCGGGACGGGACGGCGGTGGAGCTCCCCCCGGTGCCGGTGACCGTCGTCAACGGGCTGGGCGCGGGGGACGCCTTCGGCGGGGCCCTGTGTCACGGGCTGCTCGCGGGATGGGAGTTGGAACGGGTGATCGGCTACGCGAACGCGGCCGGGGCGATCGTGGCCTCGCGGCTGGCGTGTTCGACGGCGATGCCGTTCGCGGCGGAAGTGGAGGAGGTGCTCGGCGATGCCGGTGGCGTCTGAGTGGGCGATGGACCGGACGAGGCTGCTCGTCCTCGACCTCGCACCCGGTGAGGTGCACGCGCACCCGTGCGGGGAGTCGGAGTGGATCGTCCTCCCCCTGGCGGGCGGCTGCGAGCTCCGCTGCGCGGAGCCGGCCGTCGCCGGCGAAGATCCAGCCCCTCCGGCGTTCGAGGAGCGGGGTCCGGGGCGGCGCCCCGGGAGCGGACCGCAGGTCTTCCGGCTGCGGGGGCGGCGCGGGGTGTTCGACGGCCCCACCGACTTCGCCTACCTCCCCCGGGACGGCCACGCCGAGGTCATGTCCCGCGAGGGCGGCCGCTTCGCGCTCGTCGGTGCGCGCTGCGAGCGCCGCCTGCCCGCGCGGTACGGGCCCGCCGCCGGGGTCCCCGTAGAGCTCCGCGGCGGCGGACAGTGCTCCCGCCAGGTCAACAACTTCGCCGCCGCAGGCGTCTTCGACTGCGACCGCCTCATCGCCGTGGAGGTGCTCACCCCCGGCGGCAACTGGTCCTCGTACCCGCCCCACAAGCACGACGAGCACCACCCCGGCGTGGAATCCCGGCTGGAGGAGATCTACTACTACGAGATCGCCCCGCACGGGGACACGCCCGGCCTCGGCTATCAGCGTGTCAGCCCCTCCCCGGCGGGGAAGACCGACATCCTCACCGAGGTGAGGACCGGTGACGCGGTCCTCATCCCGGACGGTTGGCACGGCCCGTCCATCGCCGCGCCCGGCCACGACATGTACTACCTCAACGTCATGGCCGGACCCGGCACGACCCGGGAGTGGCTCATCCGCGATCACCCCGATCACGGCTGGATCCGCTCCACCTGGACCGGCCGGGACATCGACCCCCGGCTGCCCTTCCACCACCGAGCGGAGGATCCCGCATGACGCAGACCGTCCGGCTCACCGTCGCGCAGGCCCTCGTCCGCTTCCTCGCCCGCCAGTACACCGAGCGCGACGGGCACCGGCAGCGGCTGATCGCCGCCACCTGGGGGATCTTCGGGCACGGGAACGTCGCCGGGATCGGCCAGGCCCTGCTGGAGTCCGGCCGCGAGGAGATGCCCTTCCTCCAGGGCCGCAACGAGCAGGCGATGGTGCACGCCGCCGTCGGGTACGCACGGCAGAGCGGGCGGCTCTCCGCGCACGCCGTCACCACCTCCATCGGCCCGGGCGCCACCAACCTCGTCACCGGGGCCGCCCTCGCCACCATCAACCGGATCCCGGTGCTCCTGCTGCCCGGGGACGCCTTCGCGACCCGGCCCGCCGACCCCGTGCTCCAGCAGCTGGAGGTCCCCCACGCGGGTGATGTCTCCGTCAACGACACGCTGCGCCCCGTCTCCCGTTACTTCGACCGCGTCACCCGTCCCGAGGCCCTGATCCCCACCGCCCTCCAGGCCGTACGGGTGCTCACCGACCCGGTGGGCACCGGCGCCGTCACCCTGGCGCTGCCCCAGGACGTCCAGGCCGAGGCGTACGACTGGCCCGAGGAGTTCTTCGCCGAGCGGGTGTGGGGCGTGCGCCGGCCCCGGCCCGACCGGACCGAGCTGGCGCGGGCCGCCCGGGCCGTACGGGGCTCCGCGCGGCCGCTGCTCATCGCCGGCGGCGGGATCCGGCACAGCGCCGCCGGGGCGGCGCTGGCGGAGTTCGCCGCGGCCACCGGGATCCCGGTGGCCTCCACCCAGGCGGGCAAGGGCGTCCTGCCGTGGGACCACCCCGCCGATGTGGGCGGGATCGGGCACACCGGCACGGCCACCGCCGCCGCGCTGGCCCGCGAAGCCGATCTGGTGATCGCGGCCGGGACCCGGCTCACCGATTTCACCACCGCCTCCGCGACCCTGTTCCGGGACCCCGGCGTGCGGTTCCTCGGGCTCAACCTCGACCCGTACGACGCCCACAAGCTCGCCGCCCGCCCCCTGGTCTGCGATGCGCGCGAGGGCCTGGAGGAACTCCTGGCGGAGGTCACCGGGTACCGGGTGGACCCCCCGTACGAGGCGGCGTACAAAGAAGGGAAGAAGACGTGGGAGCGGCTGGTCGACGGGGCCTACGCGGCTCCCGACGAGGACGCCGTCCCGACGCAGGCACAGGTGCTGGGCCTGCTCGACGGCCTCGTCGACGGTGACGACATCCTGATCAACGCCGCCGGTTCGCTCCCCGGGGACCTGCACAAGCTGTGGCGGGCCCGCTCCGCGGACCAGTACCACGTCGAATACGGGTACTCCTGCATGGGCTACGAGATCCCCGCCGCGATCGGCACCGCGCTGGCCGCCCCCGGCCGGCCGGTGTGGGCGCTGGTCGGCGACGGGACGTACCTGATGAACCCGACCGAGATCGTCACCGCCGTGCAGGAGGGCGTCCCGGTCCGGCTGGTGATCCTCGACAACCGGGGATACGCCTCGATCGGCGGCCTCTCGCAGGCGGTGGGCGCCGAGGGGTTCGCTACCGCCTACCGGTTCCGGGCGGTGGACGGTTCGTACGGCGGTGCGCCGCTGCCGCTGGACCTGGCGGCCAACGCGGCCTCCCTGGGGATGGCCGTCATGAGCCCCCGCACCATCGGTGACCTGCGCAAAGCCCTCGCCGAGGCGCGGGAGGCGGCCCGTCCCACATGTGTCTACGTGCAGACCCGAACACCCGACACTGTGTCGGGCCCGCCCCCCGCACAGGCGTGGTGGGATGTCCCTGTGGCCGAGACCGCGACCCGTGCGTCGGCGGCCCAGGCCCGCGAAGAGTACGACCGGCAAGCCGCACTGCGACGTCGCCATCTGTGAAGGAGTCAGTCATGAAGACCGTCAACCACTGGATCGGTGGCAAGACCGTCGAGGGCGCGTCGGGCAACTACGGCCCGGTCACCGACCCGGCCACCGGTGAGGTCACCACGCAGGTCGCCCTCGCGTCCGCCGACGAGGTCGACGCGGCCGTACAGGTCGCCAAGGAGGCGTTCCTGTCCTGGGGGCAGTCCTCGCTGGCCGCCCGCACCAAGGTGCTGTTCGCCTACCGCGCCCTGCTGGACGCCAACCGCGACGCGATCGCCGAGCTGATCGTCGCCGAGCACGGCAAGGTGCACTCCGACGCGCTGGGCGAGGTCGCCCGCGGCCTGGAGATCGTCGAGCTGGCCTGCGGGATCACCGTGCAGCTCAAGGGCGAGCTGTCCACCTCGGTGTCCAGCCGCGTGGACGTCTCCTCGATCCGCCAGCCGATCGGCGTGGTCGCGGGCATCACCCCGTTCAACTTCCCGGCAATGGTGCCGATGTGGATGTTCCCGCTGGCCGTGGCCTGCGGAAACACCTTCATCCTGAAGCCGAGCGAGAAGGACCCCTCGGCCTCCACCCTGCTGGCGCAGCTGGCGAGCCAGGCCGGCCTGCCGGCGGGCGTCCTCAACGTGGTCCACGGTGACAAGGTCGCCGTCGACGCGCTGCTCGCGCACCCCGACATCGCGGCCGTCTCCTTCGTGGGCTCGACCCCGATCGCCCGCCACATCCACACCACCGCCTCCGCGAACGGCAAGCGGGTCCAGGCCCTGGGCGGCGCCAAGAACCACATGCTGGTACTGCCGGACGCCGACCTGGACGCCGCCGCCGACGCCGCCGTCTCGGCCGCCTACGGCTCGGCCGGCGAGCGCTGCATGGCCATCTCCGCGGTCGTGGCCGTCGGTTCGATCGCCGACACCCTCGTGGACAAGATCCGCGAGCGCGCCGAGAAGATCAAGATCGGCCCCGGCAACGACCCGACCTCCGAGATGGGCCCGCTGATCACCGCCGCCCACCGCGACAAGGTCGCCTCCTACGTGACGGGCGCGGCCGCGCAGGGCGCCGACGTGGTCCTGGACGGCACCGGCTACACGGTGGAGGGCAAGGAGAACGGCCACTGGATCGGCCTCTCGCTGCTCGACAACGTCAAGACCGACTCCGACGCCTACCGCGACGAGATCTTCGGCCCGGTGCTGTGCGTGCTGCGCGTCGACACCTACGAGGAGGGCGTGGCGCTCATGAACGCCTCGCCGTTCGGCAACGGCACCGCCATCTTCACCCGCGACGGCGGCGCCGCCCGCCGCTTCCAGCTGGAGATCGAGGCGGGCATGGTCGGCGTCAACGTGCCGATCCCGGTGCCGGTGGGCTACCACTCCTTCGGTGGCTGGAAGGACTCGCTCTTCGGCGACCACCACATCTACGGCAACGACGGCACCCACTTCTACACCCGCGGCAAGGTCGTCACGACCCGCTGGCCCGACCCGTCCGACGCCCCGGCGGGTGTGGACCTCGGGTTCCCGACGTCTCGTTGATGCCTGACGCCGGACAGGCGCCCCGAACCGCAGACCCCCGGCCAACCCTCACCGGCCGGGGGTTCCTGCTGCCCCGGGCCGGTTTCCCGTTCTCTCCATCGTGATCGCTTGACCCCGGGGTCACGGGGTCGGGAGCATCGAACGCGGCACGACGCCGAACGGGAGAGGGGAACCGGAAGCCATGAAGGTGACCAAGCTGATCAGCACCTGTGACGTGAAGGACTGCCCGACGATCTACGCCACCGACCGAGGCACGTTCCTCGTGCAGGGCGAGACGCCCGACGACCACGGGCTCAAGATTCCCGCTCACGAAACCCTCGTGGAGATCCCCGTCGAGCTGATCAAGAAGGCCATTGCCGATGGCCTCATCTAGCACCCTCGCCGAACTCTTCGAGCGGTTCCAGCACGAGGCGTTCCGCCTGGAGACCCTGGACGACTACGGCGGCTCCGGGAACGTTGACGCCTATCGCGCTTTCCAGGCCGGTCAGGAGCGGCCTGAGGGCTACAACGCCGGATGGGTCGAAGAACTCCGAGGACTCACACACGAGGGCAAGCGGGTGTACCGCGTGCACGTCCTCAAGCGGCCCCTCTCGGAGTACCTCCGATTCGAGCTGGGGTGGGGCTACCGGACGAACATGACCGGCGGGGAAGAGTTCTTCATCCTCGACGTGACGGACGCCCCTAACCCGCTCGATGCCGTCCCGGACTTCTGGCTCTTCGACTCCAAGGACACCGCCGTGATGCGGTACGACGAAGCCGGGGCGTACCTCGGAGCCGACGTTCTGCCGCAGGACGAAGCCGCCGCTTACGTCGCCTACCGGGAAACGGCACTCGCCCACGCGGAGCCGTTCACCGACTGGTGGGCCAAGTACGGCGAGTGAACAAAGCACAGCTCGGGGCCACGCTGCGGGCACTGCGAGAGGCGTCCGGGAAGGAAGCCAAAGCGGTTGCCCGTAGCGCACTCATGTCTCCGTCCAAGCTCTCGAAGATCGAGAACGCCAACCTCCTCCCGAGCGCCACGGACGTGGAGCGCATCCTCACCGCCATAGGCGTCTCTGACGCGATCAAGGCCGAGTACACGGAGGCGGCCCGCGCGGCGACCACAGAGGCCACCGCATGGCGGCTCCTCAAGCGAGCCGGCATTCACAAGGGCCAGCAGGCGGCGAAGGCTCTGGAAGCTCAGATGGCCAGCCTGCGGCTGTTCCAGCCGGCCCTGGTACCCGGGCTGCTCCAGACACCCGAGTACATCCGCGCCATCCTCCAGCGTCATGACCTGAGCGAAGATGCCCTCACGCGGACGATCAGCGGCAGGCTTGAACGCCAGGCGGTGCTGTTCGACAGCACGAAGAAGCTGCGCTTCGTCATCACGGAGTCTGTCCTTCGGTGGCGGATCGTCCCGCCGCAGATGATGGCCGCACAGCTCGACCGCATCGTCTCGATGTCCAGGTTGGCCCACGTGGACATCAGGGTCGTGCCGCTGTCCGCCCCTCAGACGGACATCGCCAATCACGCCTTTGTCGTCCGGGACGACCGGATGGTGACGGTCGAAACCGTCCACGCCGAGATAGTCGTAACGGACCCGCGCGACGTCGAAATGTACGTCCGGAAGTTCGAAGGGTTCGAGCGAATCGCCTTGTCCGGCGACGGAATGCGGAGCTTCGTCGAGAGCCTACGAGACGGATTCTTGAGGGAACGGGAAACGGGCTAGGAACGCCCACCTGCCCTGGTCAATATTGCTGCCGACGCAGTGACGGCGACCGCGAGGGGTGCGACATGGCAAAGGCGAAACCGGCAGAGGCCCCGAAGCTTGATCGGGGCGTGTGGGAGTACCTGACTTTCGCGCCCGGACACGAGTGCTCGGCCTGCAAGCGCGAGGTCGGGCCGCTGGAACCCGTCCGCCGGGCTGTCGTTGACCGTGCGTCCGGTGCGCCCGACGTCAGCTACAGGCACAACAAGTGCCCGAGGGTGCAGGGCGTGGCCGCCTGATGGAGATGCAGACCTGGCGGGACGGGCGGGCGAAGGCCACCGACGCCACGGAGGCGATACGTGCGGCCCTGGCCTCCCTCGGCCTCCCCGGATCCGCGTGGGGCGGCAACATCGACAAGGAAGGCGTCCGCCGTCCCCCGGGGAGCCATCGTCTGCCGGAAGGCCACAAGAGGTCATCGACCGATACCGGCAGGCTGTAGCCGAGTTCCCCGTGACCGGCATGCCGCCGATCCAGACGGCGCACTGGCTGATGAAGCCGCCCTCGACGATCCGGGGGACGTGGACAGAACCGAAGGAGGCGGCGAATGGCTAGGCCTCCAACTCGCATAGTTCCGTTTCCGGGCCCGGGCTCCCCGGGCCGCGGGATCCGGAGTTAGAACAGCGACCAGACGTCCGCCGTCGCCGTCTGTGACCAGAGGGGGTCGCCGTGCCCGTAGCCCGGGACGACGGTGAAGCGGACGCGCGGGTTCCCGCCCGCCCGGATCAGCCGGGGGCCGCGGCCGTGGTCCCCGCGGCCCAGTTCGGTGTTGATCCACACCACTTCGGCGGAGATCCGCTCCCAGTCGATCGCGTACGTCTTCCCGTCGCCCGCCCAGACCGCGGCCAGGTCCCGCGCCAGCGCGTCCGGGATGAGCCCGCTGCCCAGGGCGGCGGCGGCCGCGTGCCAGGTGGCCGACGTGGTGTGGGCGAGAGAGAAGCGGTCCCCGGACGGGGTGGCCCCGAAGGCGTACGAGCCCGCGGCGTGGCCCTGTGTCTGGATCCAGTCCGCCGGGCCGGGCAGCAGGGAGGTGCGGACCAGCACGAAATGGGCCAGCCCGGCGTTGGTGAAGCGGAGCCCCGGGTCCGGGGGCCAGGGGACCTCGGAGGCGCCGCCCGGGTCCGTGACGGCCCGGGCCAGCAGCGGCGCCAGACCCGGGTCCATCGCGTACGCACCCCGCTCGATCCGGGCCGCGAACACGTCCCGGGTCTGGGCCGCCCGTACGGCCAGGTCCCCGGAGTAGGGGCCGGTCGTGTCCAGGGCCACCACCCGGGTCAGGCGGGGCGAGTCGTCGTGCGAGGCCGCGTCCAGGGCGAGCAGGGCCCCGGCGGAGTGGCCGACGTACTGGTACGGCAGCTCCAGCGCCCCGTCCAGCGCCTCCACCACCGCGGCCAGATCCCGGCGGTGCGCCGCGAGCCCCCAGTCGGGGCCGATGTCCTGTGCGGACGCGGCGTCCTCGCGCGGGGTGACGCCGACGACGAGCAGGCCCTCGCGGCGCAGCCGGTGGGCGAGGTTCAGGTCGGACGGGGTGAAGAAGGAGGAGGCGAAGTTCAGCCCGCCGCCCGGCAGGAGGTACGCGATCCCGTGCGGGGTCCGCCGGGTGTCCGCGACCACGTCCACCGCGACCGGGGCCGGACCGCCGTCCTCGAGCGGCAGCGTGAGCCGGATCCAGCCGTCGCCCGGGACGTACACCGCGGTGCCGGTGCCCAGCGTCCGCTCGACGAGGGCCAGCAGTCCGATCCCGACGGCGGCGGTGTCCGCCGGCGGGCCTGCGGGGACGGTTCCGTGCGCCGGCCGGCCGGGCCCCGCGTCGTCGTGCTGTCGTGCCATGTGTGGTGCCTCCCGGCGCCTTCCCCTGCCCGGCGATGGCCGAATGCCGTCACCTGGGGACACCTTTGCCGATCATCGGGCTTCAGCCAAGTCCGGTGCCGGTTCCGGCCGTTCGGCGGCCGCGGCCCGGCGGCGCCGGCGCAGTACGCGGGCGGCGACGGCCGCCCCGGCCAGGATCAGGAGGGCGCCGAGCGCGGTCCACGGCACGGCGAGGAAATCCGTGGCGGAGGAGGAGACGAGGTCGGGGTAGGCGGAGGCGCCCGCGGTGATGTCGACGGTGACCCAGTCCGACTGGGGCGCGTCCGCCCAGTCCTCGGTCAGCTGGATCCGCTGCCCCGGCAGCAGCACGAGCTTCAGCTCGCGCGAGGGCCGGTCGAGCACCCGGCGGCCGAACAGCCCCTCGGCGGAGACCGTCACCTTCGGCTCGACGACCACGTTGCCCCGGTTGACCAGGGAGTACGTGATCCTGGCGCGGGAGTCCTTGACCCAGGGCAGCAGCGGCGCCGCCCGGCTGACCTTCACGTCCTCGACGCTCAGCCCCGGGGTCACCGGCCCCGGAACCCGGAAGTACAGCCGGGCGCCGACCTGGCGCTTCACCCCGACCTGGACCTTGCCCTCCTGCTGGATGCCCTCCACGGCGGTGTTGAGGGCGACGATCCCGCCCACGTGGTCGCCGGGGGTCGCGTCCGCCGGGACCTTCACGGAGAACGGGAAGTCCTTGCGGCCCTTGGGCGGCACGGTGACGGTGTTCCTGGTCTCGGGCGGCAGGACCACCCAAGTCCCCACGTCCTTGGGCTTCGTCTCCACCGGCAGCAGCGCGAAGCCGCCGCCCACCGGGGTGTTGACGGCGTCGGTGGCGAAGATCTGGAACGTCAGCTCCTTGTCGGAGGAGTTCACGATCGTCGCGCTGTCGCTGATGGTGCTGCCGGCCTCCCCCTGGTGGAAGAAGTACGCCCGGTCGGTCATCGCCGCACCGGCCGGAGGGGTCGGGAAGACGCCCCAGGTGCCGTTGTCCGCGGCCGTCGCGGGCAGGGCCGGGAGCAGCAGGGCGGCGAGGCCGAGGAGCAGGCCGAGGAGGAGGGTGCGGGTGCGCATGGGCGGTTCTCCAGTCGGGCCGGACGGGGCGGGGATCGCCGGTGGTTGCCTTGGGATGCCGGGTGGTGCCGGGGAGGTGCGCGGAAGGGGGGGGGGGGGGGGGGGGGGGGGGGGGGGGGGGGGGGGGGGGGGGGGCGGGCCGGCGCGCCCGCCCCCCCCCCCCCCCCCCCCCCCCCCCCCCCCCCCCCACCCGGGTGGAGCGGGGCCGTACGGGTCAGGCGATCGAGAAGGTGACGACCGACTGGTAGCTGTCCGCGAACATGAACGGCGGGAGCTGGATCATCCCGGCTCCGCCGATCTCGAACTCGCCACCGGTCAGGTTGTCGCCGCCCGGGGCCGCCGAGGCGACCTTCAGCGGGACGTCGGAGATCGCACCGGGCGTACCCGTGGTGCAGGTGCTCGGGCTGGCCGGGTTGGTCACCTTGCAGGTCGGCTGGATGCCGATCTGCGCGGTGGCCATGGAGTGGCCGGTGACCGTGTTCAGGAACGGCGTCCGGGTCGCGGAGACGTCCCAGCCGAGGGTTCCGCCGCGGAAGTCCTGGACGGCCATCGCGGTGAACTGGCCCACGACCGACTGGGACTTGCCGTTGATGGTGACCGAACCGAAGCTGACGGCGGGGTTGCCCGCCTGCGGGCCGATGGCCAGCGGGCCGGGCAGGACCTCGACGTCGACCGGGTTCTGCACGCCGGGCTGCTCGACGATGAAGGCGAAGTCCTTGTACGGAAGGACCGCGCCGTCGATCCGGATCTTGTCGGCGGGCTGGTTGACGACGATGTCGCAGGTCGCGACGCCGGCCGCGGTGGCCGTGCCGGTACCGGTGTCACCCGTGGCCGTGCCGTTCTTGAGCGCGGAGCAGGTGACCGGGCCCGCCGGGAAGTTGGCGCCCGTGACGACGACGGGCGTGCCCGCCTTGCCGCTGTTGGGCGTCAGCTTGGTGGTGATCGGGTCCTTCGGCAGGGCCTCCACGGCCACCGAGCCGAGCGAGGCGCTCGGACGGGGGTTCGGAGTGCAGGTGGTGGTGAAGACCGAGCCCATGAGGCTCGCGTCGGTCACCGCCAGGTCCAGGGCCACGCTCACCGTGGTGCCCTCGGAACCGTCCGGGATCTTGACGGTGCCGGAGAACCCGGCCGGGTCGAGCGGCACGCCGGGCGTGACGTTGACCGTCTCGGGCGGGCTGACCACCGTCTGGAGGGTCGAACCGACCTTGAGGGTGATCTTGGAGACGTTGGTGGTCGTCACCGCGAACCCGGGGATGACCGGACTCGGACCCGGGTCGATCGTGACCGGGACCACGTCGCCGGCCTTCGCGCCGTCGGGCAGGGTGACCGTGTAGTTCTGCGTGCCCGAACCACCCGGCTGGGGCGCGGGGGCGACGCAGTCCATCGGGACGGGCGTCGTCTTGGTCGCGGCCTGCGCGGTGCCCGACAGGCCCACCACGCCGCCCGTCAGAGCCAGGGACAGAGCGCCTGCCCCGGCCAGAAATCTTCGTCGGAACGTTGTACTCATGGGGTCGCGACTCCTTCGTCATACGAACCCTCCCCCCACCCGCTGTGTGGGGGAGGTCGAGCCGGTGCGGTGGCCGACATTGACGCGTCGCGGTGATGAGAAGTCAATGACTTGCTTTCGCCCGAAGCACACAGAAATTGATGTGCCATCAGGCCGGGTGGAGAGGTGCCCCGTGCGGGCGGGACGGGTGGGGTCTTCGGGCGGTCCTACGGGCGGTCGTACGGGCGGCCTTCGGGGCGCGGGTCCGGGGTGGGCCGGCCGGGGTCCGCCGGGGCGGGGTCCGCCGGGGCGGGGATGCGCCGCCGGCGGAGGGCCCCGTACGGGCTACTTGTCGGTCGGGACGTGCAGCAACCGGTTCGGCGTCCCGGCCGGCAGGGCGGTGATCCGGTCCCGCACGGAATCCCGTACGAGTACGTCGGCCACCTGGGCGGGCGTCTGGCGCGGGCCGCCGGCCGCCAGGCCCCGGGCGAGCACCAGCGCGGCGGCGCCCGCCACGTGCGGGGCCGCCATCGAGGTGCCTGAGGCGCGGGCGGTGGCCGTGGCGGAGCCCTTCCAGGCGGAGGTGACGGCCACGCCGGGGGCGGAAAGATCCACGCAGGCACCGTAATTGGAGAAGGCGGGCCGCTGGTCCAGGGCGTCCGTCGCACCCACCGTAAGTGCCTGCGGGACCCCGGCGGGGGAGCCGGTGCAGGCGTTCTCACCGGAGTTGCCCGCCGCCACGGCGACGGTGATCCCGGACGCGATCGCCCGCGTCACCGCCCGGTTGAGCGCGAAGCTGTAGCCGCCGCCCAGGCTCATGTTGGCCACCGCCGGGGTGGCCGGCGACTTGAGGGCGTCCTTCACCATCCAGTCGAGCCCCCGCGTGATGGCCGACAGGGTGGCGTCCCCGCGGCAGTCCGCCACCTTCACGGCGACGAGCGAAACCCCCTTCGCCACCCCGTAGGTGGCCCCGCCGACGGTCCCCGCGACGTGCGTGCCGTGGCCGTTGCAGTCGGTGGCACCCTCCATGAACACCGCGTTGGCACCCCAGCGGGCCCGGCCGCCGAACTCCTGGTGCAGCGTGTTGATCCCGGTGTCCACGATGTACGCCGTGACCCCCTCGGCCTTGACCGGGTACGTGTACGACCCGTCGAGCGGCAACTCCCCCTGATCGAGCCGGTCCAGAGCCCAGGGCGCGGAAGCCTGGACGAGGGGGGCGGCGCCGGGGGTCTTCCCGGCGGGGGTTTTGCCGGGCGGGGTCTTGCCGGGCGGTGTGGTCCCGGGCGGGATGGTCCCGGGCAGGGTGGCGCCGGTGGGAGGCGTTCCGGTGGGAGGCGTTCCGGTGGGGGCGGTCACGGGCGGGGTGCTTCCGGTGGGGGGCGTGCCGGACGGGGTGGTCCCGGTGGGACTGTCGTCGGCCGGGGCGGTTCCGGGCGGGGTGGTTCCGGTGGGGGCCTTGCCGGGCGGGGCGGTCCCGGCGGGACTCTCGTCGGCCGGGGCGTCGGTGGGCGGGGTGGTTCCGACGGGGGCCTTCCCCGGTGGGGTACTTCCGGCCGGGGTGCTTCCGGCCGGAGCGACGCCGGCCGGTGTCTCGTCGGCCGGAGTGCCGTCGTCGGGGGCGTCGCCGGGCGGAGTGGTTCCGGCGGGCGTGCTGCCGGTCGGAGTGCTTCCGACGGGCGTGCCTCCGGTGGGACCGGCCCCCGTCGGGGTGCTGCCTGCCGGAGTGCTCCCGGCAGGGGTGTCGCTCCTCGGGGTGCTTCCCGCAGGCGTGTTGCCGACCGGAGCGATCCCGCCGGCCGGAGCGGTCCCGGCGGAGGCGTTGCGAACCAGTGCACTTCCGACCGGTGTGCTCCAGGCAGGAGCGCCGTCGTCGATCCGGAAGACCGCGTCGGGCTCCACGGAGGCGACCCGGGGATCGGCGGCGAGCGCGGCGGCGCGGGCGGCGGTGGTGCGGACGGCGAAACCGCTGAGGACGGTGTCGTAGACCGCTCCGACGGTGTCGCCGGAGGCCTCGGCCTCGGCCGCGAGGGCCCGGGTGGCGGCGGCCGCGGAGGCGCGGGTGGTGCTGTCCTTGAGGACGACGACGTAGGGGGCGGTGGGCGCGTCGGAGGCGGCGGCTGCGGCATGTGCGGCGTGCGGCGGCAGGGCGGTGGCCGCCGCCAGCAGGGCGGCGGCCGGGAGGAGCGCGGTGAATGCGGTCATGCCGCCGATGCTCGGCGAGCCAAGGTCCGCCCGCGCGGAGGGTGCGCCGACTGGCCCCACGACACGCCGCCCCGGGGTCGTCGGGTACCGCAGACACCCCCCTTCGAGCCCACCTGGCTGCGGCCAGGCGAAGTCCCGGACCAACCCCTGGCTGCGGCCAGGCGAAGTCCCGGACCAACCCCTGGTTGCGGCCAGCCGAAGTCCCGGA
This sequence comes from Streptomyces sp. NPDC051563, assembly GCF_044454225.1. Classification (NCBI taxonomy): domain Bacteria; kingdom Bacillati; phylum Actinomycetota; class Actinomycetes; order Kitasatosporales; family Streptomycetaceae; genus Streptomyces; species Streptomyces sp. NPDC051563. Next base: position 181,980 of record NZ_JBITDL010000013.1, read on the forward strand.
CCAACCCCTGGTTGCGGCTAACCGAAGTCCCGGACCAACCCCCGGCCACGGACCAACCGCGGTCCCGAACCAACCCCCGGCCACGGACCAACCGCGGTCCCGAACCAACTGCGCCCAGCTCCCACCGTGGTCCGGCCCGACGACTCCGGTCCCGCCCGCTCTCTGGGCGGTCGCCCCCCCCGGGTGAACCGCCCCCCCCGGTCCAACCCCGGCCCTGGGCGAGGCCAGCTCCCGGACCGCCTGAGGTCCCGGACCGCCTGAGGTCCCGGGCCACCCCCGGCACGGGCCACCCCCGGCATGGGCCGGCCGCGGTTCTGGGTGAACCATGGCCGCGGGCCAATCCCGGTTCTCGGGCCAGCTGCGGTTCTGGGTGAATCCCAGCACGGGCCAGCCGAGGGATTGGGCGAGCCGTGGCCGCCGGTCAATCCCGGTTCCGGGCCAGCCGGGGGCCTGGGTGGCCCGGGGCCGCAGGCCAATTCCGGTCCCGGTCCCAACCCCGACCTGGGCCAAGTCCTGCCCCCCGGGCAACTGTGGTCCCGGGCACGTCGCGGGTCCGGGTGAACCCCGGCTGCAGGCGAACCCCCGGTTCCGGGCCCAGGTCTGCCTCCAGGCCAACTGCTGCCCTGTGCCAACTGCTGCCCTGTGCCAGCCCCGGCCCTGTGCCAGCCCCGGCCCCGGGCCCAGCCCCGGCCCCGGGCCCAACCCCGGCCCCGGGCCCAACCCCAGCCGCAGGCCAACCCTGCCCGGGGTCACCCCGGTCAGGCGGCCCCGCACCGCCCCGGACCGTGCCTCGGCGGGTTGCCGTTGCTCGGGGCCGTGCCCCGGGTCGGGGAGGGGCCGGCGGGGGTGGGCTAGTGGGTGAGGGGCCAGCCGAGCATGCGGAAGACGCCCTCGTCGCGGGCGCCGGCCGCGGCGTACGTGGCCAGTGCGGCTTCGTTGTCGGTGTCTACGCCCACCCACATCCCGTAGCAGCCGCGCGACTCCGCCTCGGCGGCGAGCGCCTCGGTCAGGGCCCGGCCGAGGCCGCGCCGGCGGTGGGGCTCGGCCACGGAGAGCTCGTAGAGGCACATTTCGGTGCCCTTGTCGGGGTGGATCATCTCGATGCCGGAGACCATGCCGACGGGGACCCCGTCCGCGTAGGCGATCAGCATCAGATGTCCGGGAGCGGCGAGGAACCGCTCCGACCAGTCCGCACGGGCGGGCCCGTCGAAGAGGGATTCCGCGGCCTGAAGTTCGGTGACGGTACGGGCGGGGCGGATGTCCATGGCGGTGACGATAATGTCCGGATGGCCGGCGAGCAGCTCGATTTCGACGCGGAGTGGCGTGCTGCGCCCGAACCCCTGCGCAGGGCGCTCGCCCTCGCCTACGAGGCCCTTGCCGCCGGAGGCCTGGCGGTCGGATCGGTCCTGACGGACGCCGACGGGAAGCCGGTCGCCGAAGGGCGCAACGAGGCGTACGAGGACGGCCCCGGCTCCGGGCCGCTGCGCGGCACGCCCCTCGCCCACGCCGAGATGAACGCGCTGGGTGCCGCCCGCACGGGCTGGGACCTGGCCACGGCGACGCTGTGGAGCACCCAGGAGCCGTGCTCGATGTGCGCGGCGGCGGCCGAGTTCACCGGCGTGGGGCGGGTCCGGTACCTCGCCCCGGACCCGTGGGCGCTGTCGAGCGGCAACGGCACCGGATCCGAAGCCGAACCGGGCCGGCCGCACTGGCTGCTGGTGGCCAATGCCATGTTCCTGCGGAGTGTGGTGGTGGCCTCGGACGGCTCCGGGGAGCCGCTGATCCTGACCCACCACAGGACCGCGGAACCGGAGACCGCCGCCTTCCACGACAGCCTGCCGCCGGGCCTGCCCACGGCCGCTTCACCGGAGGACTGGCTGCGCCCCCACTGGGCCGCCCTCGCGGAACTCGCGACGGCCCGCGAGCTGCGCACCCGCCCCTGAACCCGGCGCCCGACCCGTCGCGGAACCCGTCGGGCGTCCCCCGCTCAGGGGGCCGTGACCGACACCTGCCTGACCGTGCCGCCGTCCTGCGCTCCCGCGCCGGGGGACGGGGTGCCGTCGGTCCAGGCGTAGACCTCCTTGCCGCGCACCGTGACCTGGTACTGGTGCGCACCGCGGCACTCGGGGCGCTCCTCGGAGCGGGTGCCCGCCGGCCACCACTTGGCCTCCAGCGCCGTCCCCGCGTGCTTGCTCGGCGTGCCCGCCGAGCACTGCGGGCCGTCGAGGGGGGTCGCGCCCAGCGTGAAGCGGATCAGCCGCGCCTTGCCGTCGGTGCGCGCCATTATTCGCACGTCGGTCGCGTCCTTCGGCACCCAGAGCGGCAGCGCCCACGTGGCTTCCCCGCGGCCCTGCTCCCCGCGCGTCGGAGCGTCGGCGGCGGTCGCGAAGCGCATGCCCTTCTCCTTGAACACCCGGTCGTTGATCGTGTCGGTCAGGGGGTTGGGCGGGAGATTGGGCAGCGCGATGGCAGCGGTGGCGAGGACTCCCACGGTGGCGGCGGCGATGACGAGAGGGCGGCGGTTCATGTCTACGAGTATTCGCGGCGCCGGCCGTAGTCCGCGTCCCTCCCGAGGCTGAACCGAATCTCTGCCGGAAGGGTGACATCGACTCATACCTGAGTCCCGGTCCGCACCGCCGGCCGCGGCCCGCCCTCCGCCGCAGGACGGACCCAGGACAGCTGCCGGGCGCCCGCACGCACCACCCCGACACCCGTACCGGCACCCCTCGTTAGACGACCCGTGCCCCACCACCATGCCTCCGCGCTAGCCCCCACGCCCGCCCCCACCCCCGCCCGGACCGGAGCCCGCCTCGCGGTGCTCGTCTCCGGCGCCCTGGCCGCCGTACTGGCCCTCGTACCACCCGCGTTCGCGGCCCCGCGGGCCCCGGCGGTTCCGCAGGACAAGCCGCAGGTGCTGAGCGGCTGGACGCAGCCGGACGCGGCCAGCCAGGGCGCCTGGGCCGCGGCGCGCGAGAACCGGGCCGCGTGGGAGCCGTACGCCTTCGACTGGTCCACGGACTACTGCACCACGTCCCCGGACAACCCCTTCGGATTCCCCTTCCGGACTGCCTGCGCCCGGCACGACTTCGGCTACCGCAACTACAAGGCGGCGGGGGAGTTCCCGGCGGCCAAGCCCCGGCTGGACGAGATGTTCCACGCCGACCTGAAGCGGGTCTGCGCCCGCTACCCGGGCGCCCGCAGGGCCTCGTGCGAGGGCACCGCGTGGACCTACTACCAGGCCGTCAAGGCCTTCGAGTAGCCCTGTGCCCGCGTGCCGCGGATCCGGACTTACGCCACCGCTACGGAAGCCGGATTAAGGTGCCGCTCACCTGCGGAACCTGCACCAAAGCCCTCCACGGGGGAGGGCTTCGGGGTGTGGCGGGAAAGTGCCCCCGGCAGGACTCGAACCTGCGGCCAAGTGCTTAGAAGGCACCTGCTCTATCCACTGAGCTACGGGGGCCGGAAGGTGGCCGTGGTGGCCTGGAGCCCCTGGACGGGGGTGGGGCTGTGGTCCGTGCCGGGTCAAGGATAGGGCTCCGGTTGCCTTGTCCCGGTTGCTTCACCCGCGTGCCACGATGTGGAGGTTCGGTGAAGCGGTCCCGATAATCGCAGGCAGGTGCGATTCGCGCACCGCTTTTGCGCCGTGGCGCCCTGGGTGTTGTGCACTCGTTATGCCTGCGCCCCACTCGTCCGCTGTGTCCGGGATGTGCCGGTGGAGTAGCGCTCGGCGCGCAGAGGACGTATAAGCTTCAAAAATGCTCCTAAATTGGGCATTCTTCGCATGTGGTGACCTTGGATGTTCGGCCTCAGCTGCTCGATGCCCTGTCCGCCCTGCGCGACCGGGTCGCGTCCGTGCGTCTGCCGCTGCCCCTGCCCGGCGCCCCGCGCGCCCGCCAGACCAGAGCGGAGCTGCTCGCGCAGCTCGACGACTACCTCGTACCCCGGCTGAAGGCGCCGGAGGCGCCGCTGCTCGCCGTCGTCGGCGGGTCCACCGGGGCCGGTAAGTCCACCCTCGTCAACTCCCTCGTGGGGCGCCAAGTGAGTGAAGCCGGGGTACTCCGGCCCACCACGCGCACCCCCGTCCTCGTCTGCCATCCGGATGACCACCACTGGTTCGCCGGGGTGCGGGTGCTGCCCGACCTGATGCGGGTCTGGGCGCCCCAGGACGACGAGGACACCCCCCTGTCCCCCCGCAAGACCCCCCACCGGCCGGGCGCCAAGCACGGCCACGGGCACCCGCCCGCCACCCGCGAGGTCCGGATCGAGACCGTCTCCACCCTGCCCCGCGGCCTCGCCATCCTCGACGCCCCCGACATCGACTCCCTCGTGGTCGACAACCGCACGCTCGCCGCGCAGCTCATCTGCGCCGCGGACGTCTGGGTCATGGTCACCACCGCCTCGCGGTACGCCGACGCCGTCCCCTGGCACCTGCTGCGCACCGCCAAGCAGTACAAGGCCACCCTCGTCACAGTCCTCGACCGGGTCCCGCACCAGGTGCTCGCCGAGGTCTCCCGGCAGTACGGGGCCCTGCTCACCCGGGCCGGGCTCGGCGAGGTGCCCCGGTTCACGGTCCCCGAGCTGCCCGAATCGGCCGGCGGGGGCGGGCTGCTGCCCGCCAGCGCCGTGGCCCCGCTGTTCGCCTGGCTCGCGCACCACGCGCAGGACCCGGCCGCCCGCCAGTACGCCGTCGGGCGCACCGCGCTCGGTGCGCTCGACTCCCTCGGGCGCCGGATGCCGGAGCTCGCCTCGGCCGTCGCGGCCCAGCACGCCGCCGCCGTACGGCTGACCTTCGCCGTCGAGGACGCCTACAAGCGGGAGGGCAAGCGGGTCCGGGGCCGCCTCGACCGGGGCGCCGTACTCGCCGGGGACGCACTGACCCGCTGGCGCGGCTACCCCCTCGACACCAGCGCCGACGAGCTGCTCGACTCCCTCGCGGAATCCCTGGCGGCGCTGCTCCAATGCGCCGTCGCCGCCGCCGACGAACGCATCGCGGAGGCCTGGCGGCGCGAGCCCGCCGCGGGCGCGGTGTCCCTGCCCGCCCCCGACCGGGAAGCGGCCGAACGCATCGGCATGGCCGTACGCCGCTGGCGGCGCGTGCTGGAGGAACTCGCCGAGGAAGAGGTCGCGCGGCTCGACAAGCAGCCCGCGCCCGACCCCGACGGGGTCGCCGCCCTGCTGGTCGCGGCCCTGCTCGGCGGCAAGCGGGCCCGGCCGGCCGGGGAGAAGCTCGCCGAGCGGATCGGAGTACAGGCCGCCGTACGCCTGCGCGACCGGGGCGGCGAACTCGTCGCCGAGCACCTCGACCAGGTGCTGCGCGCCGAACGCGACCGCCGCCTCGCCCCGATCGAAGCGCTCGAAGTGAGTCCCGAACCCCAGGCCGAGCTGATCGCCGCGCTGTCCGTACTGCAGAAGGAGAGGTGACGCGGTGACCGCCCTGACCGACCGCACCGACGACCGCTGGGACGACGGACTGATCGCCCGCTCGCGCCCCCGGGCCGGCGAGGACGACTGGCCCGCGAGCGGGGACGAGGAGGGCGACGAAGCACTCGTACGGGCGGTTTCCGGCGCCGGAAGCGACGGAGGCAAGGCCCCCGCGCCCCCGCTCAGCCCCGAGGCGCAGGCGCTGCGCGTCCGCCTCGACGCGCTGCGCCAGCTCATCGGGCTGTCCCGGACCAGGATCCTCGACGGGAAGTCCCTCGCCGAAGCCGGACGCGTACTGGACGAGGCGGCGGCGCGCCGCGGCCTGTCGGCGCAGCACACCGTCGTCGCCATCGCCGGAGCCACCGGAAGCGGCAAGTCCACGCTCTTCAACTCACTCGCCGGAGTGCAGATCTCCGAGACCGGACTGCGCAGGCCCACGACCGCCGCACCCATCGCGTGCAGCTGGTCCGACGGCGCCGCCGGTCTGCTGGACCGCCTAGAGATCCCCGGACGGCTGCGCCGCCGCCCCCGCGAGACCTCCGAGGCCGAGGCGCTGCGCGGCATGGTCCTCGTCGACCTGCCCGACCTGGACTCGGCCGTCGGCGCCCACCGCGACCACGTGGACCGGGTGCTGGCGCTGGTCGACGCCGTGGTGTGGGTGGTGGATCCGGAGAAGTACGCGGACGCCGTCCTGCACGAGCGGTACCTGCGCCCGCTGGCCGGGCACGCCGAGGTGACCTTCGTCGTGCTGAACCAGGTGGACCGGCTGCCGGGAGAATCCGCCGACCTCGTACTGGACGACCTGCGCCGGCTCCTCGACGACGACGGCATCGCACTCGGCGAACACGGCGAACCGGGCGCCACCGTCATCGGGCTTTCCGCCCTCACGGGTGAAGGCGTCGGGGAACTGCGCGAGATGCTCGGACAGTTCACCCAGGAGAAGGGCGCCGCGACCCGCCGCATCTCCGCCGATGTCGACAAGGCCGCGGCCCGCCTGCGCCCGCTCTACGTGGCCGACGGACACGCCGGCCCGGAGATCGGGGAGACCGCGCGCGCCGAGTTCGAGGACCGGCTCGCGGAGGCGGTCGGGGCGTACGCGGCCGGGCTCGCCGCCGAGCGGGCCTGGCGGCGCAATGCCGGAAAGGCCTGCGGCACCCCGTGGCTGCGCCTGTGGCGGTGGTACGAGAGCCGCCGCGCCCCGCGCTCGCTGGGCGGGCTCGCCGCCCTGGCGGCCATGGGACGCTCCACGGCGGCCCCCGAGCAGCCGGTCGAGGAAGAGGTGACGGCCCGCCAGCGGGTGGAACAGGCCGTACGGACCGTCGCCGACGAGGCGGTACTCGGCCTGCCCGACCCCTGGGCGCAGGCCGTACGGGAGACCGCCGTGCGCGGCGCCGAAGGGCTGCCCCAGGCGCTGGACGAGATCGCGGTGACCCTCGGACCGGCGGTCGCGATGCCCAGCGCCCGACCGCCGCGGCCCTCGTGGTGGCCGGCGGCGGTGCTGGCCCAGGCGGCCATGACCCTGCTCCAGATCTACGGCGGGCTGTGGCTGGTCGGACAGATCGCCGGGGTGCTGGAGCCGCGCCTGATGCCGCCGGTCCTGCTGATGGTGGCCGGCATCATCGGCGGACCGCTCGTCGAGTGGGCCTGCTCCATCGGGGCCAGGGGCCCGGCCCGGCGCTACGGGCAGGACGCGGAGCGGCGGCTGCGCGAGGCGGCGGCCGGCTGCGGACGGGCCCGGGTGCTGGAGCCGGTGGCGGCGGAGCTGCTGCGCTACCGGGAGGTCCGCGAGCAGTACGCGACGGTGGCGAAGTTGTCCACAAGCCGTCACTAGTCCACAGCCTCCGGCAGGTTCCGGCCGCCCGGGCCAGCATGGTCCCACCCCGTGCGGATCGTCCGGGCGGGTACGGAGTGCGGGTCGGGGCGGTGCGCGGTCGAGCGCGCCGCCGGACCCCGGGAGGACGGCCGGGATGAACGACACCCAGGTGACGCTGGTGGGCTACGTGGCCACGCAGATCGACTACAAGGAGACGGCGGGCGGTCCGGCGGCCCGGTTCCGCTTCGCGGTCACCCCGAGGTACTACGACCGCAAGAAGGAGACCTGGGCGGACGCGCCCACCAGCTTCTACACGGTGTGGGCCCGGCGCGGGCTCGCCGTCAACCTCGCCGGATCCGTCTCCGTCGGCGAACCGCTCGTGGTCCACGGAAGGCTGCGGGTGCGGGAGGACCCGCCCGACGCCGAGGGCAACCGGTGGTTCTCGGCGAACATCGACGCGACCGCCATCGGCCACGACCTGAACCGCGGCACCGCGGCCTTCCGGCGGGTCGTCAGGACGGACGTGCCGCTGATGGCCCCTCAGAAGGCGGCGGTGGTCTGAGTGTTCGAGGAGGCTAGGATTCCCCGGTACTCACGGGCACCTGGGCCTTCGGCCCGAAGGGGAAGACTGTGTCGATTGCCGTTCCCGCTCCCTCCGCTCCTGCCGCCGCTACGGGCCCTGCTCCTCTCGGCGCTCCTGGCGGCACTCCGGTACCCCCTGTCGCGCGGGCCTGCGGCGCACCAGCCCCGCGCACCACGCCGGCCGCGGCCATACGGGGCTCCGCACGGCGGCAGCTCGCGGTGGCCCTGCTCGCCGCCGCCCTGGCCGGGGCACCTGGCGCGGTGGCGGCCGCCGACACCGGCCCGGCCGCACCCCGGACGCCGGAGGGAGCGAGCGCCGTCCTGGACGGCCTGAAGACGTACGGACAAGCCGTCCTGCACGGGGCGGACGGATCCGTGCGGCAGATCCCGGCCGGGCTGTACGAGATGCGGGTCGACGGCGGCGGCATGCTCCAGACGTACGGAGTCGGCGTCGCGGGAGACGCACAGCCCCAGGCCCACTTCACGGAGACCGGCTGGGCCGGCACGCCGCTCGCCGCGAACGGCGAGGTGGGCCGGATCCGCTGGGTGCTGGAGCACTCCTACCCCCAGTTGAACGATCTGGCCGGGCTCGCCAAGGCGGCCGGAGCCGCCGGACTCACCGCGGAGAGCGCTGCGGCCGGGACCCAGGTGGCCATCTGGCGGCTGGCCGAGGGCGTGTGGGTGGAGGCCGTCGACCCGCAGGCGGAGAAGCTGGCCGACTACCTCCAGCGCGAGGCGCGGCGGCTGCCCGAACCGCCGGCGTCCCTCGCGGTGGATCCCGGTGAGGTGTCGGGGCCGCTGGGCACCCGGATCGGGCCGGTCACCGTGCGGACGGGGGCGCAGAGCGTGAGCGTGACCCCGGACGCGGCGGCCGTGGCGATGGGGGTACGCGTGGTCGACGCCCAGGGCCAGCCGGTCGTCTCCGCGGCCAACGGGGCGAAGCTGTTCTTCGAGGTGCCGGAGGGAACGGCGGACGGCAGCGCCGAGATCACCCTGCGCGGGTCCACCCGGGTGCCCGTCGGCCGGGTCTTCACCAGCGGGGTCCCGGCGCAGGTCCAGATCGTGGCCGGCTCCAGCGAGTCCGCCGCCGTGGCCACGGCGACGGCGACCTGGCCGCGGCTCCCCGAGGCCCGGCAGGCCGAGACCGCGGCAGCGGGCGGGGCGGCCGGCGGGACAGCCGGCGAAGCAGCGGGCGGGGCAGCCGGCGGGGCAGCCGGCGGGGCGATGACGGCGCTCGGAGCCCTGTCGCAGTCCGCCCCGGCCGTCGACCAGGACACCTCGCAGGAGCGGCTGGCCGCCAGCGGCAGCTCGGCGGCCACCCCGGTGATCGCCTCCCTGGCCGTGGGCCTGGTCGTGCTGGGCGGGCTGGTCGTCCTCCTCCTGCGCAAGCGCCCCCTGGAGGACGGTCCCGCCCCGGAACGCGGGACGCACCCGGAGTAGCGGGCTGATTCGGATCCGGGGGTTCGGGTAGAGGCAAGGGATGGCTGATCAACAACTGACGTGGCGGGGCGCGGTCGCACAAGGGGACCGCCGGCTGTTCGACCTGGTGGCCGGACGGCACTGGCCCGGGGCCGACCGGGTGCTGCCGCGCCTCGGCCGGGCCGCGAACCACGGGCTGCTCTGGGGCGGGGCCGCCGCCGGGATCGCCGTCCTCGGTTCGGCCGGGGCCCGCAAGGCGGCCGTGCGCGGGGTCGCGTCGCTGGCCCTGGCCTCCGCGACCATCAACACCGTCGGCAAATGGTCCGTCCGCAGGGCACGCCCGGTGCTGGACGGGGTGCCCGCCACGCGGCAGCTCACCACGCAGCCGCGGACCACCTCCTTCCCCTCCGGGCACGCCGCCTCCGCGTTCGCCTTCACCGCCGGAGTGGCGCTGGAGTCCCCGCTCTGGGGCGCCGCAGTGGCCCCGCTCGCCGCCTCCGTGGCCTTCTCCCGCGTATACACAGGGGTCCACTACCCCTCGGACGTGCTCGCGGGCGCCGCGCTCGGGGTGGCGGCCGGACTCGTCGTGCACCGCCTCACCCGGGACGTCGCGGAGGCCCGGATAGTGCCGGGCGACGAGCGGGCCGCCGCGGGAGCACCCGCCCTGCCCGACGGGGAGGGGCTCACCGTGGTCGTGAACACCGGGTCGGGCACGGCCGCCGCGACCAGGCTCGACGTCCTGCTGCGCGAGCGGCTGCCGAAGGCCGAGCTCGTCGAGTGCGAGGGCCCGGAGCTCGGCGCCGAACTGGCCTCGGCCGCCGAGCGGGCCACCGTCCTCGGGGTGTGCGGCGGCGACGGCACGATCAACGCCGCCGCCACCGCCGCGCTGCGCGCCGGGATCCCCCTCGCGGTGTTCCCCGGCGGCACCCTCAACCACTTCGCCCTCGACCTCGGCCTCGCGGGGATCGAGGACACCTGCCGGGCCGTGGCGGACGGGCACGCCGTCCTCATCGGCGTCGGCCGCTTCACCCCGGGCCCCGGCCCGGACCCCGAGGACACCAGGGCCGGGTACTTCCTGAACAACTTCAGCATCGGCGCCTACCCGGAGCTGCTCGGCCACCGGCTCCGCTGGGCCCCCCGGATCGGCGGCGGCCCCGCCGCCCTGCTGGCGGCGTACCGGGTGCTGCGCGCGGAGCGCCCGGTACGGCTCAAGCTCGCCGGGAAGCCGCGCAACGTCTGGCTGCTCTTCGCGGGCAACGGCACCTACCAGGGCACGGGCCCGGCGCCCCGCTCCCGCAAGAGCCTCGGCGAGGGACTGCTCGATGTCCGCCTGGTCCACGGCGGCGGCCGCCCCGGCCCCCGCCTGCTCGCCGCCGCGTTCGCGGGCCCGCTGAGCCGTTCCCCGGTCCACGTCGCCACCCGGCTGCGCAGCCTGCGCGTCAGCGACATCCCGGCCGGCACCCCGCTCGCCTACGACGGCGAGTACGCCATGGCCCCGACCGCCCTGGTCCTGGACGACCTCCCGGACGCCCTCACGGTCTACCGGCCCCGATGAGCCCCGCCGGGTCCCGTTCGCCGGGGCCCGGCGAACGGGACCCGCTCAGACCATGCCGAGATCGGCCCGCATGGCGCCCCGCATCACGTCCGAGCGCTCCGTGAGCCCGAGCAGCTCGGCGTGTATCTCCTCGAAGGAGCAGCCCGGGCCCGGAGCGCCCTCGGCCAGCCGCATCGTGCGGGCGTACGCCCCCGCCATGCCCCGGGTCATCGAGTCCAGCTCCGCGAGGACGGCGGCGGAGGCGATCATCTGGGCCTCGGCGAAGGCGGCGTGATGGCCTCCCCGGGCCTCCTCCAGCGCGGCCCGTGCGGCCGCGGGCGGCGCCGGGGGATCGTCCTGCGCGTTGTGGACGACCCAGAGGAAGGACATGAGGGCGATCCGGTAGCGCCGGTAGGCCGCGTTCGTCGCCGCGTAGCACTCCCGCCTGCGGTCGCGTTCCACGAGCTGCTGCTCCCGCGCCCATCCCACCTGCGCGACCCGCTGCTCCCGCTCGAACTGCGCCGCCTGCACCCGCGCCAGCATCCGCTGCGAAAGCACCGTCGCCAACAAGGTTCCGGCCACGCCGACCACGGCTGCCCCGAGCGCGATCACTCCGCTGTCCATACGTCCCCCCACCTCGGACGCAGCCCCCCGGCCGCGCCCTCGTCGGCATCATCCTGCCGTGCGGCACAAGGCCTCGGGACCGTTCGGCGGACCCCGTTGCGGTGGCCCCGGGGCCGAACGGGTTTCCCCCCGGGGATGGACGTCAGGCAAGATGGGGTGTATCTGCCCACCCATCGATCTGCCGGACGGTTTCTCTTGGCTGAGTTCATCTACACCATGCGCAAGACGCGCAAGGCGCACGGCGACAAGGTGATTCTTGATGACGTCACCCTGAACTTCCTGCCCGGCGCGAAGATCGGTGTGGTCGGCCCGAACGGCGCCGGTAAGTCCACCGTCCTCAAGATCATGGCGGGGCTGGAGCAGCCGTCCAACGGCGAGGCCTACCTGTCTCCCGGCTTCACCGTCGGCATCCTCATGCAGGAGCCCAAGCTCGACGAGTCGAAGACGGTCCTGGAGAACGTCCAGGACGGCGCCGCGGACATCATGGCGAAGCTGAAGCGCTTCAACGAGGTCGCCGAGGAAATGGCGACCGACTACACCGACGCGCTGCTGGACGAGATGGGCAAGCTCCAGGAAGTCCTGGACCACGCCAACGCCTGGGACCTCGACGCGCAGCTGGAGCAGGCCATGGATGCCCTGGGCTGCCCGCCCGGCGACTGGCCCGTCACCAACCTCTCCGGTGGCGAGAAGCGCCGCGTCGCGCTCTGCAAGCTGCTGATCGAGGCCCCGGACCTGCTCCTCCTCGACGAGCCCACCAACCACCTCGACGCCGAGTCGGTGAACTGGCTGGAGCAGCACCTTTCGCAGTACAAGGGTGCCGTCGTCGCCGTCACCCACGACCGTTACTTCCTGAACAACGTCGCCGAGTGGATCCTCGAGCTCGACCGCGGCCGTGCCCACCCGTACGAGGGCAACTACTCCACCTACCTGGAGAAGAAGGCCACCCGTCTCAAGGTCGAGGGCCGCAAGGACGAGAAGCGCCAGAAGCGCCTCAAGGAAGAACTCGAGTGGGTGCGGTCGAACGCCAAGGGGCGCCAGACCAAGTCCAAGGCCCGCCTCGCCCGCTACGAGGAGATGGCCGCCGAGGCGGACAAGATGCGGAAGCTGGACTTCGAGGAGATCCAGATCCCGCCGGGCCCGCGTCTGGGCTCGATCGTGGTCGAGGTCAACAACCTCAACAAGGCGTTCGGCGACAAGGTCCTGGTCGACGACCTGTCCTTCACGCTGCCGCGCAACGGCATCGTGGGCATCATCGGCCCGAACGGCGCCGGCAAGACCACGCTCTTCAAGATGCTCCTGGGTCTGGAGGCGCCGGACTCCGGCTCCGTCAAGATCGGCGAGACCGTCAAGATCTCGTACGTCGACCAGAGCCGCGCCAACATCGACCCGAAGAAGTCGCTGTGGGCCGTCGTGTCGGACGAGCTGGACTACATCAACGTGGGCCAGGTCGAGATGCCCTCCCGCGCGTACGTCAGCGCCTTCGGCTTCAAGGGTCCGGACCAGCAGAAGGCCGCCGGCATCCTCTCCGGTGGTGAGCGCAACCGCCTGAACCTGGCGCTGACGCTCAAGGAGGGCGGCAACCTGCTGCTCCTTGACGAGCCCACCAACGACCTCGACGTCGAGACCCTGTCCTCGCTCGAGAACGCGCTCCTCGAATTCCCCGGTGCGGCCGTGGTCATCTCCCACGACCGCTGGTTCCTGGACCGGGTCGCCACGCACATCCTGGCGTACGAGGGCGAGTCCAAGTGGTACTGGTTCGAGGGCAACTTCGAGTCGTACGAGAAGAACAAGGTCGAGCGGCTCGGCGCGGACGCCACCCGTCCGCACCGCGCGACCTACAAGAAGCTCACCCGAGGCTGAGGGCCGAGGACACGGGCCATGGCCAGACACCACTACCGATGCCCCCTCCGCTGGGCGGACATGGATGCCTTCGGGCACGTCAACAACGTCGTCTTCCTCCGCTATCTGGAGGAGGCGCGGATCGACTTCATGTTCCGCCTCGCGCCGGGGGAGGGCAGTGAGTCCTTCACGGGCGGTTCCGTCGTGGCCCGTCACGAGATCGACTACAAGCTGCCCCTCGTGCACCGGCACGAGCCGGTGCTCATCGAGTCCTGGGTGACCCGGATAGGCGCCGCGTCCCTGACCATCCGCTACGAGGTCAAGGACGAGGCGACCGCGGACGCGCCCGAGACGGTCTACGTGCGCGCCGAGACGGTGGTCGTGCCCTACAACCTCGCCGAGGGGCGGCCCCGCCGCATCACGGCCGAGGAGAAGCTCTTCCTCCAGGAGTACCTGGACGAGCCGAAGGCACAGCCGAAGCCCGGCGCTCCCGCCGGGGGCATCGCGGCATGAACGAGCAGCTGCACTTCGCCGACTCCGGGGAGGCGGCGGACCTCGCCGCCTTCCTGGGCCGGCTGGTGCACTACGACCGCGCCGCCGCCGTCCGCCTGCAGGCGCAGGCCGGCGGCGGCGCGCTCGCCGTTTTCGGGCGGCCGCCGTCCTTCGACGTCCTGGCCGTCCGCACGGTGCGGCTCGCCGCGCCCGTATCCGCCCCGCTGGACCTGACCGTCTCGGCCGGGGAGCTGCTGGAATCCGTCGACGAGGGCGAGCGGGCCGGGGCCGTGGTCCCCGCGGCCGTCACCGGACCGCCCTGGGCGGGCGTGCTCCCGCCCCGCGGCGGCTGGGCCCCGGTGGCCGGGCTGCCCGGCCCCGAGGCGATGGCCAAGGCCCTGGCGGCCTCCGTCGCCGAGTTCCGGGCCCGCGACGGGGCCCTGCCCCCGCAGCACCGGACCCGCTCCGAGCGCGACCGCATCGGCCGCGAGATCTGGTCCCGCACGCTGGGGGACACCGAACTCCCGCTGCGCGCCGTGCACGCCGCGCAGTCCCTGGGCTTCCTGCGGCCCGTACGGTCCACCGTGCCCGCCGCGCCGGCCGCGCCCGGGGCCCCCGGTCCGGTGGCCCTGTTCGCCTCCGGGGGCTGGCTGCGGCTGCGCACCCCGTACGGGTCCGTGGCCACGCGCCGGCCCGGCGGTCTCGGCACCCTGCTCGTCCGCCCGGTCTAGGCGGCCGTCCCCGTACGGACCCCCGCGCGGGTTTCCGTACGGGACCCCGTACCGGCTAGCCCGCGGTGTTGATCATCGAGGCGGCGGCGTACGTCAGGTACCGCCACAGCTGCGCCTCGTGCTCCGGCGCGAGGCCGAGCTCGTCCACCGCCACCCGCATGTGGGCCAGCCACGCGTCGTGCGCGGCGGCGTCCACCTGGAACGGTGCGTGCCGCATCCGCAGGCGCGGGTGGCCGCGGTTCTCGCTGTAGGTGTTCGGGCCGCCCCAGTACTGCATCAGGAACAGCGCGAACCGCTCCTCGGCGGGACCGAGGTCCCCCTCCGGGTACATCGGGCGCAGCAGCGGGTCCTCGGCGACCCCCTGGTAGAAGCGGTGGACCAGACGGCGGAAGGTGTCCTCGCCGCCCACCAGTTCGTAGAAGGTCTGCTCCTGGACCGTGCCCCGCGGAATCTCATTCACCCGACCATCGTCTCAGACGCCCGGACGGAGGACCCCAGTCCTAGGACCCCCCGACCGGCTCCCGGCCCGGCTCCCCGCCCCGTACCGCGGTCGCACCCGGGCGGCGTCCGCAGGACAGTGGAGGCATGGGCGCACACGCCGAGGTACGCGGCGTGCGGGAGACCGCGCACGCCGCCCAGGTACGGGAGCTGACCGCAGCCGGGGCGCTGGAGGATCCGCGCTGGCGGGCGGCCTTCACCGCCGTGCCCCGGCACGTGTTCGTCCCGTACTTCTACACCGGCCGCGGCGCCGGCCACGAGCGGCTCTGGGCCGAGGACCCCGACCCGGAACTGCGGGCCCGCTGGCTGCGCGGGGTCTACACCGACGCCCCGCTGGCCACCCGGCTGCGCGACGGCGAGCTGGTCTCCTCCAGCAGCCAGCCCTCGCTGATGGCGAGGATGCTGGAGGCCCTCGACGTGCGCGACGGGGACAGGGTCCTGGAGATCGGTGCGGGCACCGGCTACAACGCGGCCCTGCTGTGCCACCGGCTCGGCGACGGGCTGGTCACCACCGTGGACCTGGACGAGGAGATCACCGAGTCGGCGCGCGCGCACCTGGACCGGCTCGGCTACCACCCGGCCGTCGTCACCGGCGACGGGGCGCGCGGCTGCCCCGCCCGCGCCCCCTTCGACCGGATCCTGGTGACCTGCACGATTCCGCTGATCCCGCCCGCCTGGCCGGGGCAGTGCCGCCCCGGGGCCCGGATCCTGGCCCCGCTGTCGACCGGGCTGATCGCGCTCACCGTGCGGGACGCCGCCTTCGCCGAGGGCCGCTTCCTGCACACCCCGGCCTACTTCGTGCCGCTGCGCGGGGCCACGGCCGCGCCGCCGGGCACGTACGGGATGCCGCAGGGGATCCCGTACGAGCTGGTGGAGAACGAGCGCTTCCAGTTCATGCTCGTGCTCACCTCGGGCGCACTGCACCCGAGGGAGGCGCTGGACCTGTGGCGGCGCGAGGACCGGCCGGCGCGCGAGCGCTTCGGGGTGACGGTCGGCGAGGCCGGGCAGTGGTCCTGGCTCGACGATCCGCAGGGCCCCTACGTGTGGCCCCTGGGGGAGACCACCGGTCCATAGGTCGGCTATCGACATATGTCGGCTGCCGAGCTATCGTGCGGGTGTGAACGATCAAGCTCTTCGGGAGCCGACCCTGCTGATCCTCACGGCGATCGCCGATGCCCCGCGGCACGGCTACGCGATCGCCCAGGAGGTCGAGAAGATTTCGGAAGGCCGCACCAAGATGCGCACCGGAACCCTCTACGGAGCCCTGGAGCGGCTCCTGGAACAAGAACTCATCGCCGTCCACGAGGAAGAGGTGGTCGACGGACGCAGGCGGCGCAGCTACGCGCTCGCCCCGCGCGGACGGGAGGTCCTGACCGCCGAGGCGGCCCGGCTGGCGCGCACCGCCCAGGAGGCCACCCGGCGGCTGGGGCTCGGCGGGGCCGCGGCCTCCCCGGGCGCCGCCTTCCGCATCGGCGCCACGGCGGTGGGCACGTGAGCGCGCTGCTGCTGAAGCTGTATCCCGCCGCCTACCGGCGCGAGTTCGGCGACGAGATCGCCGAGGCGTACCGGGAGGCCACGCGGGGAGCGGGGGCTCCCGCCCGGGTACGCGAAGGCGCCGACGTGGCCGGACACGCCCTGCGCATGCGGCTCGGGCTGGGCTCCGCGGGACGGCCCGGCCGGCTCCTGGCGGCGCTGGCGCCCTTCGCCCTGGCCGCCGTGGGGGCCGCCTCGTTGAGCTGGGCCGGAGTGATGCGCCACGTCTTCTTCCTCGCGGGCTGGGACGAGATCGGCACGGGCTTCGTGACGGTGGTCGCCGCCTACCTGGTCGTGGTGTCCGGCGTGTTCCTCGCGCTGGCCGGCCGCTGGTCGGCGGGCTGCTGGACCGTGCTGGCGGGCGTCGGGGCGGTGCTCGCGGCCGGTACGGTCCGGATGGGCATCGGCACCTTCGCGACGCTGGGGATCTCCACCGTGCCGATGCTCGTCCTGGCCCTGGTGGCGGTGGCGTGTCCGCCGGACCTGCGGCCCGCTCCCCGGGTCCGCACGCGGGCCGGGGTGCTCGCGGTGATGGCGTGGACGCTGGTGATGACGAGCGCCGTGATGCTGGTGCCGCTGGTGTACCCGTTCACCCAGCTGCGCTTCGCCGTACCCGCGGTGGCCGGACTGCTGCTGGCCGGCCGCCCTGCGTTCGCCCGGCTGCGCACCGCGCCGGCCGTCCTGCTGGCGGGACTGCCGTTCCTGTACTTCGGCGGCACGCCCGGGACGCTGCTCCCGCTCGGCCTTGCCGCTCTGCTGGTCCTGCTGGTGGTTGCCGCCGCGGTGGTGAGCGTGCGGCGCCGGCGGAGCGCGCGGGATCCGCTGGTCGGCGGCTGAGCACTCCGGACGCGGCGGAGCCCTCCGGTCACACCGGAGGGCTCCACCGCGTTCAGGACCGGGGGCCGCGCGCGGTCAGCCGCGCCGGACGGTGATCGTGGTCCAGGCGCCTACGTGGACGCGGTCCCCGTCGGCGAGCGGAACCGGCACGTAGGGCTGGATCGACTCCTCGCCGCCGTTGATCGTGGTGCCGTTGGTGGAGTTCTGGTCCACCACGGCCCAGCTGCCGTCGGGCTGCTGGACGAGCACCGCGTGCTGGTGCGAGACGCCCGGGTCCTCCGGGGGCACCGACAGGTCGATGTCCGGAGCCTCGCCCGTCGAGGCGCGGCGGCGGCCGATGGTGATCTGGCCGCCGGCCAGCGGCAGGTGCTGCTCGGGGGAGTACGCGGGCAGGTCCAGCCCGGCCGCCTCCGGGCCGCTGCGCTGCATCATCGCCATGAAGTACGTGCGGTCGGGACCGATGGTCGCGGTCCAGGCCCCGCCGGCCTGGGGCTGATAGGGCTGCTGCTGGTAGGGCGGCGCCTGATGCTGCTGGTGGTGGTGCGGGGGCGGCTGGTACTGCCCGGTCCGGGAAGGCGGCTGCTGCTGCTGGTACGGCGGCGGTGGAGCCTGCTGCGCCTGCGCCTGCTGCTGATGTGCCTGCGGCTGCTGGTGCTGCTGCGGCTGGTGAGGCTGCTGGTGCTGCGGGGGCTGCTGCTGGTGCTGCGGCTGCTGGTGCTGCGGGGGCGGCGGCTGCTGCTGGTACGGGGGCTGCTGGAAGTCCTGGCGCGCCGGAGGCGGCAGCATCCAGTCGTCCTCGCGCTGCAGCGGCTCGGCCGGGCGGTTGACCCGGGAGGGCCGCGAGCCCTGGTAGTCGAAGTGGTCCTGGGAGTACGCCGGCGGGGCCGCGGGCGCGCCCGGGGAGGACGGCTGCGGCGGCGGGGGCATCTCCGGGGAGAGCGGCGTGTAGGAGGTCGCCGTACGGGTCAGGAAGTTGTACCGGCACTCCTCGCAGAACGGGGCCATGGCCTCGCGCGGGGTCCGGCACTGCGGGCAGAGCTCGGCCTGCGCCGTGGGCTCGCCGGTCGGAGGGTAGCCGTAGCCGTAGGAGGGCGCCCCGGGGGTGCCCGTGGGGGCAGCCATGCGGTGGCCGCAGACCTCGCACCAGTCGTCGGAGGCGGACTGGTGCCCGTTCGGGCAGGTCGGCATCGCGGCGCTTCCTCCTTCTTCCTGCGTCAACGAGGCAGGGTCTTCTTCCGCAGCTTGCTTCTGCAGATTCTTCTTCGCGTCCGGTTCACGTCTGATCAGGTCACGATCAGAGCGTCAGGCTTCACGTCAAGATTTTCGCACTCGAACGGTTTGAGTGGAACGCGTTTCTAGTGTCATCTCGTCCGCGTCGGCGACCTTTGCCTTCAGGCGCACAGTACCCGCCGCCGCATCGACGACATCCACCACCTTCGCGAGCAGCTTGGCGGTGTCGGCGTTGCCCGAGGAACTCGCCAGCTGCACGGCCCGGCCGAGCTTGGCCGTGGCCCCTCCGACGTCCCCCAGTTTGCGCGCCTCCAGCCCCTGCTGGATGGCCTGGGCGAGCTCCGCCTGCCCGGTGTAGTGGGCCACCTGGGGGTTGATGGCGGTGGACGCGGCGAGGTCGTCCGTCCAGACGGCGCGGACCAACCCCTGGGCGAGAACGGCCGGTTCCTCGCCGGGAGCCCCCGGCATCAGGAGGGCGGCGCGGGCGGCGAGCATCTCCTGGCCGACGGACGCACCCGGGACCCGTACGCACACGTGGTACTCACGGGACTCGTCGCCCCAGGAACCCGTCGGGTAGTCCCCGGCGCGCGGGGACGCCTCCGTGCGGCGGCCGGTCAGGTCCTGCACGGCGGGAGCGACCTGCTTGACGTACAGGATCTCCGCGCCCACCGGCGTCCACAGGCGCAGTGAGACGTCCGCCACTTCCTTGCCCATGACCTTCTCCATCATGTGCGTGAAGTCGGCGGTCAGCCGGGCCGGATCGGCCACGATGTCGGCCGTGCCGAGCAGCGCGCTCGCGATGCCGGTGACCTCCTTGACCTCCCAGTCGGTGCCCACGCCGCGGGCGTCACAGGTGAAACGGCCCGCGCAGGCGTCGAGCGTCGCGCGGAGCACCGCCGGGTCCTCGTGCTCGTTGCGGCCGTCGGTGAGCAGGATCCCGTGCCGGATCGCCGCGGTGGACCCGCGCAGCAGGCCGTCGGCGAGGCGCAGCCAGGTGCCGATGGCGGTGCCGCCGCCGGAGGAGAGGCCGCGCAGGGCCTCCTTGGCCTGGGCGCGGGTGGTGGCGTCGGCGATGGCCAGCTGCCCCCGGCGGGGGAACACCTCCTTGGCCACGTGCGTACCGGCGATCACGGCGAAGGCCGTGCCGTCGCGGAGCGTGTCGACGGCGGCGGCGGTCGCCTCGCGGGCGCCGCGCATCTTGTCGGGCGGGTACTCCATCGAGCCGGAACAGTCGACCATGATCACCACGGCGGCGCCGCCCGGGGCGACGGCCGTCCGGGTGGCCGTGGCTCCGCCCGTGGAGGTGACCGTGACGATGGCGTGGACGTCGCGGGCGCCCTCGGAGAGGAACTCGTTCTGGTACACCTCCACGCTGAAGCGCGGGGCGCTCGGCTTGGCGAAGTTCGCCATCGGTCGCTCCTCCTCGGATACGGGGATCAGGCCTGGGCCTGCGGGGCCGCGGTGCTCGCGGGCGGGGTCGGTGGGGCCGGCGGGGCCGGCGGGGTCGCCGCGAAGGGGACGACGGCCACGGTGACGTTGTCGTGCCCGCCGCCGTCGAGGGCGTGTCCCACCAGGACCTGCGCACTGTGCAGGGGCCTGACGGCGGCGTCCTGCGGGAGGACCTGGGCCAGGTCGCGCGCGGACTCGGCGTAGTTCCACAGCCCGTCGGTGCAGACCACGACCACACCGTCGTGGTCGGGCTTGAAGGTCGCGGTGTGCGGTTCCAGGTCGTACGCGTCCGCCCCGAGCCAGCCGGTGATGGCGTGCGCGCGGACGTCGGCGTAGGCCTCGGCCTCGCCCATCAGGCCCGCCGCGACCATCTGGGCGGCCCAGGAGTCGTCCTCGGTGAGGCGGCGGGGCAGGGCGGCGCGGTCGTCGGGGACCCAGTACGCACGGCTGTCGCCGACCCAGCCGATGGTCAGCAGTCCGCGGCTGACCACGGCGCCGACCAGGGTGCAGGCGGGGGCGTTCTGGGCGCCGGGCACCTCGGGGGCCAGCGCGTTCACGGCCGCGGCGGCGGCCAGGATCGCCTCGTGCATGGCCTCCTGGGGGTGGGCGCCGCGGGGGAGGGCGTCGAGCAGCGCCTCGTTGGCGGCTCCGGCGGCGGCCGCGGAGGCCTCGTCGGGGCGGCTGGCGGAGGAGACGCCGTCGCAGACGATGGCCACGGTGGCGGCGGAGCCGTCGGGCAGCGCGGTGGCCGCGACGGCGAAGGAGTCCTCGTTGCGGTGGTGGCGCAGCCCGCGGTCGCTGACGGCGGCGACGCTCCCGAGCTCCTCCTCGAGGTGGTCCCGCTCCCGGGGCTGCGCATGGCCGCAGTGCTCGCAGTACCCGTCGGTGTCCACCCGCCCGGCCCGGCAGGCCACGCAGGTCTTCCCCCCGGCCTCGCCCTGCGGGGCCGGCCCGCCGGCGTACGGTTCCTCACCGCCGGCGTGCGGGCCCTGCGGGGCGGGCTCGCCGTAGGGGGCCTCGCCCTCGGGGTGGTGGCCCTGGGGGACGGAGCCGCCGTACGGGGCTTCGCCGCCCGGGGCGTACCCCTGCGAGGGGTCGCCGTACGGGGCTTCGTGCCCCTGGCCGGGTCCCTGGTGGCCGGCGCCGTACGGGTCTTCGCCGCCGGGGTGGTGGCCCTGCGGGGCGGGGCTGCCGTACGGGTCTTCGCCGCCGGGGTGCTGTCCCTGCGGGGCGGGGTGGCCATAGGGGGAGGCGTGCTCGCCCGGGCCCGGGGTGCCGTACGCGCCGCGGCCGTCGTAGCCGTCGTGGCCGCCCTGGGAGGGAGCGGAGTACGGGACCTCGGGGGCCGGGGGCGTGCCGTGCGGGTCGCCGCCCAGGGCCCCGGGGTCGGACCAGCCGGTGGGGCCGGACACCAGCGTGGGGGCGGCGGTGGAGACGCTGCCCCAGCCGGGCGCGGCCTCGCCCGCGTACCCGGAGGCCGCCGGTTCGGGGTGGCCGGCGGAGTTCCGGGGCGCGAAGTCCTCGTCGGAGGCCGGGAGACCTCGCGCGGCCGGGATCCCGGCCGCCGGAGTGGCCGGGCCGGCGGTGCCCGCGTGGGCAGCCGTGGGCGCGACCGGCGCAGCCGGATCCACCCCGGCCGGGGCCGCGTGGGCCGGGCCCGCCGGGAAGCCCGGCGCAGCCGCCGGCGGGGCGGCCGGGGGTGCGGGTGCCGCGCCCGCCGGAGCAAACGGGGGCGCGGGGGGCGCCGGGGAGTGCGGGGGCGGGGGCTCCGTGGGGGACGGGGCCGTGAGGGCGTAGCCGCAGAGGCCGCAGAAACGGTCACCCTCCTCCAGCGGTTCTGCGCAGCTGGGGCAGCCCGACAGCCGATGCATCGACATCAATCACACCCACGTCCGGGGACGGAAACGGTTTGCCCGTTCCACCAGTTCGATCCTCTCCTCGCCCCGCTGCGCCAGCCGTGCCAGCACGCGGAACGAGCGCTCCAGGCCGAAGCGCAGCCCCCGCTCGTCCAGTTGGCAGCCGAGCAGCGAGGTAGGGCCGGGATCGGAACCCCGGCTACCCGACAGTACCCAGTCCAGCGCCGAGCCCAGAACTTCCGCCCTGAGCCGCTCGTGGCGCACGGAGTCCAGACCGAACCGTCCCAGCGCCTCCACCTGCGCCGCGGCCGCCGTCAGGTCGGGCAGCAGGGCCTCCTGGGGAGACCGGTCGCGCAGGCGTGCCCGTACCGCGGCCACCCGGGCGGCGGTGTGGTGGATCGACGCCTCCGGTACGGATTCCAGCGTGCGCACGGCTCCGGCCCGGTCCCCGGTGGCCAGTTGCACCCGGGCCAGCCCGAACGCCGCCCCGACGAAACCCGGATCCGTGGCCCACACCAGCCGGTAGTACTCGGCGGCGTTGTCCAACTGCCCCAGCACCTCCGCGCACAGCCCCAGCGCCAGCTTCGGCGCCGGTTCCCCGGGGAAGGCGTCGTAGACGGCGTCGAAGGACAGGGCCGCCGTCTCGTCCTCCCCGACGGCCAGCGAGGAGATGCCCCGGGCCCACACCACGCGCCAGTCGTCGGCGTGCTGCGCCTCCAGCCGGGCCAGCGCATCGGCCACGAGCGGCGCGTCGGCGCCGCCCAGTTCGAGCCGGGCCCGCAGCTCCCGCAGCCGCAGCTCCGCGGATTCGGCCGGCGCCGAGCCGAGCGCGGCCAGCAGGTCGGCCGGCGCGGAGGCCAGCAGACCCGCCAGGAACCCGGCGTTGGGGTCCCCGGAGTCGACCAGCGGCACGGGCAGCGCCAGCGCGGCCTCGCGGGTGTCCAGCGTGGACAGCTCGGTCCGCCGGGTGGCGGTGATCCCGACGGGCGGCAGCGGCGCGGCCGCCGGCGCGGGGCGCGGGGCCGGCACGCCGGGGCCCGCGGTCCGGTGCGTGGCCGTGGTGACCAGCCCGGTCGTGCCGTACCCGGTGATCGGCGAAGCCGCCGGAGCGGCCGGGGCCCCCACGGGCAGGGCGGCCCCGGGAGGCGGGGCGGGAACCGGCGCCGCCGGCAGGACGGCGGCCGGAGCCGGAGCCCGCCCGGTGCGCCGGCGCTTCACGGTCCGCTCGCCGAGCCGGGACACGTGGCCGCCCGACCTGTCGTCGGTGAACAGCCGGTCGTCCGGCACCCGCAGCTCGGGGCCGAAGAGGGTGGAGACCTGCGGCCGCGGGCGGCCCGTCTGGAGCGCGACGACCTCGCGCAGCACCCCCGTCAGCTGGTCCGCCATCTCCTGCGCGGACGCGAACCGCCGTCCGGGATCGGGGTCGGTGGCCCGTACCAGCAGCCGGTAGAAGGACTCGTACCGCCCGAACACCTCGATGTGCTGGGGGTCCGGCAGGGAGTCCACGAACACGTTCGTGTAGCCCTGGAAGTCGAAGGTCAGCACGGCCAGCGTGCGCGCCACCGTGTACAGGTCGGAGGCGACCGAGGGGCCGACCTCCGCCACTTCCGGCGCCTGGTAGCCGACGGTGCCGTAGATGGCCGACTCCTCGTCGTCCATCCGCCGGACCGCGCCCATGTCGATCAGCTTCAGCTGGTCGGCCTGCTGGATGGCGTTGTCGACCTTGAAGTCGCAGTAGAGGAGGTTCCTGCTGTGCAGGTGGCCGAGCGCCTCCAGCGCCTCGATGCCGTACGCACAGGCCTGCTCCACCGGCAGCGGATCGCGGCGGCCGTCCGGCCGGCGCCGCTCGTTGGCGATCTCCTTGAGCGATTTGCCGCCCACGTACTCCATGACGATGTACCCGTCCAGCGAACCGGTCCGCTGGTCCAGGTGCTCCACGAAGTTGTAGATCCGCACGATGTTGGAGTGCTCGATCTCCGCGAGGAAGCGCCGCTCCGAGATCGCGGCCGCCATCGCGTCCTGGTCCCCGGTGTCCAGCAGGCCCTTGAGCACCACCCACCGGTCCGACACGGCCCGGTCCACCGCGAGGTAGACCCAGCCCAGCCCGCCGTGCGCGAGGCAGCCCGCGACCTCGTACTGGCCGTGGACGAGGTCGCCCCCGCGCAGCTTGGGGACGAAGGAGTACGGGTGCCCGCACTTGGTACAGAAACCTTCCGTCCGTCCCGGCCGCTCACCGCGGGCCCGCCCCACGGGTGCCCCGCAGTCCGAACGCGAGCAGAACCGCTTGCGCTCGGGGACCTCCGGGTTCTCCAGCACCGCCGCCGAAGGATCCGGACGAGGTACCTCCGGTACGTTGACCAGCCCGGCGCCCAGCCGGCTGCGGCCCGACCCCGCGGCCGCCGAACCCGAACTGCGCACCGACACCGACCGGGTGGACGCGGCCCCCGACAGGGCGCGCGAGAGCCGGCCCGACACGGAGCGGCGGGACGAAGAGGAGCGGGAGGAGCGGGAGGACCGCGAGGAGGACGCGGAGGACCGCCCGGACCCGTGCGAGCCCTGGGACCCGTGCGAGCCCTGCGAGTCCCCGTGGCGGGCCGCGCTCGTCATCGCGGTCGGTACCGACACCAGTTCCTCGGCGCCCGCCGCGACCGCGCCGGCCGGCGCCAGCCCGCAGGTGCCGCAGTAGACCTCGCCGCCGCCCATGTCCTCGTACGTCCCCGGGCAGCCGGGGCGCATGCACGCCGTTCCGATCAGACTCACGCGTCCCCCTCCCTCGGCCCCTCGGGCCACTCGCGCACCGGTCGGTGCCCCTGCTGATCCCGCTGGCCCTGCTGGTCCTCTTGGTCCCGCCGGTCCTGCTGCGGCGCCGGCAGCGCCTCGGCCGTCGCCCACTGGTAGCGCAGCACCGCCTGCTCGGCGGCCCGCAGATCGCAGGGAGCGCTCCACAGCATCCGCCGGGCGGTGTCGTACCGCTCCATCAGCAGCGGATCCTCCGCCATGCCGAGCCGGGCCACCTTCGCCCGGTAGGCGTCGAGCCGGCCGCGCAGCTCCGCCCGCACCGCCAGCGGGGCCGTCACCGCGGTCAACGACTCTCGGGCCCGGCGCAGTTCCTCCTCGGCCCGCTCCTCCAGGGACTCCAGCAGCGGCGACAGCCGGTGCCACTGGGCCCGGCGCCGGTACTCGGCCGCTGCCGAAAGCTGCTCCTGCAGGGCCGTCGGCGGGCCGCTCACCGCGGGCACCTCGGACGCCGCGATCTTCGCCAGCACCTCGCCGCGGGCCACCCGGGCCTCCGCCAGGGTCCGGTCGGCCCGCGAGAGCACGTCCCGCAGCCCGATCAGCCGCTGCTCGGCGTCCTGCCGGACGGCCAGCACCGCCTCGACCTCCCGGCGTACGTCCTCCAGCGCGAGCGCGGCCCGGTCGTACCGGCTGGTGTCCGGACGGCCGCCGCCCGGGGCGGAGCTCCCGGCCACCGCGCACCAGAACGCCAGCGGGTCCTCGATCACCCGGGCCCGCAGGTCCGCCAGTTCGGCGGTGATGGCCTCCAGGTCGTCCCCCGAAGGGTGTTCCCCGGGCCGGACCCCCACCGAGTGGGCGAGGGCGCGGGTGCGGTGCAGTTCGGCGGCGAGGAGGTCGATCCGGGCGGGCAGCGCCGACCAGACCGAGTCCGCGGCGACCACCACGTCCAGGGAGCTCGCGTACAGCTCGTTCATGCGGGACACCAGCTCGGCGAGCGAGAACCGCTCCGCGAGCGGAGCCCCCTCGACCGCGGCGCCGGAGATCAGCACCCCGGGCCCGCGCAGCCGGTCCGTCAGCTCGACCAGGTCCTCGCGGTTCGGCCAGCGGCGCCGCTCGCGGATCTCCCGGGCGGCGCCCAGCGCCCCGCTGTAGGCGTCGAAGTACCGCCACAGCCGGGTGATGGCCGCATCGGCCCCGGCCCACCGCTCCTTGGTGACCCCGGTCAGCCCGGCGCCCTCCAGGAGCCGTCGGCCGGAGTGGTCCTGGAGGGCGAGCAGCGAGGTCTCGACGGCCTCGTGCTCCGCGCCCAGCCGGGCCAGCGCCCGGTCCACACCGTCCCGGTCCATCACCGCCGGCTCAGCCCCCAAAGGGTGTCCCCCCAAAGGATGTGCCTCCACCGATCCCGCCTCCGGTCTTGTGACATCGGGCTCAGAATCCGACACCGGCCTCAGTCCCGGTACTTGGGGACGGGCGGGCCGCCCACGCCGGGCAGCACGGGCTCCAGGTGCTCCCTGTAGGCCTTCATCCAGGGGCTCTCGCCACCGCCCGCGCGGTAGTCCTCCAGCACCTTGTTGACCCGGCGCACCAGGTCACCGGCGTCCTTGTTCATGGCCACCCCGTAGAACTCCTTGGTGAACGGGGAGCCGACCAGCCTGACCGACGGGTCCTGGGCGGCCTGGCCGGCGGCTAGGGCGTTGTCGGTGATGATGCCGTCGACCTCGCCCAGCTGCAGCCGGACCAGGCAGTCGAGCTGGTTGGGCACGCTGACCGGGACGGCGCCGTAGGACTGGGCGGCGAGCGCCGCCTCCGCCGTGGAGCCGGCCGCCGTGCAGATGCGGCGGTCCTTCAGCGAGGCGTCGTAGCCGGTGATCGCCGAACCCTTGGGGGCCAGCACCTGCTGCCCGGCCTCGAAGTACGCCGTCGAGAAGGCGACGTCCTCCAGCCGCTTGCAGTTGACGGTCATCGTGCGCACGACGATGTCCACGGTGCCGTCCTTGAGCGCGGGGATGCGCTGACTGGTGGGGATGGCCCGGTAGATGACCTTGCCGTCCTCGCCGAATATGTCCTTCGCTATGGCCTTGACCAGCGCGATGTCGAAGCCGTCGAGCTCCCCGGCCGGATTGCGGTAACCCCATTTGAAGCTGTTCTGGTCCACGCCCGCGACGAGGTGCCCCGCGGCGCGGATCCGCTGGATGGCCGGGCCGTCCAGCCCGTTGGGGCGCAGGCTCGCCTCCGGGTTCTCACAGGTGTCCGCGGGTGCCAGCGGAGCGACGGCCATCCTGGCCGGCTCGCGCACCAGCGAGGAGGCGCCCGGGCCGCCCGGCGCCGCCTGGGCCAGCGGCAGCAGCACGGCCGCCGCCGTCAGCGCGCAGGCCGCGGCCATCGCACCGACCCCGCCCCAGCCGCGCAGCCGGCCCGTCAGCCGCCGCAGGCCCCGTACGTCCTGGACCTCGCCGGCCTGCTCCGGGGTGTCCCCGCAGGCCGCGTGCCCTGCGGGCACCACGTGCCCTGCGGGCACCACGTGCCCTGCGGGCACCACGTGCCCTGCGGGCACCACGTGCTCCCCGGAGCCCTTGCCCGCGCGCTTCAACCGTCCCGGCATCGCTCTCACCTGTACTCCGAAAGCCTGCGCCCGATGCCGAGCAGGGCGCCCACCGCGCCGACGACCGCCAGGGCCGCCGTACCTGTCACCAAACCGTCGAGCGCCCCGAGCCCGTCCCGTGCCGCCCGGGTGAACTCGCGCTGCTCGTGGACCACGGCCTCCTCCAGCGAGGCGTCCACCGTGTCGAAGGCGCCGCCCGTGGGCTTCGGGTGGTCCTTGTCGCCGATGACCTGCCCGACGGCGCCCTGGTAGTCGCCCGTCAGGTCCGTCTGCCGGGCCGCCGCGTGCAGGCCCTTCCACTGCCGCACGCCCTCCGCGGCGCGGGCCACCGGATCCCGGCCGGCCGCGTCGTCGGCCAGCTTCGCCGCCGTCGCCAGGCCCGCGTCCAGGTCCTTCATGTCGTTCGAGTAGTCCACGTCGTACTTGTCGGACTTCTTGTCCTCGGCCAGTACGGCGCCTCGCGACACCAGCGTGAGGTTCTCGTTGGCCCGTGCCTGGAGCGAGGCGATCCGCGCGTCGTTGAGCACCTCGAGGGACTCCTGCCCGTCCGTGCGGGCCTCGCTCAGCCCCGACCGGGCGACCGTGTGCCCCGCGGCCAGCCACAGCAGCAGCACCAGCGAGGCGGCGGTCGCCGCGACGAGCCCGTGGTTGAAGACGCGGTTCGTACGGCGGTAGTTGCGCCGCTGGGCCCAGAGCAGGGCGGCGAGCGCCAGCAGACCGGCCCCGAACGAGGCCAGGGGCAGCGCCCGGGCCTCGTCGTAGTCCGTGTAGAGCCGGCCGGTCTCCGCCTCGTAGAGGCGCTGCGCGGCGGGCAGCAGCTGGGTGCTCATCTGCTCGTTCGCGTACCGGAGATAGGCGCCGCCGAGCGGCAGGCCCTGCTTGTTCGTGGCCCGGGCCTGCTCGATCAGGCCGGTGTAGCGGGGGAGCTGCTCGCTCAGCAGGCTGATCTGCTTGCGGGAGTCCTCGCCGGCCGTGGTGCTGGCGGCCGCGTTCACCAGCAGCCGGGAGGCGTTGGCTATGTCCTTCTCGTACCGGCTGCGGACCTCGCGGGGCTCTTGGCCGCCCGCGAGGAAACCGCTGGAGGAGGCCGTGTCGGCGTCCGCGAGGGACCGGTAGATGCTCGCCGCGTCCGCGCTCAGCGGCTGGCTGCGGCCCACGACGTCGTCGGCCGCGGTGACCCGGCCGGAGATCTCCCAGACCGCCACCGCGCCGAACAGCAGCACCAGTGCGGCCAGGGCCGCCCCGATGATCCGCAGCCGGCCGGGCTCGGTGGTGGCGGCCGCACGCAGCCGCTCCACGCCCTCCGCCCAGGCGGTGCCCCGCCCGGGCAGCGCGTCGGGCGGCGGCGCCGGCGGCCCGGAGGGCGCCTGGACGCCGCCGGGCGCGGGCGCGCGTGATGTGATGGCCACCCTGACCTCCCCCTCGGTCCTTCGTGCTTCGCAGCAGTATGGCCTTAGTGGCGGTCCTCCACAGCACCCGGTCCGGGATCAGGCACGATCCGCCCCGATCCGTCCCCGGTCCTGCCCCGGCCGGTCCCCCCGTCCGCTCCACCCCTTCACCGTCAGTACGCCCCGGAGGCCGCGATGGTTCCGGTGCGGGCGGGGTTCATCCGAAATGGGCACGCAGCTTCTCGTGGGCCCCGGGCCCCGCCCCGAGGGCGTCCAGGCCCAGCAGCCCGGCGCCCAGCACCGGCGGGGCCGTCACCACCGAAACCCGCGCGTACGGGGCCCGTTCGGCCAGCAGGGCCTCCACCCGGCCGTTGAGCTGCGGGTGCCGGGCGGCCAGGACGCTGCCGCCCAGCAGGACGGGCGCCTCCTCGGCCAGCAGTCCGAGCCGCTCCAGCGCCACCGAGGCCAGGGCCACGACCTCCTCGGCCTGCCGCTCGATGAGGGCCGCGGCGACCGGGTCACCGGCCGCGGCCACCGCGAACAGCACCGGCACCAGCTCGTGCATCCGTACCGGCTCGACGAGGCCCAGGTGCAGCGCCTCGATCAGCGCGTACATGGACTCCCGTGCGAAATGCCCCGGCAGGGCCGTCGCGAGCTCGGTCGGACCGCCGCGCCCGTCCTCGGCGCGCGCCGCCCACCACATGGCCTCGGCGGCCAGCCCGCCGCCGCCGCCCCAGTCCCCGGAGATCTGCCCGAGCGCCGGGAACCGGGCGGTGCGGCCGTCGGGCAGCATGCCCACGCAGTTGATGCCCGCCCCGCACACCACCGCGACCCCGCGCGGCCCCCCGGCGTCCTCGCCGAGTCCGGCCCGCAGGATCGCGAAGGTGTCGTTGCGGACCTCGGTGGCCGTGCCCCAGCCCCGCGCGTCGATGGCCTGCGCGAGCAGGGCCTCCTCCACCGGGAGGTCCGCGTTGGCCAGACAGGCCGAAACCCGGACGGCGTACGGGGCTCCGGGTACGGGCGCCGGCAGCCCGGCGGCCGCGGCCGCCTCGGCCACGGCCTGCGCGAGGACGTCCACCGCCGCCTCGACCCCGACGCGCGGGGGCTGGAAGCCGCCCGCGCGTCCGGTGCCGAGGACGCGGCCGTCCGCGCCGATCAGCGCCACGTCCGTCTTGCTGTTGCCGGCGTCGATGGCGAGGACCGCCGCGGCCGCCGGCGGGGGAACGGGCCGGCTCACGCCCATGCCAGGTGCTCCTTGTTGTGCGCGAGGAGCCGGTCCGTCAGCCCCTCGGCGAGGTCGAACTGGCCCACCAGCGGGTGTGCCAGCAGCGCCTTGAAGACCCGCTCGCGGCCGCCCCGCAGCGCGGCGTCCAGCGCGAGGTCCTCGTACGCCGTGACGTGGGAGATCAGCCCCGCGTACAGCGGGTCCAGCCGCGGTACGGCCAGCGGGGACGGCCCGGTGCGGTCCACCCGCGCCTGCACCTCGATGACCGCGTCGTCCGGCAGGAACGGCAGGGTCCCGCCGTTCAGCGTGTTCACCACCTGAACGGCGCTCCCGCCGTCGCCCAGCAGGGCCGCGGCCAGGTCGACCGCCGCCTCCGAGTAGAAGGCGCCGCCCCGCTTGGCGAGCAGTTCCGGCTTCTCGTCGAGCGCGGGATCCCCGTACAGGCCGAGCAGTTCCTTCTCCATCGCGGCGACCTCGGCGGCGCGCGAGGGCTTGGTGCCGAGCTCGCGGACCACCTCGTCGTGCGCGTAGAAGTAGCGCAGGTAGTACGAGGGGACCACGCCGAGCCGGTCCAGCACGGCGCGCGGCAGGTGCAGGTCCGCGGCGATGGCCTCGCCGTGCCGGGCGAGGAGCTGCGGCAGCAGGTTCTCGCCCTCCGGGCCGCCCTTGCGCACCCCCAGCTCCCAGGTGAGGTGGTTGAGGCCCACGTGGTCGAGGTGGATGTCGGCCGGCGTCAGGTCCAGCAGCGCGGCGAACTTGCGCTGGAAGCCGATGGCCACGTTGCACAGCCCGACCGCCTTGTGCCCGGCCTGCAGCAGGGCGCGGGTGACGATCCCGACCGGGTTGGTGAAGTCGATGATCCACGCGTCCGGGTTGGAGCGCCGGACCCGCTCGGCGATGTCGAGGACCACCGGGACCGTGCGCAGCGCCTTGGCGAGCCCGCCGGCGCCGGTGGTCTCCTGGCCCACGCAGCCGCATTCCAGCGGCCAGGTCTCGTCCTGGAGCCGGGCGGCCTGCCCGCCGATGCGCAGCTGGAGCAGGACGGCGTCCGCGTCCGCGACCCCCGCGTCGAGGTCGGAGGTGGTGGTGATCAGCCCCGGGTGCCCCTGCTTGGCGAAGATCCGCCGGGCCAGCCCGCCGATCAGCTCCAGCCGCTCGGCGGCCGGATCGATCAGCACCAGCTCGCTGATGGGCAAGGTGTCGCGCAGCCGGGCGAACCCGTCGATCAGCTCGGGGGTATAGGTGGAACCGCCGCCCACCACTGCGAGTTTCATGGTCACTAGCCTTTCACTCCGGTCAGGGTGACGCCCTCGACGAACGCCTTCTGGGCGAAGAAGAAGAGGACGATCACCGGGGCCATGACCAGCACGGTTGCCGCCATGGTCAGGTTCCAGTTGGTGTGGTGCGCGCCCTTGAAGGACTCCAGTCCGTAACTGAGGGTCCAGGCGGCCGGGTTGTCGGAGGCGTAGATCTGCGGGCCGAAGTAGTCGTTCCAGGCGGCGAAGAACTGGAACAGCGCGACCGCCGCGATGCCGGGCTTCGCCATCGGCAGGACCACCCGCAGCAGGGTGCGCAGTTCGCCGCAGCCGTCGACCTTCGCCGCGTCCAGGTACTCGTCGGGGATGGTCAGCAGGAACTGGCGCAGCAGGAAGATGGAGAAGGCGTCGCCGAAGGCCATCGGGATGATCAGCGGCCACAGGGTGCCGGAGAGGTCCAGCTGCTTGGCCCAGAAGAGGTACATCGGGATGACGACCACCTGGGGCGGCAGCATCATCATGGCGATCACGAGCAGCAGCGACAGCCGCCGGCCGCGGAAGCGGAACTTGGCGAGCGCGTAGGCGACGGGCACCGAGGAGACCACGGTCAGCAGGGTGCCGACGCCCGCGTACAGCAGGGTGTTGCGCCACCAGGTCAGGAAGCCCGGGGTGTCCCACACCTTCGCGTAGTTGCCCCACTCCCAGCTGTGCGGCCACAGGTCGCGGGTCAGCGCCTGCTGGTCGCTCATCAGCGAGGTCAGGAAGAGGAACACGAAGGGCAGGACGAAGAACAGCGCCGCCGCGACGCCGAGGGAGTGCACGGCCACCCAGTGCAGGGCGGCCCGGCGTCGTGCGGTGCGTACGGCCCGCGCCGAGTCCGGCGTACCGGGGGCGGCGGGACGCGGGGTCCGCGGCGCGCCGCGGGTGAGGGTCTGGCTCATTCCTCAGTCACCTGCCTCGATCAGGCCGCCGCGCCGCCGCATGAGCAGCGCGGTGAAGGCCATGGAGAGGGCGAACAGCACCAGGGCGACCACGCAGGCCGCGCCGTAGTCGAAGCGCTGGAAGCCGACGTTGTAGATGACCTGGGGCAGGGTCAGGGTGGACTTGCCGGGGTACCCGGGCTCGAACTGCTGGCCCGAGCCGCCCATCACGCCGGACGCCACCCTCCCCGCCACCAGGGGCTGCGTGTAGAACTGCATCGACTGGATGACCCCGGTGACCACCGCGAAGAGGATGATCGGCGAGATGTTCGGCAGGGTGATGTGGCGGAAGCGCGCCGCCGCCCCGGCCCCGTCCAGCTCGGCCGCCTCGTACTGTTCGCGCGGTACGTCGAGCAGCGCGGCCATGAAGATGACCATCAGGTCGCCGACCCCCCACACCGCGAGCGCGGTCAGCGCCGGCTTGGACCAGGCGGGGTCGTTGAACCAGCCGGGCGTGGGCAGTCCGACCGCGTCCAGCAGGGTGTTCACCGGTCCGGTGCCCGGGTTGAGCAGGAAGACGAAGGCGAGGGTCGCCGCCACCGGAGGGGCCAGGTAGGGCAGGTAGAACAGGGTGCGGAAGACGCCCGTGCCCAGCTTGATCTTGGTGATGAGCAGTCCGATGCCGAGCCCGAAGACGACCCGGCAGGCGACCATGACCACGACCAGCCACAGGGTGTTGCGCATGGCCGGCCAGAACATCGGCAGGTCGGAGAAGACGTAGGTCCAGTTGTCCAGCCCGTTGAAGACGGGCGGGCGGAAGCCGTCGTACTTGGTGAAGGAGAAGTAGACGGTGGAGACGAGCGGGTAGGCGAAGAAGACGCCGAACCCGATCAGCCAGGGCGACATGAAGGCCGCCGTGCGCAGTGCGGCCCTGCGGCGCTTGGTGCGCAGCGCGGGGGAGAGGGTGCCGGCCATCGGGCTACTTGGCCTTCGCGATGTCCGTGTCGACCTGCTGGTCGGTCTTGGCGAGACCGGCCGCGATGTCCGTGACCTCGCCCTTCTCCACCGAGTACGCGAAGTCGGTGAAGGTCAGCTGGTAGGTGCCGCCGTCCGCCTGCGCCGGGGTGGTGGTCGACTTCGGGTGCTTGGCGATGTCGATGAACGTCTTGAACTCCGGGGTCACCTGGAGCTTGGGGGAGTCCAGGGCGGCCAGCGTGGAGGGGACGTTGTGGATGGCGTTGGCGAACTCCACGACCGCCTCGGTGTCGGTCGTCATGTACTTCGTCAGCTCCCAGGCGGCGTTCTGCTTCTTGCTGCCGGAGGAGATGCCCATGATCGTGCCGGCGAGGTAGCCCTTGCCGTACTCGGCGATCCGGTCGTCGGGGACGGGCATCGGCGCGGTGCCGATCTCGAACTTCACCCCGGCTTCCTTCGCCATGCTGGCCCGCCACTCGCCGTCGATCTGCATGGCCACCAGGCCCAGGTGGAAGGGGTGCTCGGCGCTCCACTCGTCGCCGAAGGTGGTGCGGAACTTCTCCAGCTTCTCGTACCCGCCGAGCTTGGACACCAGGTCCTTCTGCGCGGTCAGCATCTGGGCGAAGCCGGGGTCCTTGGCCAGGTTGGACTTGCCGTCGGCGGTGAAGTACGCCGGGCTCCACAGCGCGGCCAGCCGCTGGGGGGCGGTCTCGTAGCCGTGGTAGGTGGGCATGATGCCGAGCTGCTGGTACGAATCGCCCTTGGCGATCGTCAGCTTCTGCGCGTCGGCGACGAACTGGCTCCAGGTCTTGGGCGGTTCGGTGATCCCGGCGGCCGCGAAGGCGGTCTTGTTGTAGACGAGGCCGTACGCGTCGTTCAGCAGCGGCAGCGTGCACTGGTTGCCGTTGAACTGGGTGTACTCCAGGAGGGTCTTGGGGAAGACCTTCTCCTTGTCGACCCCGGACTTCTTCAGGAAGGGGTTCAGGTCGGCGAAGGCGCCGGAGTTGCAGAACTTGCCGACGCTGTCGGTGGTGAAGGAGGAGACCACGTCGGGGGCCTTGTCGCCGCCGGCGCGCAGGGCCTGGTTGATCTTGTCGTCCGTCATGTTGCCCGTGACGTTGACCTTGATGTTCGGGTGCGCCTTCTGGAACCGGGCGATGTTGTCCTCGATGGCCTTGATCTCGCTGGGGGCGGACCAGCCGTGCCAGAAGTTGAGGGTGACGTCCTTGTTCGGGTCGTCGGCGGCCGTGTTGGAGGCGGAGCCCGTACACGCGGTGGCGAGTACGGATATCGCGGCGAGGGAGGTCGCGGCGAGGGTCAGGCGGCGGATTCCGGGCATGGCGGAGTCACTCTCTGCGCGGGGGGACTTCCTGGAGGGGGAGGGGAGGAGCCGTGGTGCGGGGTGGGCTCACGCGGGGGAGGCGGTGCGGGCGTGTGCGGTACGGGCATGTGCGGTACGGGGCTGCGTGCGCCGGGGGCTCGTGCGGGTGGACGCGGTGCTTTGTGGTGCGGGTGGGGCGGGTGGTGCGGGTGTGGGGCGGTGTGCGGGGGCGGTGCGGGGGTGGCTCGGTGGGTGCGGTTCAGCGGCGGGAGGTGTCGAAGACCTCGTCGCGGGTGGCGGCCAGGGCGCTCTCCAGCGCCCCGCGCAGGACGGGCCGTTCCCGTACCTCGCCGGTCACCAGCAGGGGCCGGGACGGGGCGAGGTCGGCGAGCTCGGCTTCGAGGAGTTTGCGCAGGGGCTCCCCGCCCGCGATGGTCAGAGCGCCGGAGAGGATCACGATCTCCGGGTCCAGTACGGCGACCAGCGAGGCGAGCCCGGTGGCGAGGGCGGTGGCGTACTCCCGCAGGAGGTCCAGATGGGGCCCCTCGGGCGCGGCGGCGGCCTGGGCCAGCAGCGCGGCCGCCGCTTCGACCACGGCCCCGGACTCGGCCCCGTGCACGGCGCCGTGCACCGAGCCGGCTCCGGCCGCGGCGGCCGGCGGGGCGTCGACGCCGAGCCGGGCCGCCATGGCGGGCAGCACCTGTACGCCGGCCAGTTCCTGGTAGCCGCCGGAGTTGACCCGGGTGACCTGGCGGACCAGCGGGTGCCCGGCGACCGGCAGGAAGCCGATCTCCCCGGCGCCGCCGGTCCAGCCGCGGTGCAGCCGGCCGCCGAGCACGAGGGCGGCCCCGAGGCCCTCCTCGTTCCACAGCAGGACGAAGTCCTCGTGGCCGCGGGCGGCGCCGAGGCGTTGTTCGGCGACGGCGGCGAGATTCACGTCGTTCTCGTACTCGACCGGCATCGGCAGCGCCGCGGCGAGCTCGTCGAGGAGCGTGGGGGACTGCCAGCCCGCCAGGTGGTCGGCGTAGCGGAGCACCCCGGTGCGCGGGTCGAAGGAGCCGGGGGTCGCGATGACCACCCGGTGGATGTCGGCGAGGTGCAGTCCGGCGTCCTTGACGGCCTCGCCGAGGGCGCGGGTGACCTGCTCGACCGGCCCGGTGCCCTCCGCGTGCGGGAGCTCGTGGCTGCCGATGACCTCGCCGGCCAGGTCGGCTACGGAGGCGAGGATCCGGCCCGGGGTGACGTCGAGCCCGGCGACGTAGGCGGCCCGCGCGTTGACGGCGTAGAGCTGCGCGTTGGGGCCGGGGCGGCCGGTGGCGGTGCCGGTGGCGACCACGAGCCCGGCGGCCTCCAGGCGGGCCAGCAGCTGGGAGGCGGTGGGCTTCGAGAGTCCGGTGAGGTGCCCGATCCGGGTCCGGGACAGGGGACCGTGCGTCAGCAGGAGCTCGAGCGCGGCCCGGTCGTTCAGGGCGCGCAACAGGCTGGGCGTACCGGGGGTGGCGGGCATGGGGTGGCTTCTCTCTCACCGAGGTGAACTGTTAGGTAAGTTTCCTATTCGTGGGTCGCTCGTGTCAATGGCGGCGCGAACACCCGCGTACACCACTGCCCCCGCAGGTCGGACCTACGGGGGCAGTGGCGCGTGAGTACGGCTTCGTGCGGGGCGGGTGCTACTTCGTGATGCGCGCACCGGAGGCCGGGCCGCCCGCGGCCGGGTGCGGGATCTCCGCGGTGGCCAGGGACTGCGGGGACGTCGGGTTCGCCAGCGCCGACGGCGGGGCGACGGCGGCCGAGGGGTCGGCCGGGGCCTCGTCCTCCGCGGGCGCCGCCAGGCCGCCGACGATTCCGATGCCCGCGGCGTCGAAGGCGTCCTTTATGCGCCAGCGCAGCTCGCGCTCCACGGCGAACTGCTGGCCCGGCATGGTCTTCGCCGACACCGAGACCGACATCGAGGCCAGCAGCACCTCGTCCAGGCCCAGCACGTCCACCGGACCCCACAGCCGCTCGTCCCACGGGGACTCCTTGGCCAGGGTGTCGGCGATGTCCTTGATCACCTCGCGGATGCGGGAGAGCGATTCGGTGGGCTTGACCTGCACCGCGATGCTCGCCGTGGCCCAGCCCTGGCTGAGGTTGCCGATCCGCTTGATCTCGCCGTTGCGGACGTACCAGATCTCACCGCTGTCGCCGCGCAGCTTGGTGACGCGCAGCCCCACCTCGACGACCTCGCCCGAGGCCACCCCGGCATCGATCTTGTCGCCGACGCCGTACTGGTCCTCGAGGATCATGAACACGCCGGAGAGGAAGTCCGTGACCAGGTTCCGGGCGCCGAAACCGATCGCGACACCGGCCACACCGGCGCTTGCCAGCAGCGGCCCCAGATTGATGTCGAGGGCGCCCAGCACCATCAGGGCCGCCGTGCCGAGGATCAGGAACGAGGCCACCGAGCGCAGGACCGAACCGATGGCCTCGGACCGCTGGCGGCGCCGCTCGGCATTGACCAGCAGCCCGCTCAGGGCCGTGCCCTCGACGGCGTCGGCGCCGCGGTTCATCCGGGTGATCAGCTTGGTCAGCGACTTGCGGACCACCGAACGCAGGGCGAAGGCGATGACCAGGATGAGGAGGATGCGCAGGCCCAGGTAAAGCCATCCGGCCCAGTTCTCCTCGATGAAACTGGCCGCGTTCGTGACGCTCTCGTGCGTATCTCTGATCGTTTGGGACGCGTCCGGGTTGTCGGCTGCGAGAGGGAGCAGGGCGGCAGGCCTGGGCACGGCGGGAACCTCCAGATATGGCGTCCTGCCCGTGGAAGGGGTGCCGCGGGCAGACCATCCACCCTAACGGGGCACACGGCCTGACTTGTTGCCGTGTTCGAGGGAGAGACCAGACTCACGCGGGGATGAAGCGGGTGTGGTCGAAAACACCTCGGACCCGTTACGAGTGCGTGGTGGCGCTTCGACCAGCCGTAAGGGGAGACTGGAAGGCAGATCGTCCCGGCGCGAGCCACGCGCCGCCGGCGTTATAGGAGGCAGTCCGTGCCGCACGTCCTGGTCCTCAACGCGTCGTACGAGCCCCTCGGCGTCGTACCGCTCCGTCGCGCGCTCGTCCTCGTCCTGGAGAACAAAGCCGTCTCCCTGGAGGAATCCGGCGCCTTTCTGCACAGCGCGACACGGGCCGTCCCCGCGCCCAGCGTGGTTCGGCTCAAGCGCTTCGTGCGGGTCCCCTACCGGGGGCCCGTTCCACTCACCCGCCGCGCGCTGTTCGCCCGGGACGGCGGTCGCTGCATGTACTGCGGGGCCGTCGCCACCAGTGTCGACCACGTCATCCCGCGCAGCCGGGGCGGGCAGCACGTCTGGGACAACGTCGTCGCCGCGTGCCGCCGCTGCAACCACGTCAAGGCCGACCGGCACCTCGTCGACCTCGGCTGGCGGCTGCGGCACCAGCCGGCTCCGCCGTCCGGGCTGGCCTGGCGGATCATCGGGACGGGGCACCGGGATCCGTGCTGGATGCCGTACCTCGAGCCGTACGGGGCGGAGGATGCGCTGGATCGCATCGGGGTACCGATCGCTGCCGCGGCGGTCGCTTCGTAGCCCCCGCAGCCGGGGCCCCGGCTGCGGGCGTGCCGCTGCGCGGGGCGATTTCCCCTACCCGCCCTTCGCCCGTTCCCTGGGGCTCCGCCCCAGACCCCGCTCCTCAAACGCCGGAGGGGCTGGATGTGCCGGTCCTCCGGCGTTCACGTGCGGGCCGACCTGGGCAGAAACGAGCCCCTCCGGCGTTTGAGGAGTGGGGTCTGGGGGCTGGCCCCAGGGAACGGGTCCGGGCGGAGCCCGGGGAACGGCGGAAGGGTGGGTAGGGGACAGCCCCGCAGGGTTGCCCGGCCCCCCTACGGGGCCATCGCGAAGGCCTCGGCTCCGAGCAGGCTGCAGCCGTAGCGGGTGGCCCGGGTCTCGCAGGTGACCCGGACGAAGCGGGCCGGTGCGGCCGCCGGGTCCAGGTGGACGGAGTCCACCCCGCCGCGGGAGGCGACCGTCGCGGACGGCTGCCAGACGACCCCGTCCGCCGAGGTCTCCACCCGGAACCGGGACGGATAGGCCTCCTGCCAGTGCAGACGCAGCAGCCCGATCCGGGCCGGAGCGGCCAGCTCCGCCTGCCACCACGCCCCGTCCACCGCGGGCGAGGACCAGCGGGTGGAAGCGGAATCGTCCAGGGCCCCCGACGCGGGGAACGCCGGGGTCTCGTCGGCCGAGGACGAGGCCACGGCCGCCCGCAGCAGGTTCGGGCCGGCCGTGCGCGGATGGGCGCGGACCTTCAGCACGTGCGTCTCGGAGCCGAAGGCGACCGGGATCTCGTAGGTGCCCGGCGCCGTGCCCGCGGCCACCGTGACCTCGACCGGGACGGTCGCCGTCGTCCCGCGCGCGGCCGCGGCCGTCTCCGGCAGGCGTACGGAGATCCCCGGCGGCGGGGTCGCGGACAGGGGTCCGCGGACCTCGCCGGGACGCAGCGCGGACAGCTGCGCCGCGATCCGCTGCGGGGCCCCGCCGATCTCCGCGTCCACGGTCTCCGCCAGCTCGAAGCGGGCCTCCGGGCCGTCCGCGGTCCACGGGACCACGCCGTGCACCGCCGGGGCCGGGCCCGACCAGACGAGCCGGACCGCGTCGGCCCGCAGGCCGCCCAGGTCGGCCTGGGTCCAGCCC
Organism: Streptomyces sp. NPDC051563; assembly: GCF_044454225.1. Taxonomy (NCBI): domain Bacteria; kingdom Bacillati; phylum Actinomycetota; class Actinomycetes; order Kitasatosporales; family Streptomycetaceae; genus Streptomyces; species Streptomyces sp. NPDC051563. The sequence continues at coordinate 220,946 of NZ_JBITDL010000013.1, forward strand.
GAGGCCGCCGCCTCCGCGACCTTGCGCCAGCCCTCGCCGGGCACGTGCGCCTCGACCACGGCGCCCCGGCTGCCCGCCGGCAGCGGGTCGGTCATCACGGTCACCACCGATACGGGCCGGACGTCCGGCAGCTGGACCGTCCAGGCGTCGGCCTGGACGGTCACCGTGCCCGGCTCCCGGGCCGCGCCGGTCCACGCGTCGGCCTCGGCCGCGGCCCGCGCCAGGAAGGGGTCCAGCACCGCCTTGTCGACGCGGGCGGCCTCCGTCCCGGACAGGGCCGTCCGGGCGGCGGTGAAGGCCTGCGAGGCCTGCCAGGCCGCCGCCCCGTCCCCGCGGGCCTGCGCCTGGAGGACGTCGAGGGCCAGCTCGCCGGCCGCCCCGTAGCGCGCGAGCCGCGACAGCCAGGGCCCCGCCTCCTGCGCGAGCGCGGGCAGCCGGTCGGGGGCCTCGCGCAGCACGCGGAAGGCGGCGCGCAGCCGGTCGCCCGCCGCCGGGTCGCCGGAGCTGCGGGCCCGCCAGAACTCCTCGGTCAGGGGGACCAGGTAGGCGGACTCGGGCTGGGCGAGGCCGGAGGAGGCGTTGTTCCCGGCCAGCGCGGCCAGCGCCTCCCGGGCCTTGGGGTCGGGTCCGGCGAGCGAGGACACGGCCGCCGCCCAGGAGTCGGCGGCCCGGTAGCCGCGCGGGTTCCACGTGAAGTCCGCCGCGGTGAACAGCGGGATGCGCGACAGCGTGCCCTGGGGCATCGCGTTGGCCAGCACGGCCGCGGAACCGCCCGCGACCACCGCGTCGCGTCCCGCGTAGGGGCCGAGGAAGATCCGGCCCGGGTCCCAGTCGTTGACCGGGTAGTTGTCCATGGTGACCAGGGGGTGCCGGCCGAGCGCGGAGCGGGCTCCGTTCATCTCCTGCCCGGTGATCGTGCGCGGGATCACGCCGACGCCCGTCCAGGCCACCTCCACCCGGTCGTCCAGGGCCCCGGCCAGCGCGGTCCGGTAGGGGGTCGCGCCCTCCTGGTAGTACTCCGTCGGCAGCAGCGACAGCGCGGGCGCGCCCGGGTAGCGCCGGGCCAGGTGCGCGGCCAGCTCGCCCGCCACCTCCGCGTGCGCCTTGGCGGCCGCCGCCGGGCCCTTGCCGTAGCGCTCCCGGTCGGCGCGGCAGCCCCACTCGGTGTAGCTGACGTCCTGGAACTGCACCTGGAACGCCCGGAACCCGAGGTCCCACATGGCGTCCAGTTTGCGGGCGAGCGCCGCCCGGTCGGCCGAGGAGGCCAGGCACATCGACTGCCCGGGCGCCACCGCCCAGGCCAGCACCACGTGTTGGGTGCGCGCCCGGTCGGCCAGTTCCCGCAGCTCCGCCGCCCGCGGCGCCGGGTAGTCGCGGCGCCATTCCGTGGTCCGGTACGGATCGTCACCGGGCGCCAGCAGCAGCCGGTTCAGCTTGGTGCGGCCCATGAAATCCACCTGCGCGAGCCGCTCGGCGGCCGTCCACGGAGTCCCGTAGAACCCCTCCGTGATCCCGCGCACCGGCGCGGACGGCCAGTCCCGTACGAGGACCCCGGGCACCTTCCCGCCGCCCTGGGCCAGCAGCTGGCGCAGGGTCTGCGCCGCGTGGAACAGCCCGTCGTCCCCGGCGCCGGCCAGGGCGACCGTGTCCCGCCCCTCGGCGCGGCCCACCGCCAGCCGGTAGCCGCCGGCCGGCAGGTCGCCGGCCGGGGCCGCGCCCAGGGCCCGCAGCGCCCGTTCCGTGTCCCCGGCATCGCGCCCCTGGAGCCGTACGACGGGCACCGCGTCGGGCAGCGGCTCCCCGTCGGCCCGCTCGTGCAGGGTGCGCACGCCCGCCTCGCGCAGGGCGTCGCGGACCACCTGGGCGGCGTACGGGTCCACGCCCGCGGGCAGCACCAGGACGGCCTCGGCGCCCAGCGGCACCGCGCGCGCCGGGTCGGAGGCCATGGACTGGGGCCGGGGCCACACCGCGGGCCCCTCGGCGGCGGCGCGCCCCGGATCGGAGCCGGGGTCGAGCACGGGGGCGGGTACCGGAGCGGGCGCCGGATCGCGCAGCGCCGCGGGCAGGGCCGCGGGCAGTGCCGCGGGCAGTGCGGGGGCCGCGGGTGCGTCCGGTGCGCCGGGTGCGTCCGGTGCGCTCGGCGAGGCGAAGGCGCTGGGGGGACCCACCACCGCGGAACCGCCCAGCAGGGCGCCGATGACGGCGACCGCCGCGGCCGTTGCCGTGGCCCGCTTGCTGCCCCAGGTCTGCACGGAGCCACCCCGTCCCGAGTCGTCCCCCGCTCGTACGAACGAGCCAGAGCCCACCATCCGTACGGCCGGGGTGTCAACGCCGGCGGGTGATCTGACCTGGATCGGCCAGGAATGCGGGGCGGCCGACTGGGTATGGCTGGAATGTTCTCCGGGCCGCGCACCGGAGGTTCTTCCCGACGTTCCCGCACGCCAGGGCCGGTGGTCCCGACGCACGGAGATCGGCACGGAGCCCCGCAACACCTCCCGTGCGCGGCGCGCACACAGGCACGTCTGTACGGATTCACGTCCCGCACAGGAGAATTTCCGCTGTCGGTGGTGCGCGGACGACGCGCGGACCGACACAGTGGGAGCCATCCACGGGTCCTGACCGATCCTCACGCACGAAGGAGTGCCTGCCGGTGAACACCAAGGCTGCGAAGACGAAGAACGCCACCACCGCCATATCCCCCGAGTCCGTCCCGAAACGGCGTCCGCCGCTCGCCCACCTGCCGGCCCAGGCCGGACCCGACGAACGGCCCCTCACCAGCGAGCCGTCGCTCGCCGACGCCGCGCACGCGCCGTTGACCAGTGAGCCCCCGCTCGCCTGCGAGGCCCCGCTGACCAGCGAGCCGACCACCCATGCCGCGGCGGCAGCCGCGGGTGACTAGACGACAAGGAACCTGATGGACGACCTCGCCCGGCTCGCGGCCCTGTACGGAGTCGCCACCACCTACCAGCCCGCCGAGGACGTCACCCTCCGGGTCCCGGAGGCCACCGTCGCCGCCGTCCTGCGGCAGCTCGGGGTGGACACGGACACCCCGGAGTCCGTACGGGCGGACCTGGCCGCGGCCGAACACGACGCGGCGCAGAGGCTGTTGCCGCGCGTGCTGGTGTGGTGGGCCGGCTCCCGGCCGCCCGTGGAGCTGGCCGCCCTGCCGCCGGGCACCCGGACGCTGCTGGAGGCGGAGGAGGAGGGCGGGCCCCCGCAGGCGCCGGGCCGTGCGGTGCCCTGGAACCCGGCCGGTGCGGCGGAGCCGCCGCTCGGCGTGCACCTGATCCGCGCCGAGGCCCCCGACGGCCGCACCGCCACCGCCACCCTGATCGTGGCCCCCGACCGGGCCCCGGCGGCTCCCGAACGCACCCACGGGCTGCTCGTCCAGCTCTACTCGGTGCTCTCGGAGCGGTCCTGGGGCATGGGCGACCTGGGCGATCTGGCGGAGCTCGCGCGCTGGGCGGGCCGGGTCCACGGAGCCGGGTTCGTCCAGGTCAACCCGCTGCACGCGGCCGTGCCCGGCACCCCGACCGACCCCTCCCCGTACCGGCCGTCCTCGCGGCGCTTCCCCGACCCGGTGCACCTGAGGATCGAGGACGTCCCCGAGTACGCCGACTGCCCTGACCGGGCCGCCCTCGCGGAACTGGCCGACCGGGGAGCGCAGTTGCGGCGCGAGGTGCTGGAGAAGGGGGCGCTGATCGACCGCGACGCCGTCTGGGCCCTCAAGCGGGCCGCCCTGGAACTGCTGTACGCCGTCCCGCGGACCCCCGAACGGGAGGCTGCCTACCGGCGGTTCCGTACCGAGCAGGGCGCGGAGCTCGACCTGCACGCCGCCTGGTGCGCGGGGCACGCCGGGGAGGACCCGCAGTCCGGGGCCGACTTCCACCGCTGGCTGGTCTGGCTGACGGACGCCCAGCTCGCCGCCGCCCAGCGGGCCGCCAAGGAGGCCGGGATGGCGGTGGGCATCGTCCACGACCTGGCCGTCGGGGTGCACCCGGAGGGCTCGGACGCCACCGGAGCCCCCCACTACGCCCGGGCCGTCTCCGTCGGCGCCCCGCCGGACGCCTTCAACGCGCGCGGCCAGGACTGGGGGCTGCCCCCCTGGCGGCCCGACCGGCTGGCGTCCACCGGGTACGCGCCCTTCCGGGCCCTGCTGCGGGGGGTGTTCCGGTACGCGGGCGCCCTGCGCATCGACCACGTCATGGGACTGTTCCGGCTCTGGTGGATCCCGGAAGGGACCCCGCCCGCCGAAGGCGCGTACGTGGCGTACGACGGGGAGGCGATGCTCGCCCTGCTGGTCCTGGAGGCGCACCGGGCCGGGGCCCTGGTCATCGGCGAGGACCTCGGCACCGTGCAGCCGGGGGTCCGTCAGGCGCTGGCCCGGCGCGGGGTGCTGGGCACCTCGGTGCTGTGGTTCGAGCGGGACTGGGGCGGCGACGGCGAGCCGCTGGAGCCCGAGCGCTGGCGGGCCGACTGCCTGGCCACCGTGACCACGCACGATCTGCCGCCCACGGCCGCCAAGCTGGCCGGCTCCCACGTGGAACTGCGCGACCGGCTGGGCCTGCTGACCCGCCCGGCCGAGCAGGAGCGCGCCGAGGACGCGGCCGACACCGCGCGCTGGCTCGACGTACTGGAGGACCTGGGGCTCGACACCAAGGGCGAGGAAGCCGCCGTACGGGCCCTGTACGGGTTCCTGCTGCGCACCCCGGCCCGGCTGGTCGGGGTCTGGCTGCCCGACGCGGTGGGGGACCGGCGGCCGCAGAACCTGCCCGGCACCTGGGACCAGTACCCCAACTGGCGGCTCCCGGTCGCCGACGCGGAGGGCCGGCCGCTGACCCTGGAGGCACTGACCGCCTCACCGCGGGCGAACGCCCTGCTGGGGGCGGTCCGGGGGGCGGTGGAAACCCGTACGGCACCCCCGGGCGCGCGCGGTGTTTAGGTGTTCGCTACGTTTGCACCGTGGACAAGAAGAACGCTCTGCGCGCCGGCGCCGTCACGGCCGGAACGACGCTGATGATGCTGCTGATGACGTCTCCCGCCCTCGCGGTCACCCGTGACGACGGTGACGACCCGGGTCCGGGCCTGAGCGTCGCCGAGACGCTCGGCCTCTACGTGGCCACGCCGATCGTGATTTTCCTGATCATCGCCGGTCTGGTGATGGTCGGCGACAAGTCGCGCAAGACGCAGAACTGAAACCGGGCGAGAGCCCACCGAAGACCGATCGAAGGCGCCGGGAGTCCCTGAGGACACCCGGCGCCTCGTCGTACCCGGGCCCGGACCGGCGGCCCGGACGCGCGGCCCGTCCCCCTACGGCGCCCCCGCCATCACCTTGCGCAGCAGGCCGGTGAGCGCCGCGATCTCCGCCTCGTCCAGCCCGGTGAGCGCCTCGCGCTGCACCTCCAGACCCGCCGCGACCGCCTCGTCGATGAGCGCGAGGCCCCGGTCGGTGATGGTCACCCGCAGTCCGCGCCGGTCGTCCGGATCGGGGCTGCGGCGCAGCAGCCCGGCCTTCTCCAGCTTGTCCAGCCGTCCCGTCATCCCGCCCGTGGTGAGCATCAGCGTGGCCGAGAGCTGGCGGGGCGAGAGGGTGTACGGGGCTCCGCTCCGGCGCAGCGTGGCCACGACGTCGAACTCGCCGCGCGAGATTCCGTAGCGCGCGTAGGCCTTTTCCATGGCGTCGCCCATGGCTTTGGAGATCCGGTAGATCCGGCCGAAGACGGCCATGGGCGTGGTGTCCAGATCGGGTCGCACCGCGAACCACTGGTCCGCGATCGCGTCGACGGGGTCCTTGTCGGTCATAGGCGCAGTATCCGGCTTCCGCTGATTCGTTGGCAAGAAAGTTGCTTGCAGGAAAGTAGCTTAGTGCTAAGCTACTTCCAAGTGAGCTACCCACTCGCGGAACCTGCCCGAGCCACTCGTCCTGCCGGAGGAGCACCCGTGAAGCGTGCCACCACCATCGTCCTGACCGCCCTCGCCCCCGTCTCCTGGGGTTCCACCTACTTCGTGGCCTCCGAGATGCTGCCCCCCGACCGGCCGCTGTTCACCGGGGTGATGCGGGCCCTGCCCGCCGGGCTGCTGCTCACCGCCCTGGCGCGGAAGCTGCCCACGGGTCAGTGGTGGTGGAAGGCGGCCGTCCTCGGCGGGCTCAACATCGGCGCGTTCTTCCCGCTCCTGTTCCTCTCCGCCTACCGCCTGCCCGGCGGGGTCGCGGCCGTCCTGGGCTCCCTGGGGCCGCTGTTCGTCGTGGGGCTCGCCGCCCTCCTCCTGGGCGAGCGGGCCCGGCTGCGGACCGTGCTCGCCGCCGTCGTGGGGGCCTTCGGCGTCGGCATGGTGGTGCTGACCGCGCAGGCGGAGCTCGACCCGGTCGGGCTGGTGGCCGGCGTGGTCTCCTCCCTCTCGATGGGCGCGGGCATCGTCATGACCAAGCGGTGGGGTCGCCCGGAGGGGGTCGGCCCGCTCGCCATGACCGGCTGGCAGCTCACCGCGGGCGGCCTGATCATCATCCCGGTCGCCGCTCTCGTGGAAGGGGCCCCGCCGGCGCTCGACGGCAAGGCCTTCCTCGGCTACGGCTACATGATGCTGATCAACACCGGCATCGCGTACTGGCTCTGGTTCCGCGGCATCGGACAGCTCACCGCCACCTCGGTCACCCTCCTCGGCCCGCTCTCGCCCCTCACCGCCGCCGTCATCGGATGGGCCGCCCTGGGGCAGTCGCTGTCGCCGGTGCAGGTGCTCGGCATGGTGATCGCCTTCGGTGCGACCGTCGCGGGGCAGCTCGCGGCGGGCTCCGTGCGGCCCAAGACCGCACCGTTCAGTTCTGCTGAAGAAACCGATCGAAATGTTTCGATGGACCTGACGGGTGCCGCGGTGCGACGGTAGACCGACGAACCGACACTCCGAACCCCGAGGGGGAGACACACCGTGGCCGTCATGGACCCCGTCCGCACCGTCCCGCAGGAAGCACTGCCCGGCAAGGCGAAGAAGGGGGCCGCCGGTCTCGGCATCCTCCTCGCCCTGCTCGCGACGGTCGTCTGGTCCGGCAGCTTCGTCGCCACCCGCGGCATGGCCGACAGCATCCCGCCCGTCCAGGCCGTCTTCTGGCGCTGGGTGATCGCCACCGTGGCCGTCGCCCCCTTCGCCGCCCGGCAGGCCTGGCAGCAGCGGGCCCTGATCCGCAAGCACTTCGGCTACATCGCCCTGGCCACCCTCTTCGGCGTCACCCTCTACAACACCGTCGTCCACCAGGCCGGACTGACCACCTCCGCCTCCAACATGGGCATGATCATGGCCGCCTCGCCGGTCATCATGGCCCTGTACGCCCGGCTCGGCGGCGAAAGGCTGGGCGCCCGGCGCACCTTCGGCCTGGCCCTCGCCGCCCTCGGCGTGCTCCTCCTGGTCGGCAAGGGCTCGATCCGCTTCGACTTCGCCGCCGGCGACCTGTGGATGTTCGGCGCCGCCCTGTCCTTCGCCACGTACAGCGCGCTCCTCAAGCGCAAGCCCGCCGAACTGGGCGGCCTGGCTTTCCTGCTCACCACCTTCGTCCTCGGCGCCCTGATGCTCGCCCCGGCCTACGCCGTGTCCCTCAAGATCCAGGGCGGCTTCCACGTCACCCCCTCCACCGCCGGAATGCTCCTGTACGTCGGCGTCTTCTCCTCCGCCGTCGCCTTCTTCGCCTGGAACAAGGCCGTCTCGATCATCGGCGCCGCCCGCGCAGGAGTCGTCTACTACCTCCAGCCGGTCTGCGTCGCGGGCCTCGGCCTGCTGCTCCTCGGCGAGACGACCGGCCCGACGCAGCTCCTCTGCATGGCGCTGATCCTGGGCGGCGTGGGTCTGGGTGCCCGGCGGTAGGTTCGGTCCCATGATCGAGTGGGACATCAAGAAGCTGCGGATCCTGCGGACCCTCGCCGAACAGGGGACCGTGACCGCGACGGCCGAGGCGCTGCACATGACGCCCTCGGCCGTTTCGCAGCAGCTGACCAACCTGGCGAAGGCGCTGGGGGTCCCGCTGCTGGAGGCCCAGGGCCGCCGGGTCCGGCTCACCGACGCCGCGCACCTCGTACTGCGGCACGCGGAGGCGGTGTTCGCGCAGCTGGAGCGGGCCGACGCGGAGCTGACCGGGTACCTCGCGGGGGAGGCGGGGGAGGTCCGGATCGGGGCCTTCTCCACCGCCGTACCCGTCCTCGTGGTCCCGGCGGTCGCCGCGCTGAGGCGCTCGCACCCCGGCGTGGAGGTCCGCGTACGGGAAACCGAGGCCGCCGAGTCCTACGAGCTGCTGTCCGCCGGGGTCGTCGACCTCGCGCTCTCCCTCGCGGCCCATGCCCCGACGGCCCGCGATCCCCGCTTCACCCGCCGGACGCTGCTGGAGGACCCCCTCGACGTGGCCCTGCCGCCGGACCATCCGCTGGCCGGAGCCGAGCAGCTGCGGCTCGCGGACCTGTCCGGGGACCCGTGGATCTACGGCGGCTCCGGGCCCTGGTCGGAGATCACCCGCAACGCCTGCGAGGCGGCGGGCTTCGTCCCGGAACAGGCCCACTCGGCCTCCGGCTGGACCGCGATCCTCGCCATGGTCGAGGCGGGCATGGGCGTGGCCCTGGTCCCCCGCATGGTGGCGAGCCGCGCCGCGGGCGTCGCCGTCCGGGTCCTGACCCACGACCGCCCCACCCGGCACGTCATCGCCGCCGTGCGCCGCGGCTCGGAATCGGCCCCTGCCGTGGCCCACGTCCTGGCGGCCCTACGAGCCGTCGCCACGGCCCGGCCGTAGCCGGGGGTGGGCGGCCCTGCGGGGCGAAGTCCCCTACCCACCCTTCCACCGTTCCCCGGGCCAGCCCGGACCCCGGTCCTCAAACGCCGGACAGGCTGAAGGGGGCCCCGGGCTGCGCCCGGACCCCCTGGGGCTCCGCCCCGGACCCCGGTCCTCAAACGCCGGACGGCTGAAAGACCCGGGGTCGGTGGCTGCGGACGGCAGGGGCGGGGACGGGGGCGGGGTGGGGTGTTGGCCTGGACGTAGAGCGTGATTTGTGGCGCTAAAGGAAGCCACAACTGTCGAACGTACGGGGCAGGGCGCCTAAATCATGCAGTCCAGGCCAACACCCCCCCCCCCCCCCCGCCCCCCCCCCCCCCCCCCCCCCCCCCCCCCCCCCCCCCCCCCCCCCCCCCCCCGCGGGGGGGGGCCGGGGCCCGGGGCCCCGGACCCCCCCCACCCGCC
>NZ_JBITDL010000014.1:0-179616 GCF_044454225.1 Streptomyces sp. NPDC051563
GTACACGGGCTTCCGCCCGGCACACCGAGAGCACGCACCGAACGCCGCGAGGGCGCCCTCCGGGCGCCCGGCGCCACTTTGCGGACACCCCCTAGGCCGTCCGCCGGTGCCCGGCGGGCCCGCCTAGGCACTGCCTTAGGCCGCCTCAGGGACCCTGAGTCCCGGCCTAAGGCACCCCGGCCCGTGCAGATGCGGCATGCTCCCGATGTGCCGGCACCCCCTGGGGCGCGAATCTTGGATCACACCGAACGAGGTGTCCGGGAAACGCAGACCAGGGAGCACGAGATGTTCGAGTACGAGATCGCCACCGCCCGCCGCGACGACCTCATCCGCGAGGCCGACGCCTACCGTCTGGTCCGGGAAGCGAAGAAGGCCCGCCGCCTCTTCTCCCGCAGCCAGGAACCGGAGGGGTCGGTGAGAGGGCACCGCGGCCGGTTCGCCCGCGCCGCGTAACCCGCGTCGCGACACCGTGCGAACCGGCACGTGATGAGAGGCGCACCGATATCCAGTGCCGATGAGCAGGGACCCTGTGCGATGCTCGGCGGCGTGGAGACCCGATCTGTCAGCCCGGTGTTCGTCGGCCGAGCCGACGAACTGGCCGTACTCACCGACGCCCTGACGCGCGCCGCCGGCCAGGAGCCGCAGGCACTGCTCATAGGCGGCGAGGCCGGGGTCGGTAAGACCCGCCTCACCGAGGAGTTCCTCTGCGAGGCCGACCGCCGCGGCGCGGTCGTGGCCGTCGGAGGCTGTGTGGAGATCGGGGCGGAGGGACTTCCCTTCGCCCCGTTTTCGACGGCCCTGCGCACCCTGCACCGCCTCCTCCCCGACGAGTTGGCCGCAGCCGCCGTCGGCCAGGAGGACGAACTCGCCCGCATCCTGCCCGAACTCGGCGAGACCCCGCGCGGACCGCACGACGAGGAAAGCACCGCCCGGCTCTTCGAGCTGACGGCCCGGATGCTGGAACGCCTCGCCGCCGACCGCACCGTCGTCCTCGTCCTGGAAGACCTGCACTGGGCGGACACCTCCACCCGGCACCTGCTCTCCTACCTCTTCCGCGCGCTCGGCAGCGGCCGGCTCGTCGTGGTCGCCACCTACCGCGCCGACGACGTCCACCGCCGCCACCCGCTGCGCCCGCTCCTCGCGGAACTCGACCGGCTGCGCACCGTCCAGCGCATCGAGCTGTCCCGCTTCAACCGGGCCGAAGTGCGCCGCCAGCTCGCCGGGATCCTCGCCTCGCAGCCCGACGAGGAGTTCGTCGAATCGGTCTTCGACCGCTCCGACGGCAACGCCTTCTTCGTCGAGGAACTCGTCGCCTCCCGCGCCAGCGGCTGCCGCACCGGCCTCACCGAATCCCTGCGCGACCTGCTCCTCGTCCGCGTCGAAGTCCTCCCGGACGCCGCGCAGCGCGTCGTGCGCATCGTCGCCGAGGGCGGCTCCACGGTGGAGTACGCCCTGCTGCGCGCCGTCACCCGGCTCACCGAGGACGAACTGATCGAGGCCCTGCGCTCGGCGGTCGGCGCCAACATCCTCCTGGCCACCTCCGACGGCGACGGCTACCGCTTCCGCCACTCCCTGGTCCGCGAGGCCGTCTCCGACGACCTGCTGCCCGGGGAGCGCGCCCGCGTCAACCGCCGCTACGCCGAGGAGCTCGAACAGGACGGCACGCTGATCCGCGCGGAGGAGCGGGTCATCCGCCTCGCGACCTACTGGTACTACGCCAACGACGCGGCCAAGGCCCTGCCCGCCGTGCTCGCGGCCTCGGTGGCCGCCCGGCGCCGGCACGCCTACTCCGAGCAGCTGCGCCTGCTGGAGCGGGCCATGGAGCTGTGGGAGGCCGTACCGCAGGACGTACGCGCCGCACTGCGCCCGGCGGACTACACCGAGGTCTACCCGCCCTGCGGCTGCGATCCGGCCACCACCCCGCTGCAACGCCTCGACCTGCTCGCCGAAGCCACCGTCGCGGCCCGCTTCGGCGGCGAACGCGAGCGGGCGCTGAAGCTCACCAAAACGGCCCTGCGGTCGCTGGACGACGGCCACGACCCGCTGCGCGCCGCCTGGTTCTGGACCGAGCGCTCCCGGCTGATCACGGGCCTCGGCCGCGGCGACGGCTGGGAAGAGCTCGCCAAGGCCCAGGAGCTCGTCCGCGGGCTGCCCCCGTCCCAGGTGCACGCCGACGTCCTGGTCCGGGCCGCGAGCTGGGGCATGCTCCACACACCGGGACCCGACAACCTGGTCGCCGCCGAACGCGCCGTGGAGTACGCGCGGATGGTCGGCGCCGAGGACACCGAGCTCAACGCCCGGATCACCGTCGGGAGCCTGCTCGTCGACACGGGGGCACCCGAGCGCGGACTCGCCGAGATGTACGCGGTCAAGGACCGGGCCGCCGAACTCGGACTCGGCATGCTGGCGGGGCGTGCACACATCAACCTCACCTCTCATCTGGAGGGCCTGGGCCGGTCCCGCGAAGCGGTGGAACTGGCCGAACAAGGCGTCGCACTGGCCAAGAAGTCCCAGCTGATGGACTCCGAGGCCTGGGTCCGCGGGAACATGGCGGAGAGCCTGTACAGCCTCGGCCGCTGGGAGGAGGCCGCGGCGGAGGCCCGGCGCACCCTGGCCCTCGTCAGCAGTGGAGCCGCCCCGCGCGCCGCCGCGGCCGCACGGCTGGCCTACCTGGCCCTGGCCCGCGGTGAACTCGCCGAGGCCGCCGCCCAGCTCGGCGCCGCCCGCGCCCACTTCGGATCCCACGACGGCCAGCCCCAGCACCAGATCCCGCTGTCCCGCCTCTCGATCGGGGTGGCCGCGGGGGAGGGCCGGATAGCCGACGTCCGCAGCGAGGTGGCCGCCGTCATCGGGCACGGCTTCCCGCTCGGCAACCACCGCTACGCCTGGCCGCTGCTGCTCGCCGCCGCCTCGGCCGAAGCGGAGGCCCGCGGCCTGCCGGCCGCGGAGGCCGGCCGGGAGGAGGCGCTGGCCGTGCTGCGCGCCGCGGCCCGGACCCTGGCCACCCCGGTGCCGGTGTGGAACGCCCACTCCGAGTACCTCAGGGCCGAGCTGCTGCGCGCCGAGGCCCGGGACACCGTCGGGGACTGGACGGCCGTGGAAGCGGCCGTACGCTCCCTGGAGCGCCCCTACCTGCTGGCCAGGGTGCGGTACCGGCTCGTGGAAGCCCTGCTGGCGGCCGGCGGGGACCGGGAGACGGCCGCCGGGCTGTTCCGGGAGGCCTACGCCACCGCCGAGCAGCTGGGCGCCCGCCGGCTCCGCGAGGACCTGGCCCTGCTCGCGCAGCGCGCCAGGCTTCCGCTCACCCCCGTGGACGCCGACGGGGCCCTGCTCGCTCCGGACGCCGACCCGGTCGAGGCGCTCGGCCTGACCAGCCGCGAACGGGACGTGCTGCGCCTGGTCGCGGTGGGCCACACCAACCGCCAGATCGCCGAGGAGCTCTTCATCTCCCCGAAGACGGCCAGCGTGCACGTCTCGAACATCCTGGCGAAGCTCGGCGTCGCGGGCCGCGGTGAAGCAGCGGCCCTGGCCCACCGGCTCCGGCTCTTCGGCCCCGTGGCCCAGCAGCCGGCCCAGCAGCCGGCCCAGCAGTCGCCCCGGCAGCCGGCCCGGATGCGGTGAGGGGCGCCCCCTAGGCCGCCGGGTGTTCCTTGGCGCGTATGAGCACCTTGCCGGAGTCCAGGTCTATCGGACCCTTTCCCGGGTCGCCGTCGTTGACGTCGGTCCGGGAAAGCTCCAGCCGCTTCTTCTCCTCGTCCGTGTGTTTGCGCCCCGGACTGAACAGCTCCTCGATCATGTTGAACATCGCGTCCACCCTGCCTCTCGTCCCCCGCCGGGGCCCGACGGTCATTCCACCGTCAGTGTCAGGATCCTGTCGTCTCCGGCTTCCGGCGACCCGCGCCCGTCCGTCTCGCTCGTGACCAGCAGCAATCTGTCCCCGCCGAGGGCCACCACCGTGCGCAGCCGGCCGTACTGGCCCGTCAGGAACGCCTCGGGCTCCGCCACCGGCTCCGCCCCGGCCAGCGGGATCCGCCAGAGCCGCTGCCCCTTCAGCCCGGCCATCCAGATCGAGCCCTGTGCCCAGGCGATCCCGCTCGGCGAGGCCTCGTCGGTCTTCCACACCGCCACCGGATCGCGCATCCCCGGCTTGCCGGCCTTGCCCTCGGCCTCGGGCCAGCCGTAGTTCGCGCCGGGCTCGATCAGATTCAGCTCGTCCCAGGTGCTCTGCCCGAACTCGGCCGCCCACAGCCGCTTGTCCTTGTCCCAGGCGAGGCCCTGCACATTGCGGTGCCCGTACGAGTAGACGACCGAGTCGGCCTCCGGATTGCCGTGCACCGGCTCGCCGTCCGGGGTCATCCGCAGGATCTTCCCGCCCAGCGACTTCTTGTCCTGGGCCAGCCCGCTCTCCCCGGTCTCGCCCGTCCCGGCGTAGAGCATCTTGTCCGGGCCGAAGGCGATCCGCCCGCCGTTGTGGATGAGCCCCTTGGGGATCCCCCTGAACACGGTGTCGGGCGCGCCCAGTTGATCGCCCGGCGGCCTCTTCTCGTCATAGCGCAGCCTGGCGATGCGGTTGTCGGACTCGGTGGTGAAGTAGGCGTACACCATGAGGTCCGAGGCGAAGGAAGGGGACACGGCCAGCCCCAGCAGCCCGCCCTCGCCGCCCGGGGCCACACCGGGCACCTTGCCGACCGGGGTGACCGCCCCGGTGCTCACGTCGACCCGGCTGATCGTGCCCTTGTCCCGCGAGGCGACCAGCAGGTTCCCGTCGGGCAGCGGAGCCACGCCCCACGGGGATTCCAGGCCCTGGGCGGCCACGCCGGTCACCGTCACCCGGCCCTTGGCCGGCGGCGCGGAGGACGGGGCCGAGGCGGACGCCGAGACGGATGCGGACGGCCCGTCCGAGGCGCCCGGCGGTGCGGAGCCGGCCGCCGTGCGCGGTGGGGCATCACCCGCCCGCGGTCCGGTGCCGGCCGGCGGCGAGCACCCCGCCGCGAGCAGCGCCCCGCATCCGGCCAGGGCGAACGCCGCCAGCACCCCGCGGGCCCGGGCGCGCGGGCCGCCGTACGACCGCACCGGCGCGCCCACCCGGCCCTGCGCCGGCTCCTGCCCGTAGCCCTGTCCCCGCCCGGGTCCCCGTCCCTGCCAGGGTCCTCGCCCGTGTCCGTATCGCATCGCCGTACTCCCCTCCGGTCCTCCGATCGTGCCCTCACACGATTCAACCGCGCCGACCATGCCCCAAGTTCCACCACTCGTACACTCGATCGAGTGGTTCAGGCCCCGATCGGCACCGGCAGCTCCGACAGCTCCACCAGGTCCTCGGCGGTCAGCCGCACCTGCGCCGCCCGCGCGTTCTCCGCGGCCCAGCGCGCCTGCCCGGCCCCGGGCACCGGAACCACCTGCGGACCCTGCGCCAGCACCCACGCCAGCGCCACCTGCGCCGCCGTGACCCCGTCCCCGTGCCGCCGGGCGACCCGCCGCAACCCCGCCACGAGCACCTGGTTCGCCGCCATCGCGTACGCCGTGAACCGCGGATGCCTGGCCCGTACGTCCCCGGGCTCGAACCCCTCGCCCGGGACCAGGGTCCCGCTCAGGAACCCGCTCCCCAGCGGCATCGCCGCCAGGAACCCCACCCCCCGCGCCGCGCACCACGGCAGCAGCCGCCACGCCGCCTGCGGCGACCACACCGACAGCTCCGCCTGCACCGCGCTCACCGGGAACACCTGCTGCGCCCGCTCCAGGTGCCGCACGGTCGCCTCGTACGCCCGGTCCCCGCGCGGCCCCGCACCCGGACCGGTGCCCGCCCCCAGCGCGCAGAAGCCCAGCGCCCGCACCTTCCCCGCGCCCACCAGCTCCGCCAGCGCGCCCCAGGACTCCTCGACCGGCACGTCCGGGTCCACCCGGTGCAGCTGGTACAGGTCTATGACGTCGGTGCGCAGCCGCCGCAGCGAGGCGTCGCAGGCCCGCCGCAGGTACCCCGGGCGGCCGTCGGCCACCACGTGCACCCCGTCGGCCCGCAGTCCCGCCTTCGCGGACACGAAGGCGTCGGCCCGGCGCTCGCGCAGCACCCGGCCGAGCAGCAGCTCGTTGGTGTAGGGGCCGTACAGGTCGGCGGTGTCGAGCAGGTTCGCCCCCAGGTCGAGGGCCGTGTGGACGGTGCGCAGCGAGTCCTCGCGCCGCCTGTGCGAAGGCGCGTAGGCCCCGCTCATCGGCATGCAGCCGAGGCCGACGGCACCCACCGTCAGCGCCCCCGCCCCGATCGACCTGCGCTCCACCGCGTGTTCCCCCTTGGTCCCGCCTGGTCCTCCCGGTTCCGGCACACAAACTAACGGCTCGATCCGGATCCCCTGGCATAGCCTCCTGATCATGACTGCAGAGACGCGCGAGACCCTCGACGTATGGCTCCCCTTCCCCGCCGAGGAGATCGAGGGCCTGCCCGACTCCTTCCGGTACCGCCACTGGGACGGCGAGGAGAGCTTCCCGGCCGATCCGGCCGCCTGCGTCTTCTACGTCACCCCGTACATGAAGTCCCCGGCCGTCACCCTGCGCCCGCTGCCCGCGATGCCCCGCCTGCGGGTCGTCCAGACCCTGACCGCCGGCGTCGACCACGTCCTGGGCGGCCTCGGCGGCCTGGCCCCGGGCGTACGGCTGTGCAATGCCAAGGGCGTCCACGACGCGAGCACCGCCGAGCTCGCCCTCACCCTGGTCCTGGCCTCCCTGCGCGGGATCCCCGGCATGGTGCGCGGCCAGGACCGCGAGGAGTGGCGCTTCGGGTTCTACGAGGCCCTGGCGGACAAGTCCGTACTGATCATCGGCTACGGGGCGGTCGGCGCGGCCATCGAGGACCGGCTCGCGCCCTTCGAGTGCGAGCGGATCGTCCGGGTCGCGCGGACGGCGCGCACGACGGCGCGCGGGCCGGTGCACGCCCTCGCCCAACTGCCCCAACTCCTCCCCGGGGCAGACGTGGTGATCCTTTCCACACCGCTCACCGAGGAGACGAGGGGGCTCGCGGGCGCCGCGTTCCTCGGCCGCATGAAGGACGGCGCGCTGCTCGTGAACGTGGCCCGCGGACCCGTCGTGGACACCAAGTCCCTTCTGGCGGAGGTGGAGTCGGGCCGGCTGCGCGCCGCACTGGACGTCACCGATCCGGAACCGCTGCCTTCAGGCCACCCGCTCTGGCATGCTCCGGGTGTCCTGATCACTCCCCATGTGGGCGGCAGCAGCTCCGCGTTCGAGCCGCGGGCCAAGCGCCTGGTGGCCCGTCAGCTCCGCCGGTTCGCCGCCGGAGAGCCCGTGGAGAACACGGTGTTGATCACGGAATGACGTGCGTCGCGCACGCTCCGCGTTCGCCCGGATGCGCTCGGTGGACACAACTCCCCTGTTGGTGACGGAGCGTAGAGAAACTATGTCCCTGAGTGACGAAAGTGGTGTATCGTCCGGAACAAGGGGCTGCGCCACGAACGTCTGGCGCTGGGGAGTGATCGGACACTTTGGGGGGCGACGGGCGATGCACTGCCAATGGACGAAGGATCCGATGCGGCGAAGCCGCCGGAGGCGAAGGTGCCGGGACTGGGCCGCGCCGGAACCAGCCAGCGAGGGGGACCGGTGACCTCCCCGGGGGCGGCGCTGCTGACCCGCCAGCCCCTCGCCGGAAGCGGTCGCGGCTCGAAGGGGTTGGCGATGCAGCTCCTCCTCGCGGTGGTCAGCAGCGGGTATGCCGTGGGCGCCGCCCTCGGCTGGGGCTCCGAGGAACTCGCCGAGATCATGGGCGACTTCGGGCTCAGCTCCGCCGGCCTGCTGGCCGCCGTCTCCTGTTTCACGTACGCCCGGTCCATTGACAGCCGGGAGCGCCCGGCCTGGCTGCTGTTCGCGTTCTCCTCGCTCATGGGCGGTTGCGGCAACGCCGTCTGGGGCTGGTACGAGGTCGTCCTCGGCGAAGCCGTGCCGAAGCCCTCGATCGCCGACTTCGCCTTCCTCTGCTTCGCGCCGCCCGCCATCGTGGGCCTGCTCGTCCTCGCGAAGCGCCCGGTCACCCGCGCCGGCTGGGTCTGCCTCGGACTCGACTCCTGGCTCATCGGCGGCTCGCTGCTCACCCTCTCCTGGAGCCTGGCCCTCGCGCACGCCGCGCGCACCGCCCAGTCCGGAGCCCCCGGCAGCGTCCCGCGCGCCGCCCTCTCGCTGGCCTACCCGCTCCTGGACATCGCGCTCGTCTCGATGGTGCTGGTGCTGCACTTCCGCCGCTCCGAGACCAACCGCTCCGCCGTGAACACCGCCATCGCCGCCCTCGCCCTGACCGTGCTGAGCGACGCGCTGTTCACCTCGCCGCTGCTCAGCGCCGAGTACCAGTCGGGCCAGCTCCTCGACGCGGGCTGGTTCGCCGGCTCGCTCCTCCTCGCGTACGCACCCTGGGGCGCCCGCCGCCTGAACCCCGCCCCCGACCCGGTCGCCCACGCGCGGGCCGAGCGGCCGCACAGCCGCCCCATCACCGGCTCCCTGCCCGCCCTCACCCCGTACCTCGCCGCGGCCGTCTGCACCCTCGGGATCCTCTACAACGTGGTGGACGGCCGGAAGGTCGACCGGGTCGTCGTCTTCACGGGCTGCACCGTCGTGCTCGCCCTGGTCATCCGCCAGGGCATCATGCTGCTCGACAACATCGCACTGACCCAGGAACTGGCCCAGAAGGAGAACCACTTCCGCTCCCTGGTCCAGGGCTCCAGCGACGTCATCATGATCGCCGCACCCACCGGGACCCTGCGCTACGTCAGCCCCGCCGCCGCCGGGGTCTACGGCCGCGAGGCGGAAGAGCTGGTCGGCACCGAGCTGGCCACCCTGATCCACCCGGAGGACCTGGGCCGCGTGGTCCACGAGGTGCGCCGCTTCCTGGCCGCGCCGCCCGCCGAGGAGCCGACCACCCGCATCGAGTGCCGGTTCAGATCGGGCGCCGGCGAGTGGCTCAATGTGGAGTCCACCGTCAACCGCCACCAGGGCGGCCTCATCCTGAACAGCCGCGACGTCACCGAGCGGGTCCGGCTCCAGGCCCAGCTCCAGCACAGCGCCGAGCACGACCCCCTCACCGACCTGCCCAACCGGGCCCTGTTCACCCGCCGGGTCCGCCAGGCCCTCACCGGACGGCGGGCCGGGGACCACAGCACCGCCGTGCTCTTCATCGACCTCGACGGCTTCAAAGCGGTCAACGACACCATCGGCCACCAGGCCGGCGACGAACTGCTCATCGAGGCCGCCCGCCGGCTCCAGGACTCCGTCCGGGCCGGGGACACCGCGGCCCGCCTCGGCGGCGACGAGTTCGCCGCCCTGATCCTGGGCGACGGCGGCCGCGACCGCAGTGCCCGCGAGTACCAGGTCCACGAGATCGCCGACCGGCTGCGCACCACCCTCTCCCAGCCCTACCGGATCGCCGGGAGCGAGGTCCGGGTCGCCGCCAGCATCGGCGTGGCCTTCGCGGATCCCGGCATCACCCCTTCGGACCTGATGCGCAACGCCGACCTCGCGATGTACCGAGCCAAGGCGGGAGGCAAGGACCGGGTCGAGATGTACGCCCCCCAGATGCAGGCCGAGGTCGTCCGCAAGGCGGAGCTGGCGGGCCGCCTGCGCACCGCCCTGCACGACGGAGAGTTCGCCCTGCTGCACCAGCCCGTGGTCTCCCTGGCCTCGGGGGAGATCTCGGCCGTGGTGGCGCAGGCACGGTGGCGTTCCGCGCAGGGGATCCTTTTCACCCCCGCCGAGTTCCTGCGGGTCGCCGAAAGCGGCGGCGCGGGGGGCGCCGGGGGACCGGCCGCGGAGGGCGGGTCCACTGCCCGGGCGGTGGTGCCGGACGCCTCGCGCACCGCCGAGCTGGGGCGCTGGCTGCTGGAGGAGGCCGTCGGGCAGGCCGCCGAGCGGCACCGGGCCGGGCACGACGTTCCCGTGGCCGTACGGATGACCGCGCAGCGGCTGCTCGACCGGTCGATGCCGCTGGGCTCCGTGGAGGCCCTGCTGACCCGCAACGGGCTGCCGTCGGGCGCGCTCGTCCTGGAGCTCGCCGTCTCAGACCCCAGGGTGCCCTTCGACGACCTGGAGCGCCGCCTGGCGGCGCTGCGCCGGCTCGGGGTCCTGATCGCCCTCGACGGCTTCGGCAGCGGTTACGCGGCCATCAGCGCGCTGCGGCGGCTCCCCGTGGACATGCTCAAGCTGGACCGAGGCCTGGTCGAGGGGGTCGTGGAATCCCCGCGGCTCCACAAGATCACCGCAGGTCTGTTGCGGATCGCAAACGACCTCGGCATGCAGTCCGTGGCGGAGGGGGTGGACCTCCCCGAGCAGGTCATGGCACTGCGCGCGATGGGCTGTACCCACGGGCAGGGAATGGCCTTCTCCGGCCCTCTGGACGAGTACAGGCTGCGGCGAGCGCTCGTGCGCGGTACGTTCCCAGTACCGGGCGGCGCGGCCCAACCCGCGTTGGCCGGTGGTTCCCCGGGGGGCTCGATGGTTATCCACAGAGGCTCACATAATGAGACGCCCGTCCCACCCGCTTGACATCACCCTCCCGCCGGAGGGAGGGTCAATGCCATGCGCACCCGAATTCTCGTACTTGGAAAGCGCGTCGGCTGAAGCTGGGACCAGCATGTCCCCGCTCAACGCACCCGACGCGCTCCCCTCGCTTGCCTCCCGGCACGAGGGGTTTTTTGTTGCACTGGCAACGCTGAATCTCGTAAAACCCTCCTCGTAAAACCCTCAGCTTCGAGAAGAGAATGCCGATGACCGAGCAGGCCACCGGGGCCCACCATCCGCAGCCGCGGCCCCGTTCCGGCGGACACCAGACCGCCGCAGTTGAGCACGTCACGGGTGCGCAGTCCCTCATCCGCTCTCTCGAAGAGGTGGGGTGCGACACCGTGTTCGGCATTCCGGGCGGCTGCATCCTCCCGGCGTACGACCCGCTGATGGACTCCAAGAAGGTCCGGCACATCCTGGTCCGCCACGAGCAGGGTGCCGGCCACGCCGCCACCGGCTACGCGCAGGCCACCGGCAAGGTCGGCGTCTGTATGGCGACCTCCGGCCCGGGCGCCACCAACCTGGTCACCCCGATCGCCGACGCGCACATGGACTCCGTGCCGCTCGTCGCGATCACCGGTCAGGTCTCCTCCAAGGCGATCGGCACCGACGCCTTCCAGGAAGCGGACATCGTCGGCATCACGATGCCGATCACCAAGCACAACTTCCTGGTCACCAAGGCCGAGGACATCGCCCGGACCATCGCCGAGGCCTTCCACATCGCCGCCACCGGCCGTCCCGGCCCGGTCCTGGTCGACATCGCCAAGGACGCCCTGCAGGCGAAGACCACGTTCTCGTGGCCGCCCAGCCAGGACCTCCCCGGCTACCGGCCGGTCACCAAGCCGCACGCCAAGCAGATCCGCGAGGCCGCCAAGCTCATCTGCCAGGCCAAGCGCCCGGTCCTGTACGTCGGCGGCGGCGTGATGAAGTCCGGCGCGACCGCCGAGCTGAAGGTCCTCGCCGAGCTGACCGGCGCCCCGGTCACCACCACGCTGATGGCGCTGGGCTCCTTCCCCGACAGCCACCCGCTGCACGTGGGCATGCCCGGCATGCACGGTGCGGTCACGGCCGTCACCGCGCTGCAGAAGTCGGACCTGCTGATCGCGCTGGGCACCCGCTTCGACGACCGCGTCACCGGCAAGCTGGACAGCTTCGCCCCCTTCGCGAAGATCATCCACGCGGACATCGACCCGGCCGAGATCGGCAAGAACCGCGCCGTGGACGTCCCGATCGTCGGTGACGCCCGCGAGGTCATCGCCGACCTGATCCAGGCCGTCCAGGCCGAGCACACCGAGGGCAACGCCGGCGACTACTCCGCCTGGTGGAAGGACCTCAGCCGCTGGCGCGAGACCTACCCCCTGGGCTACGAGAAGCCCTCCGAGGACACGCTGTCGCCGCAGCAGGTCATCCAGCGCATCGGCCAGATGGCACCCGCGCACACCATCTACGCGGCCGGCGTCGGCCAGCACCAGATGTGGGCCTCGCACTTCGTCGACTACGAAGAGCCCCGTACCTGGCTGAACTCCGGCGGCGCCGGAACCATGGGCTACGCGGTCCCCGCCGCGATGGGCGCCAAGGTCGGCATGCCGGACCGCACGGTCTGGGCGATCGACGGCGACGGCTGCTTCCAGATGACCAACCAGGAACTGGCCACCTGCGCGCTGAACAACATCCCGATCAAGGTCGCGATCATCAACAACGGCGCGCTGGGCATGGTCCGCCAGTGGCAGACCCTGTTCTACAACCAGCGGTACTCCAACACCGTGCTGCACGCGGACGAGACCGGCCAGGACACGGCGGTCGGCTCCCAGCTCGGCGAGTCCAGCGCCCCCCGCCAGGGCACCCGCGTCCCGGACTTCGTCAAGCTGTCCGAGGCCATGGGCTGCGTGGCGCTGCGCTGCGAGCACCCGGACGACCTGGACAAGGTCATCGCCGAGGCCAACGCGATCAACGACCGCCCGGTCGTCGTCGACTTCATCGTCCACGAGGACGCCATGGTGTGGCCGATGGTCGCCGCCGGCACCTCGAACGACGAGGTCATGGCCGCCCGGGGCGTCCGCCCCGACTTCGGCGACAACGAAGACGACTGAGCCGAGAGAGCCGAGAGAGAGAACGACTCACATGTCCAAGCACACGCTCTCCGTCCTGGTCGAGAACACGCCCGGCATCCTCGCCCGGATCGCCGCGCTGTTCTCCCGCCGCGGGTTCAACATCGACTCCCTCGCGGTCGGTGTCACCGAGCACCCCGACATCTCGCGCATCACCATCGTCGTGAACGTCGAGGACCTCCCGCTGGAGCAGGTGACCAAGCAGCTCAACAAGCTGGTCAACGTGCTCAAGATCGTCGAGCTGGAGCACACCAACGCCATCGAGCGCGAACTCGTTCTGGTGAAGGTCCGCGCCGACAACGAGACGCGCTCGCAGATCGTCGAGATCGTCCAGCTGTTCCGCGCCAAGACCGTCGATGTCTCCCCGGAGGCCGTCACCATCGAGGCCACCGGCGGCACCGACAAGCTGGGCGCGATGCTCAAGATGCTGGAGCCCTTCGGCATCAAGGAGCTCGTCCAGTCCGGCACGATCGCCATAGGGCGCGGCGGCCGGTCCATCACGGACCGCAGCCTGCGCGCGCTCGACCGCAGCGCCTGAGCCCGGCCGGGTCGGTGACACCGGCCCGGTCGTGCCCCGCCCGTTCGTTTCTCGCTCGCTCGTATGGCGAGACCGAGAACCACGTATTCCGTTCCCCGCCGTACGGTGGGAGCAACACCAGCGCACCAAGGAGATATCCCAGTGGCCGAGCTGTTCTACGAGAACGACGCCGACCTGTCCATCATCCAGGGCCGCAAGGTCGCGGTCATCGGTTACGGCAGCCAGGGCCACGCCCACGCGCTGTCGCTCCGTGACTCCGGCGTCGACGTCGTCGTCGGCCTGCACGAGGGCTCGAAGTCCAAGGCCAAGGCCGAGGAGCAGGGCCTGAAGGTCCTCCCCGTCGCCGAGGCCGCGGCCTGGGCGAACGTCATCATGATCCTGACCCCGGACCCGCTCCAGGCCGAGATCTACGCCGCGTCGATCGAGAAGCACCTGCAGGAGGGCGACGCGCTCTTCTTCGGCCACGGCTTCAACGTCCGCTACGGCTTCATCAAGCCCCCGGCCAACGTGGACGTGGCTCTGGTCGCCCCGAAGGGTCCGGGCCACCTGGTCCGCCGCCAGTACGAGGAAGGCCGCGGCGTGCCCTGCATCGCCGCCGTCGAGCAGGACTTCACCGGCAAGGCCTTCGACCTGGCGCTGTCCTACGCGGCCGGCATCGGCGGCACCCGCGCCGGCGTCATCAAGACCACCTTCACCGAGGAGACCGAGACCGACCTGTTCGGTGAGCAGGCCGTTCTCTGCGGTGGCGCCTCCGCGCTGGTCAAGGCCGGTTTCGAGACGCTGACCGAGGCCGGTTACCAGCCCGAGATCGCGTACTTCGAGTGCCTGCACGAGCTGAAGCTCATCGTCGACCTCATGTACGAGGGCGGCCTGGAGAAGATGCGCTGGTCGGTCTCCGAGACCGCCGAGTGGGGCGACTACATCACCGGTCCCCGCATCATCACGGACGCCACCAAGGCCGAGATGAAGAAGGTCCTCGCGGAGATCCAGAGCGGCGAGTTCGCCAACACCTGGATGGCCGAGTACAAGGCCGGTCTGCCGAAGTACAACGCGTACAAGAGCGCCGACGAGGCGCACCTGCTGGAGACCACCGGCAAGAAGCTCCGCAAGCTGATGAGCTGGGTCGACAACGACGAGAGCTGATCCGCGTCGCCGCGGGGCCGGGACGGTGCGTCCCGGCCCCGCGGCACATGGACGGGCACCCGTACGGCGGGCCTCACGGAGGCCCGCTTGTCCACCCCGGCCAATCTCGTGCGGGTGATCCTTCCGTACAGGCGGAATTACCTCCCCGTTCCGCCACTACACTGCTCAACACAACGCGTCAGGCCCACAGTGTCGTGCGTCTTCCACGCGGCTACCCCCTCCACCGCCTGCGGCCGTCGGGACGGCCGTCCGCACTGGACTTGTGAGGATGACCCACGTGAGCTCGAAACCTGTCGTACTCATTGCCGAAGAGCTGTCGCCCGCCACTGTCGAGGCGCTCGGCCCGGACTTCGAGATCCGGCACTGCAACGGTGCCGACCGTGCGGAGCTGCTGCCCGCGATCGTGGACGTCGACGCGATCCTGGTCCGCTCCGCGACCAAGGTCGACGCCGAGGCCATCGCCGCCGCCAAGAAGCTGAGGGTCGTCGCCCGCGCGGGCGTCGGTCTGGACAACGTCGACGTCTCGTCCGCCACCAAGGCCGGCGTGATGGTCGTGAACGCTCCGACCTCGAACATCGTCACCGCCGCCGAGCTGGCCTGCGGCCTGCTCGTCGCGACGGCCCGCAACATTCCGCAGGCCAACACCGCCCTGAAGAACGGCGAGTGGAAGCGGAACAAGTACACGGGCGTCGAGCTCAGCGAGAAGACCCTCGGTGTCGTCGGCCTCGGCCGCATCGGCGTCCTGGTCGCCCAGCGCATGTCGGCCTTCGGCATGAAGATCGTCGCGTACGACCCCTACGTGCAGCCCGCGCGCGCCGCCCAGATGGGCGTCAAGATGCTGACGCTCGACGAGCTGCTCGAGGTCGCCGACTTCATCACCGTGCACCTGCCCAAGACCCCCGAGACCCTCGGTCTCATCGGGGACGAGGCCCTGCACAAGGTCAAGCCGTCCGTCCGCATCGTCAACGCCGCCCGCGGCGGGATCGTGGACGAGGCCGCGCTGTACTCGGCCATCAAGGAGGGCCGCGTCGCCGGCGCCGGCCTCGACGTGTACGCGAAGGAGCCCTGCACGGACTCCCCGCTGTTCGAGCTCGACCAGGTCGTCTGCACCCCGCACCTCGGCGCGTCCACGGACGAGGCCCAGGAGAAGGCCGGTGTCTCGGTCGCCAAGTCGGTGCGCCTCGCGCTCGCCGGTGAGCTCGTGCCCGACGCGGTCAACGTCCAGGGCGGCGTCATCGCCGAGGACGTCCGTCCCGGCCTGCCCCTCGCCGAGAAGCTCGGCCGCATCTTCACCGCCCTCGCGGGCGAGGTCGCGGTCCGCCTCGACGTCGAGGTCTGCGGCGAGATCACCCAGCACGACGTCAAGGTGCTCGAACTCTCCGCTCTCAAGGGTGTCTTCGAGGACGTCGTCGACGAGACGGTCTCCTACGTCAACGCCCCGCTGTTCGCGCAGGAGCGCGGGGTCGAGGTCCGCCTGACCACCTCCTCGGAGTCCCCGGACCACCGCAACGTCGTGACCGTCCGCGGCACCCTGTCGGACGGCCAGGAGGTGTCGGTCTCCGGCACGCTCGTGGGCCCGAAGCACCTTCAGAAGATCGTCGGCATCGGCGAGTACGACGTGGACCTGGCGCTCGCCGACCACATGGTCGTCCTGCGCTACGCCGACCGCCCGGGCGTGGTCGGCGCCGTCGGCCGCATCCTCGGAGAGGCCGGCCTCAACATCGCGGGCATGCAGGTCGCCCGCGCCGAAGAGGGCGGCGAGGCCCTCGCGGTCCTCACCGTCGACGCCGAGGCCCCGGTGAACGTCCTCGCGGACATCGCGACCGAGATCGGCGCCGTCTCGGCCCGTACGGTCAGCCTCGGCTGACGCTGCGGCAGCAGATAGCAGATAGCAGACAGACGCGAAGGGCCCGGGGGAGACCCCGGGCCCTTTCGTGTGTCCTGCCCCGCTACGAAGCTCAGTGCGCGAGCGCCCCGGCGGCCGGGGCCGGCTCCGCCGGAGCGTGGGCCTCGGCTCCGCGGCCCCGGAGCAGGGCCGCGGCGAGTACCGCCGCCGCGAGCAGCAGGACCGTACCGCCCCAGGCCGCGTACTGCATCCCGTGCACGAAGGCCTCCCGGGCCGCCGTCAGGACCTGCCCGCCGGCCGCGCCGCCGAGCTCGTGGGCGGTGGCCACGGCCCCGCCGAGGGTCTCCCGGACGGCGGGCTCGGAGCCGGCCAGGTCGGAGCGGTAGACGGCCGTGCCCAGGCTGCCCAGGAGGGCCATCCCGAGGGCGCCGCCGAACTCCTGGCCCGTCTCCAGCAGGGAGGCGGCCGAGCCGGCCTTCTCGGCGGGGGCGGAGCCGAGGGCCATGTCGGAGACCAGGGACATCACGCTGACGATGCCGCAGGCCAGGACCCCGGATCCGGTCAGCAGCAGCCACAGCGCGTCGGTGTCCACCAGGCTGATCAGGGCGAACCCGGCGGCTGCGAGGACGAAGCCGCCCGAGATGACGTAGGCGCGGTCGGTCTTCTGGGCCAGGGCCGCGCTGACGGGGGCGGCGGCGCCGATGAAGACCGAGGGGGCCAGGCTCCAGAGGGCGGCTTCCAGGGTGCCCATGCCGAGCACCGACTGCAGGTACTGGGTGGTGAAGTAGGCCGAGCCCATCATGGCGAAGGCGGCGATGGTGTTCAGGCCGATGCCGGCGCCGAAGCCGCGCTCCCGGAAGAGGGAGCGGGAGACCATGGCGTCGTCACGGGTGCGCTGGCGGCGGACGAAGAGCCACCCGAAGGCCAGGCCGGCGGCGAGGCAGCCGCCGTGGAGCGGGGTGAGGCCCTCGGCGGCGATCTCCTTGAGGCCGTAGACCACCGGCAGCACGGCGGCCATCGACAGCGGCACGCTCAGCAGGTCGAAGCGGCCGGGCGCCGGGTCCTTGAACTCGGGGACGAGCACGGGGACGAGGAGCAGCAGGAGCAGCATCGCGGGCACGTTGATCAGGAAGACGGAGCCCCACCAGAAGTGGTTCAGCATCACCCCGCTCATCACGGAGCCGAGGGCGATGCCGCCGGTCATGGCTCCGGACCAGATCGCGATGGCCTTGCCGCGCTGCCTGTCGTCCTGGAAGAGGTTGCGGACGAGGGCGAGCGTGGACGGCATCAGGGTCGCGCCGCCGATCCCGAGGAGCACCCGGGCCGCGATGAGCATCTCGGCGCTGGAGGCGTAGGCGGCGGCGACGGAGGCGAGCCCGAAGGCGGCCGCACCGGCCAGCAGGAGCTTGCGGCGGCCGATCCGGTCGCCCAGCGAGCCCATCGTGATGAGCAGGCCGGAGAGGGCGAAGGCGTAGCTGTCGAAGATCCAGAGCTGCTGGGTGGCGCTGGGGTCCAGCTCCCGGGTGATGGCCGGGATGGCGAAGTAGAGGACGGAGACGTCCATCGAGACCAGGAGCAGCGGAAGCACGAGAACGGTGAATGCGATCCATTCCCGGCGACCGGCGAGAGGTGCTGCGGGGTTCTGGGGGTTCGTCATGAGCAGCAATGTACAAGCGTCATAAACGTCTGTCTAGTACGGACGTCTAGAACGTTCGTGTAGGACGTGCGTGTAGGACGTTTGTGTAGAACGGTCGTCTTGGCTACCGTGAAGGCATGGGACATCGCGAAGATCTGCTCGAAGGCGCCAAGAAGTGCCTGGTCGAGAAGGGTTTCGTGGGCACGACCGCCCGCGACATCGTCAAGGCCTCGGGTGCGAACCTGGCCTCGATCGGCTACCACTACGGCTCCAAGGACGCCCTCATGACGGAGGCGTTCATCGCCGTCGTCCAGGAGTGGGGCGACCGGTTCACGGGTGCGGTGCAGGGCGAGGGCGGCTCGCTGGAACGCTTCCGCTCGGTCTGGGACGGGGTGCACGCCGGACACGAGAAGTCCGGCCCGATCTGGGCGGCCAGCATGGAGGTCGCGGTCACCCGGGACCGCGACCGGCTCCCGGAACTGCGGGCCCTGCTCGCCGCCTCGCAGGGGGAGGGGCGCAAGGGGCTGGTCTCCATGTTCACCGGAGTGCCCGAGGAGGACCTGACGGAGGAGGACGTACGGACCTCCGGCACCTTCTACCAGGCCCTGCTCAACGGCTTCATGCTCCAGTGGCTCTTCGACCCCGAATCGGCCGCCACCCCGGCGGAACTGACGGAGGGAATGCGGCGGGCGGCGGCGGCGATGACGGCGGCGAAAGCCGGTCCGGCCTGACGCCGAGTACGTCAGCCGTGCAGGCGGGCGGCCTTGAGGGCCATGTGCAGGAGCAGGCGGTCCTCGCCCTCGTCGAGGTCGAGCCCGGTCAGCTGCTCCACCCGGGACAGCCGGTAGTACAGGGTCTGGCGGTGGATGCCCAGGGCCGCCGCCGCGCGGCCCGCCTGGCCGGCGCAGTCCAGGAACACCTCGGCCGTCCGGGCCAGTTCGGGATGGGCCGGGCCGAGCAGGGTGCGGGCCACCGGGTCGTCCAGGGCCTCGTCGGCGACGGAGGCCAGCATCCGGTAGGGCCCGATCGCGGACCACTGCGCGACCGGCCCGAGCCGCGGCCCGGCCGCCGCGGCCCGGGCGGCGCCGGTGGCCTGCTGCCAGGCGGCGGGCAGTCCGGTGAGCGCCCGTACGGGGTCGGACACCCCGGCGGTCACTCCGGTGGCCGCGCCGGGGGCGGCGGCCTTCTGGGGGGCGGGGGCGGGGGTGGAGCGGGTGCCGGCGCCGGCCGTCGCACCCGCCGGCCCGCCCGTCGTGTGCGGCATCAGGCGGGAGATCGCCGTGAGCGCCGGAGCCAGCGGGTCCGCGCCGCGCAGCCGGATCAGGACCGCGAGGGAATGCCCCGCCGGGCCGCCGCCGCCCGGGTGGGGCTCCTGTCCGCCGGCGCCCCGCCAGGGCACCACGCAGACGGCCGCCGCTCCCGGGACCGAAGCCGGGGCCTCGCCGGACCACGGGCTCACGCAGACCGCGGCGTGCGGTCCGTCGCCGCCCGGACCGAGTGCCACCCGTAGCGCGGCCACCGCCATGTCCTGCTGCCAGCCGCGCCCGGCCGTGAGCACCGCGAGGAACTCCCGGGACAGGTCGGCCCCGGCCCGGGCCTCCTCCGCGAGCAGCAGCCCGATCCGCTGGGCCACCTCCATGGCGGCGGCCAGCGACCCCGGGTCGGGGCCCGGCTCCTGGTCGAGGAGCCATACGTAGCCCTGGACGATCCCGCGGTGGCGCACCGGCAGGCAGATCCGCCCCCGGAAGACCCCGGCGTCCGGGGCGGCCGGGATCCTGACCGGGCCGGTGGCGCGGGCGATGCCGAAGCCCTCGAACCAGGACCGGACGGCCGCCGTCGACTGGCGGGTCAGGATCGAGCGGGTCCGTACCGGGTCCATCGCCAGATCGTCGTCGCTGTCGTGCGCGCCGAAGGCGATGAGGCGGAAGTCCCGGTTCTCCAGCGTCGCCGGAGCGCCGAGCAGCGCCGAAATCTCGTCCACCAGGTCCTGGTAATCGCCCTTCACCCGCACATTCTCCCACCCCCGAGGCTGCCCTTCAGACAGATGTATGAGATCCGGGCCACG
Source organism: Streptomyces sp. NPDC051563 (assembly GCF_044454225.1). NCBI lineage: Bacteria > Bacillati > Actinomycetota > Actinomycetes > Kitasatosporales > Streptomycetaceae > Streptomyces > Streptomyces sp. NPDC051563. The sequence goes on from NZ_JBITDL010000014.1 coordinate 19,879, forward strand.
GATGCGTGACAGCTGTCGATGGCAGAGGATCGGGGAGATCCCTAGGTTTCACGGTGGTTTTACTTGCGTTTTCCTTATGGCCTCCGTCGTCCCGGCGCGGGCTGAATGTCTGCTTCTGCCCGCCCCCGTTGGAGGTACCCCGTGCTGGGTCCCGCGATCCTCGCCGCCTCGCGCAGCGACAAGATGCGCCGAATCGTCTCTGCCGCCCCGGTGACCAAGCCCGTGGTGAACCGGTTCATCCCCGGTGAGACGGTCGACCAGGTCATCCCGATCGTCGAGGACCTGACGGGCAAGGGCCTGGAGGTGACCCTCGACGTCGTCGGCGAGGACATCACCACCGTGGAGCAGTCCCACGCCGCGCGCGACGCGTACCTGGAGCTCATCGAGCAGCTCGCCCCCCTGGGCCTCGGCGAGACCGTCGAGATGTCGGTGAAGCTGTCCATGTTCGGCCAGGCGCTGGAGGGCGGCCACGAGCTCGCCCTCGCCAACGTCCGCCCGGTCGTCGAGGCCGCCGCCGCCATCGGCACCACCGTGACCCTGGACGCCGAGGACCACACCACCCTCGACTCGATGTTCGCCATCCACGAGGAGCTGCGCCGCGACTTCCCGCAGACCGGCTGCGTGATCCAGGCGTACCTGTTCCGCACCGAGGCCGACGCCCGCCGGCTGGCCGCGGCCGGCAGCCGCGTACGCATCGTGAAGGGCGCCTACAAGGAGCCCGCCGAGGTCGCCTACCTGGACAAGGCCGAGATCGACAAGGCCTACGTCCGCATCCTGAAGATCCTGATGGAGGGCGAGGGCTACCCGATGATCGGGTCCCACGACCCGCGCCTGATCGCCATCGGCCAGGAGCTGGCCCGCCAGGCGGGCCGCAAGCTCGACGAGTACGAGTTCCAGATGCTGTACGGCATTCGCGGCGAGGAGCACCTGCGGCTGGCCGCCGAGGGCCACCGCATGCGCGTCTACACGGCGTACGGGACCGACTGGTACGGCTACTTCATGCGCCGCCTCGCGGAGAAGCCGGCCAACCTGCTCTTCTTCCTCCGCTCGATGATCACCAAGAACTAGCCCTCCCACTAGCTCAAGGAGCACCCCGCATCATGGACGCTGTCACCCGGGTCCCCGTGCCGGTCAACGAGCCGGTCCACTCGTACGCCCCCGGCACCCCGGAGCGCGCGCGCCTCGAAATGCAGCTGAAGCAGTTGTCCGAGAACCCGATCGAGCTCCCGATGACGATCAACGGCGTCAAGCGGATGGGCGGCGGCGAGCGCTTCGACGTCGTGCAGCCGCACGACCACAAGTCGGTCATCGGCACCTACGCGAACGCCACGAAGGCCGACGCCCAGGAGGCCGTCGCCGCCGCCCTGGCCGCCGCCCCGGCCTGGCGCGCGATGGCCTTCGACGACCGCGCCGCGATCATCCTGCGCGCCGCCGAGCTGCTGTCCGGCCCGTGGCGCGAGAAGCTGGCCGCGTCCACCATGCTGGGCCAGTCGAAGACCGCGCAGCAGGCCGAGATCGACACCCCGTGCGAGCTCGTCGACTTCTGGCGCTTCAACGTCCACTTCGCCCGCCAGATCCTGGCCGAGCAGCCGGTCGCGAACTCCGCCGGCGTGTGGAACCGCAGCGACCACCGCCCGCTCGAGGGCTTCGTCTACGCGATCACCCCCTTCAACTTCACGGCCATCGCCGGCAACCTGCCGACCGCCCCGGCCCTGATGGGCAACGTCGTCGTGTGGAAGCCGTCCCCGACGCAGACCCACTCCGCGGTCCTCCTGATGGAGCTGCTGGAGGAGGCCGGCCTGCCGAAGGGCGTCATCAACCTGGTGACGGGCGACGGCATCGCCGTCTCCGACGTGGCGCTGACCCACCCGGAGCTCGCGGGCATCCACTTCACCGGTTCGACCAAGACCTTCCAGTACCTGTGGAAGACCGTCGGCAACAACATCGAGAACTACAAGTCCTACCCGCGCCTGGTCGGCGAGACCGGCGGCAAGGACTTCGTCGTCGCGCACCCGTCCGCGGACCGCGCGATCCTGAAGACCGCCCTGACCCGCGGCTCCTTCGAGTACCAGGGCCAGAAGTGCTCGGCGTCCTCGCGCGCCTACGTCCCGGCCTCGATCTGGAATGACGGCTTCAAGGAGGCCTTCGCGGCCGAGGTCGACGGCATCACCATGGGCGACGTCCGCGACCTGACGAACTTCATCGGCGCCGTCATCGACGAGCGTTCCTTCGCGAAGAACAAGGCCGCGATCGACCGCGCGAAGGCCGACCCGACCTGCGAGATCGTCGCCGGCGGCACGTACGACGACTCCGAGGGCTACTTCGTCCGCCCGACCGTCATCGCGTGCACGGACCCGGCCAACGAGGTCTTCACGACGGAGTACTTCGGCCCGATCCTGGCGATCCACGTCTACGAGGACGCCGAGTTCGACGCGATGCTGGCCCAGATGGAGTCCGTCTCGGCGTACGCCCTGACCGGCGCCGTCATCGCCCAGGACCGCTACGCGGCGGCCGACGCGATGGAGAAGCTCCGCTTCGCCGCGGGCAACTTCTACATCAACGACAAGTCGACCGGCGCCGTCGTCGGCCAGCAGCCCTTCGGCGGCGGCCGCGCCTCGGGCACCAACGACAAGGCCGGCGCGGCGTCGAACCTGATGCGCTGGACGTCGACCCGCTCCATCAAGGAGACCCTGGTCCCGCCGACCGACTACGGCTACCCCCACATGGGCTGACCTCCGCCCCGCTGAACCCCGCCCCCGTTCCGGTACCCCCAAGTCCGGAGCGGGGGCGGTTTCCATGTCCCGGCGCGGCAACCGGTGCTAGCCTGAAGGGAGTTGTCGCGTACGGCGACACGCTCCATTACTCGGGCCCGGCTACCCGAGGGAGCAGAGGGCTCTCACGAGTTCCCGTGCGGGGTGGGTTCCACGAATCGGAGATACGCACACCTCTACGCTGCCGTGCCGGGGCGCAGCCCGGGGAGACGTATGTCCAAGCGCACCGACAACCGCCACCGCGTCGCCACGATCTGCCGTGAGGCGACGGGGCTCCCGCACCACACCTGCATGCGGTGGGCCGCTGATGGCCTCATCAGCCGCTCGCAGCCCGTGCCCGACGCCGCAGGGGCCGATCAGCAGGCTCTGGAGGCGGAGCTGCTGATGGGACTCGCCAACGGGCTGCGCCGCGATCAGGTTGACGGAGCCGTCCTCGGACTGGTCCGATCCGTACCGGATCCCAAGGGCGTGGAACTCTGGGTACACCCGGAGATGGGTGCCCGGGTGCTGTCCGTGCTCCTTCCCCGCGTCGACTGGGCCCGGCACCTGCGGTACGGGGTTCCCGGTCTGAGGCCGGTACGGGAGGGCGGCCGGGTACGGCTGCGGAGTCTCCTGCGAGATGCCTCGGTCGTGCTGGCACACCCGGATCCGGAGTGGGCCTCCTATCTCGACGAACCTGCCTGTGCTGAGCACATCTGGTGGCACAACCGGGACCGCCTCCATCCGTGGGAATCGGGCGGGCCCGCAAGGGCGGCGGATGCGGGAGCCGACCGCGACCGTCTGCTGAGCCGGCTCATCCGGCGACCTCGGCTCGTCAACGAGCCGGGGTCGGCCCACGGCTGCGCGAATACCTACGCCCGCAACGCCCAGGAGCTGTCCATCGAGTGGTGCTGCTCCGTCGAGGTGGACGACCTGGCCCGGCGGCTGTGCCGCAGCGGACTCACCGCTGGTCAGGACAGCCCTGGCCGGGGTGGTGGTCGGCTGACGTTCGGTGAGGCGGCGCTCATCGTACGGAAGGGCCCCTGCGGGCTGGTGAAGCGGCTGCCGAGGATCTACGGATGCTGACCGCGGCAGTGCTGACGGCTGCGGTACTCGGCGTAACCAAGGTCCTGCGGGACTGGCTGATCCTGCGGCAGGTGCGGGCCGCCATGGACGCGGGGTCCCCGGAGGACCGGGTGCGGATCGGGATGCGGCTGGCCGGGGCGCTCGGCGGGCGGGGGGCCGAGGAGCCCGCCGCGCCCGCCGATGGTGGAGGTTAGACCTCGACGATGACCTGGTCCAGGGACTTGCGGATCAGGTCCGGGACCTCGCAGTCGGGGGACGGGTAGCCGACCGGGATGACCGCGAAGGCCTTCTCGTTCTCGGGGCGGTTCAGGACGTGGGAGAGGAAGCGCATCGGGCTCGGGGTGTGGATCAGGGCGGCCAGGCCGGAGAGGTGAAGGGCGGACAGGAGCATGCCGACCGCGATGCCGACCGACTCGTCCACGTAGTAGTGCTTGTGCTTCGTGCCGTCCTCGCCCAGCCAGTAGCGCTGCTGGAACACCACGATCAGGGCCGGGGCGTCGGTGAGGTGCGTCTTCACGGCGTCCGTGCCGATGGGGCGCAGGGCCGCGAGCCACTCGTCGCCGAGGCGGCCGTCGTAGGAGAGCTGCTCCTCCTGCTCGGCGGCCGCGCGGATCTGCTCCCGCACGGCGGGGTCCTTGACGAGGACGAAGGTCCACGGCTGCTGGTGCGCCCCGGACGGCGCGGTCGCGGCGCAGGCGATGGCGTCCCGGACCACCTGCTCGGGCACCGGGTCGGAGGAGAAGTGGCGTACGGTCCTGCGCTCGTCCATCCGCGTACGGAGCTCCGCGGCCCGGGCGAGGGATTCGGGCGCCGGCATCCGCTCGGGGCGGTAGGGGGCGGGGCGGTACGGCTGGCCGTGGATCGGGGTCCACTGCTGGGTATCGGGAGACATGGGGCGAGTCTGCCGAGCCAATGGTCCAGACCGCCAGAGTCAGGTCGGCCCCATTCGGCCGGTGGGCGATATTTGATGTCCGCATAACGGATACGGGCGGTGGGAGAGGCCGCTTGGTACGGTCGCGCCATGAGCGGCTCCGACGTGAACGGGATCTCGCTGCGGCACACCGCGCAGCTCGCCGAGGGGGAGCTGCGGCGGGTGCGGGAGCTGCTCGCCGCGGCCTTCGAGGGGGACTTCGGGGACGAGGACTTCGAGCACGCACTCGGTGGGATGCACGTGCTGGTGCACGAGGGCGGCGAGCTCGTCGCGCACGGGAGCGTCGTGCAACGCCGGGTGCTGCACCGCGGGCGGGCGCTGCGCACCGGGTACGTCGAGGCCGTGGCCGTACGGGCCGACCGGCGCCGGCGCGGGCTCGGCGGCGCCGTGATGGAGGCGGCCGAGGGGATCGTCGGGCGGGCCTACGTGCTCGGGGCGCTCAGCGCCTCCGCCGACGGGGCCCGGCTGTACGCGGGCCGCGGCTGGCGGGTGTGGGGCGGGGAAATCGGGGTGCTCGGACCCGGCGGGCCCGAGCGGCTGCCCGAGGAGGAGGGGTCGACGTACGTGTGGGAGCCGCCCGGCGGGGTCCTGCTGGACCCGGCCGGGCGGCTCGACTTCGACTGGCGCGACGGGGACGTCCTCTAGCTGCCGCTGATGCTCGGGGCGCCCGTCTCGATGTGCCCCGTGTAGCGGCGCGACCAGGTGCCGTCGGAGTCGGCGAGGACCGTGAAGTCGTACCAGCCGTTGTTGTAGGCCACCGCGTTGAAGTAGTCCTCGCGCGAGGAGTTCGCGGGCACGGTGTAGGTCCACGGGCCGTCGGTGCGGTAGGCGTTCGCGCGGATCGTGAAGGTGACCGGCGAGGCCGAGGCGTTCGTCATCTTGAGGTAGAGCGCCGTCTTGCCGGTGCCCGGCTCCACCGCGAAGCGGGAGGCGACCTCGATGGACTTCCCCGCCTTCGACGCGTCGCCGATGAAGCGCCGCAGGAAGCGGTTCGGCCCGTACATCGAGATGTCGTACTTGCCGGAGCCGCTGCCGCTGCCGATGTTGAAGTAGTCCGTCGACGTGGCGCCCGCGTCCACCGTGTACTGCCAGGCGGCCGTGTCCCGGTACTGGTGCGGGTGGATCGAGAAGTGCGCCGCCTGTTTCGCCTCGGCGCCCGCGTTGGTCATCGAGAACCAGGCCAGGATCTTGCCGGACGCCCCGAACTCGAAGCGGTCCAGGTTCCCGTTCACCTGGTACGGGACGGCCCGCGCGGGCCGGGTCCCGGCCTCCTGCACCGGCTGCGCGTTGTCCTGCGGCACCGGGTTGGAGAGCGGGCCGCAGGTCGCCTGGCCGATGACCTTGGCCGTGGAGGGCAGGCCCGCGGGAACCCCGTAGACCGGGTGCGCGAAGTCGAAGACGCCCGTCAGGTCGCCGGTGACCTTGCGGCGCCAGGCGCTGATGTTCGGACAGGTGGCGGGGGTGCCGAGGGCCGCCGTCCACTTCTCCATGAAGCGCAGGACCGAGGTGTGGTCGAAGACCTCGGAGCTCACCCAGCCGCCGCGGGTCCACGGGGACATCACGATCATGGGGACGCGGAAGCCGAGCCCGATCGGGACGCCGTCGATGTACTCGCCGGCGGTGCCGGGCGGGGCGATCGGCGGCGGGACGTGGTCGAAGAAGCCGTCGTTCTCGTCGTAGTTGAGGAAGAGGACGGTGGAGTCGAAGACCTCCGGGTTGGCCGAGAGTGCGCGGTAGACCAGGTCCACGAAGTGCGCGCCGTCGCCGGGCGGGGCGTACGGGTGCTCGGAGAAGGCCTCGTTCGCCACGACCCAGGAGACCTGGGGGAGGGTGCCGGCGACCACGTCCGCGCGGATGGCGGCGGCGATGTCGTCGGGGGTGGAGCCGGTGACCTTGGGGACGGAGCCCATGCCGCGGTCCCACAGGGGGTTGCCGGGGGCGGCGTCCGTGAACTTCTTGAAGTAGGCGAGCCCGTTGTCCCCGTAGTTGTCCTGGGCGTTCTGGTAGACCTTCCAGCTCATCCCGGCGCGCTGGAGGGCCTCGGCGTACGTCTCCCAGGTCAGCCCGGACTCGTCGCCGCCGTCCTTGCTGCTCGCGTCGACCTTGCCGCTCCACAGGAAGGTGCGGTTGGGGCCGGTCGCGCTCAGGGTGGAGCAGAAGTAGGCGTCGCAGATCGTGTAGTTGTCGGCGAGGCCGTAGTGGAACGGTATGTCGCCGCGGTCGAGGTAGCCGAGGGTGCGGGTGTTGCCGACGCCGGTGACGAAGTTGTCCATGCGGCCCTTGTTCCAGGCCGCGTGCTGCGAGGTCCAGCTGTGCGGGAGGTCGCCGTTGCACTGGGCGAGGGTCTCGCCGTCGACCCCGCCCACCGCCGGGGTGGAGCTGAGCTTCCACGGGTACTGGCGGCCGCCCCAGTTGGGCTGGTTGAACATGCCCCAGCCGCCCGGGATGTTGCCTGCGGCGCGGTCACTGAAGCCGCGGACACCCTTCAGCCTGCCGAAGTAGTGGTCGAAGCTGCGGTTCTCCTGCATCAGGATCACCACGTGCTTCACGTCGGTGATCGTGCCCGACGCGGCGGCCGCGGCCGCCGAGGTCGGCGCGATCGCGGGCAGGGCGGCCCCTGCCATCAGCCCGGCGCCGATTCCCACGAACCCTCTGCGGCTGATCGGTGTCACTGGCTACTCGCCTCCAACTCAAGTGCCCCGCTGGCACATTGACGGCAAGAGTGGCGGCAGCCGCGCCAAAGGTCTACATCCGTGCGGTAAGAACTCGGTGAACATCCGGGTGGCCTGAATCAGCCGTCGACCCGTACGGGCATCTTGCCCGGATCGTCCTCTCGGAGCATGCCCCGGAAGGCGTCCGCCGGGTGATCAAACCCCTGGACAACGGTGGTGTCGCTGCCGATCCGGCCACTGCGCGGACGGGGTACGGGGTGGTCCTCCGGCTCCTCCCGCAGATTGGTGTGATTGCGAACCAATACCCCGTCCGGGCGCGGCGGCTTGTGTACGACCTCGAAGAGGGTGCGCGGCGCGGACCGGGCGGGCGGCGGCCGGCCCGGCGGCGCCCAGGGCCTGCCGCCGGGCTGCTGGGCGAGGTGCTCGTGGAGGAGGGGTACGCCCTGATGCACCCGGCGGGACGCCTCATGCCCGAGTCGTCCCCGCGGGAGGCCGCCGGAGCCGTGGAGGTCACCGGTTTGGGTCCGCAGGGGCCGGTGAGGTGCGTGGGGTACGTCACTGCACCGGAATCCGCAGCGAATCTCACCGTATGGGCTCTGAACAGGGAACTTCGCGCTCACGGCGGCTGAAAACGGAGCTACGGAAAGGGCCTTCCGGGCCGTCCGTCGTCTCAGATAGTAGGAAGTCCGAGTAATTGCGGAGACATACAGCGGGAGCTGCCCTACGTTGTAGAAGCCGAACGTCTCGCCGATCCGGCGAATGGCGGTCGAGAGCGCGCGCCCCATGACAGGCAACCCCTGCCGCGCACCGCTCCCCGCCTCTTCCGGCGCCTTGAAGGAACCCCTCATCCGTGGCCCCGCCACGCCGTGATCTCAAGGAGTCGATCACCATGACGCACACCCCCTCCACCACTGCCCGCCGCGTCCGCCGGTCCGCCTCCGCCGAGGCGGACCGGAAGAACGCCGCCGCCGCCCTCCAGCGCGCGCTGGACCGCCGCGACAACGGCGGCTCGACCGGCCACTGACCGACCCGGTCGCCGCCCAACGCCACCCGCCCGCCGCCGCCCGCCCGCAGGGCGCCTGCGGGCGGCTGGCCGGCGGCCTGCGGGCAGCTTCGGGCCGCCCCGGGACCTGCCGCAATCAGGTCCCCGGCCCGCCGCCGAGTACCCCCGGACCCGTACATATTGCGTCCACATCGTGGACGCAATATGTCTGAGGGATGGGACAAGGAGTACGGTTCCACCATGTCGACCAGCATCAATCTCGCAGTGATCCCCGGTGATGGCATCGGCCAGGAAGTCGTGGCTCAGGGCCTCAAGGTCCTTACCGCGGTCCTGCCCCAGGATGTGAAGCTGGAGACCAAGGAATACGACCTCGGCGCCCAGCGCTGGCACCGCACCGGTGAAACCCTCCCGGACGCGGAGCTCGAGGCCCTCAAGCACCACGACGCGATCCTGCTGGGCGCCATCGGCGACCCCTCGGTCCCGTCGGGCGTCCTGGAGCGCGGTCTGCTGCTGAAGCTCCGCTTCGCCTTCGACCACTTCATCAACCTGCGCCCCTCGAAGCTCTTCCCCAACACGGCCACCCCGCTCGCCGGCCGCCCGGAGATCGACTTCGTCGTGGTCCGCGAGGGCACCGAAGGCCCGTACACCGGCAACGGCGGCAGCCTGCGCACCGGTACCCCGGCCGAGGTGGCCACCGAGGTCAGCCTGAACACGGCCTACGGCGTCGAGCGCGTGGTCCGTGACGCGTACGAGCGCGCCAACGGCCGCCCGCGCAAGAAGCTGACGCTGGTCCACAAGAACAACGTCCTCGTGTACGCCGGTCACCTGTGGAAGAACATCTTCGACAAGGTCGGCCAGGAGTACCCCGAGGTCACCACCGACTACCTGCACGTCGACGCCGCGACGATCTTCTTCGTCACCCAGCCGGAGCGCTTCGACGTCATCGTCACGGACAACCTCTTCGGTGACATCCTCACTGACCTGGCCGCCGCCGTGACCGGCGGAATCGGCCTGGCCGCCTCGGGCAACATCAACCCGACCGGCGCCTTCCCGTCGATGTTCGAGCCCGTCCACGGCTCGGCCCCGGACATCGCCGGCACCGGCAAGGCCGATCCGACCGCGACGATCCTCTCGGTCGCCCTCCTGCTGCGCCACCTCGGCTACGAGGAGCAGGCCGCCCGCATCGAGGACGCGGTCTCCGCGGACCTGGCCGAGCGCGACGGCACCTTCCGCTCGACCGAGGCCATCGGCGACGCCCTCGCCGCGCGAGTAGCCGGCTGACCCGGTAGCCCCACCTCCAGGAAGCCGCCGGGTCGCGACCACCGCACCCGGCGGCTTTTCCTGTGCGGCCCCGGGTGCCACCATCTCTCCTGGGCCGCATTTCACCCCGTTTCACCGAACCCTCCTCCCGGGCGATAATCGAACGCGAGGCCGCGGAATACGGGGAAGCTCGGACGTCCTAGTACGCCGTGAGCGCGGTCCGCCCTACAAAACCGGTGAAGGACAAGCACTCATGACGACGCCCACGATCGAGCTGAAGCCCTCCTCGACCCCCCTGTCCGACGCGGAGCGCGAGGCGATCCTGGCCAGCCCCGGCTTCGGCCGCCACTTCACCGACCACATGGTCACGGTCAAGTGGACCGAGGGCCGCGGCTGGCACGACGCCGAGCTGGTCCCGTACGCGCCGCTGTCGATGGACCCCGCGAACATGACGCTGCACTACGCGCAGACGATCTTCGAGGGGCTGAAGGCCTACAAGCAGCCCGACGGCACCGTCGCCACCTTCCGTCCGCAGGCCAACGCCGAGCGCTTCCAGGCCTCCGCCCGCCGCATGGCGATGCCCGAGCTGCCGACCGACCTGTTCATCGACGCCTGTGACGCGCTGATCAAGCAGGACCGCGCCTGGGTGCCGGACTCCGGCGAGGCCTCGCTCTACCTGCGGCCCTTCATGTTCGCCACCGAGGTCGGCCTCGGTGTCCGCCCGGCGAACGAGTTCCTCTTCATCGTGATCGCCTCGCCCGCCGGCGCCTACTTCCCCGGCGGGGTCAAGCCCGTCTCCGTCTGGCTCTCCGAGGAGTACGTGCGCGCCGCCAAGGGCGGCACCGGCGCCGCGAAGACCGGCGGCAACTACGCCGCGTCCCTCGTCGCGCAGGCGCAGGCCGCCGAGCACGGCTGCGACCAGGTGGTCTGGCTCGACGCCGTCGAGCACCGCTGGATCGAGGAGATGGGCGGGATGAACCTGTACTTCGTGTACGGGGACCGGATCGTCACCCCCGAGCTCACCGGCTCGCTCCTCCCGGGCATCACCCGCGACTCCCTCCTCACCATCGCCCGCGACCTCGGCTACACCGCCGAGGAGGGCCGGATCACCACCGAGGACTGGAAGCGCGACAACGAGAACGGCACCCTCACCGAGGTCTTCGCCTGCGGCACCGCCGCCGTGATCACCCCGGTCGGCTCCGTCAAGTCGGAGCGCGCGAACTGGACCCAGGGCACCGGCGAGCCCGGCGAGGTCACCATGAAGCTCCGCAAGGCCCTCCTGGACCTCCAGACCGGCCACCAGGCCGACACCCACGGCTGGATGCACCCGCTGGGCTAGTCCCGCGGCCCGTACGCACGAAGGCCCGCGCCCCTCCGGGGGGCGCGGGCCTTCGTGCGTACGGGGGAGTCCTACGCGGACACCGGCTCCTCGGCGGCGGCAGCGGCTCCGGCCACGGCTCCGGCGGGGGCCGCGGCCGCGGCCGTACGGGCGGTCAGGGCGGTGTAGACCAGGCCGCCGGCCAGGCCGGAGAAGATGAAGGAGCAGTCCACGCCGCCGGTCACGGCCAGCAGGGGGCCCTCGTAGAAGGGGGTGCTCACGGCGAGCAGGCCGACGCCCGCGCCGATCACCCAGGAAGCGGTGGCGCGCAGGTTCCAGCCGCCGCGGTACCAGTAGATCCCGCCCACCGAGCGACGGTTGAACACCTGGAGCGCGTCGGCGTCGTACCGTCCCCGGCAGCGGACGAAGCCGATCAGGGTGATCACGGCCCACGGGGTGCCGATCGCGGTCAGCAGCAGCACGAACGAGGTCATCGCGGACTGCACGTTCCACTCGAAGGAACCGACGAAGACGAAGGCGGTGGCCACGGTGGCGGCGATCACGGTGGCCTTGGTGCGGGTGGCCTTGGGGACGATCGCGTCGAGGTCCAGGCCCATGGAGTACAGCATCAGCCCCGCGTTGCCCACCGATCCGGCCGCGGCCGCGGCGAGCAGCGGGACCAGGTACCAGAACGGCGACGCGGCCACGAGCGGCCCGGCGTAGTCGTCGGCGCCGGCCCCGGCCGCGAGCGCGGTGTAGGTGCCGAACAGCTGCGGTATCAGCAGGCCGATCAGCAGGCCGAAGCCGGTGGCCCAGAGCACCTTGCGGGGGCTGTGCTTGCTGGGGGAGACGTAGCGGGTGTAGTCGCCGAGCAGGGTGATGAAGGCGACGGGGCCACTGAGCCCGGCGGCGACGGCTGCGAGCAGCCAGGTCGGCCAGAAGGAGCCGAGGAGGTACGAGGTCTCCGTGGCGGTGGCGGTGAAGTCCGGGGCGTACGCGAAGACGCCGACGGCCAGCAGGACCACCATGCCGATGGAGAGCACCTTGCTCATGCGCAGCAGCAGCCGGTAGCCGAAGACGGCCCCGACGACGGTACACGCGGCGAGCACCCCGTACATCGCGGCCCGCGAGATGCCGGTGTCCGGCAGTCCGGTGAGGCGGGACAGGACGCCGACCATGACGTCGCCGCCGATCCACAGGGTCAGTGCGGTGTAGCCGAGCGAGAGCAGCAGGCCCACGATCGAGCCGACGAGCCGGCCGCGGACGCCGAACTGGGCGCCGCTGGAGGTGGAGAGGTTGGTCGCCGTCCGCAGGGAGACCAGCGCCAGCGGCGCGGTGACGGCGATGCCGACGACGGTGCCGGTCACGATGGCGGTGACCGACGGCCACAGTCCCAGTCCGAAGGACGGGGGCAGCCAGCCGAAGACGATCACACCGAGGCAGAGATTGGAGCCGAGCAGGATCGAGATCAGGTCACGAGGACCGCTCGTCCGCTCCTCCTCCGGGATGGTGTCGACTCCGCGCTGTTCGATGGGCATGGGGGGACTCCCTTGGCAGGGCGGGGGGTGGCAATACGGTGTTCTGAATGTTTGAGCGACACTCAATGTGACCTAAGCCCTGGTCTCAGGTCAATGCTTCATTGCCGAGAAATGAAGAGTTAGAGTGATGCTCTAACCCATCGACTCAAAGGGTGGTGGATCGGCGTGCGGCTGACACCTACGGAGCGCGACCGGCTGCTCCTCCGCAGCGCTGCGGAACTGGCCAGGGCCCGACGGGCCCGCGGGCTGAAACTCAACGTCCCGGAGGCCACCGCGCTCATCGCGGACGCGGTCTGCGAAGCCGCACGAGACGGGAAGCGGCTGGCCGCGGCCATCGAGGAGGCCCGCTCCGTGCTGGGCCCGGACGATGTCCTGCCCGGCGTCAGCGACGTGGTCACCGAGGTGCACGTGGAGGCCGTCTTCGACGACGGCTCCCGCCTCGCTGTGGTCCCGTCCCCGATCCGCGGCGCCGTCGGCCTCGGCGAGCACGCCCCGGGCGCGGTCCTCCCCGGCCCCGGAGCCCCCCAGCCGGAGCCCACGGTCCACCTGCGGGTGCGCAACACCGCCCCGGTGCCGGTGAGCGTCACCTCCCACTTCCACTTCTTCGAGGCCAACCCGCGCCTCGACTTCGACCGGGCGGCCGCGTACGGCATGCGCCTGTGCGTACCGGCGGGCTCGTCCGTACGGTTCGACCCGCACGGCGAGGGCGACGTCGGCCTCGTCCCCATCGGCGGGGACCGCATCGCGATCGGCTTCGCCGGGCTGGTCGACGGCCCGCTGGACGCCCCGGGCGCCAAGGCCGAAGCCCTGCGCCGCGCGGCCGCCTGCGGCTACCTCGGCGCGGAGGCCGCGGATGCCGACGCCCCGGAGCCCGTCGGCGCCCCGGAGCCCGTCGGCGCCCCGGAGCCCACCGACGCCACGGACGGAGAGCCGGCGTGAGCAAGCAGACCAGGCACGGCGACCACTGCGCACCCGGCAGCCGGCACATCGACCCGCAGGAGTACGCCTCCGTCTTCGGCCCCCGCGCCGGCGACCGGGTCCGCCTCGGCGACTCCGGGCTGACCGTCCGCGTCGAGTCCGACTCTCAGAAGCCCGGGGACGAGTTCCTGGCCGGCTTCGGCAAGACCGCCCGCGACGGGCTGCACCTGAAGGCCGCCGCCGTCCGCGACACCTGCGACGTGGTGATCAGCAACGTGCTGGTCATCGACGCCGTCCTCGGCATCCGCAAGGTCTCCCTCGGCATCCGTGAGGGCCGCATCCACGCGATCGGCCGGGCCGGCAACCCCGACACCCTCGACGGCGTCGACGTCGTGGTCGGCACGGGCACGAGCATCGTCTCCGGCGAGGGCATGATCGCCACCGCCGGCGCCGTCGACACCCACGTGCACCTGCTCTCCCCGCGCATCATGGAGGCCTCGCTCGCCGCGGGCGTCACCACGGTCATCGGGCAGGAGTTCGGCCCGGTCTGGGGTGTCGGGGTCAACTCCCCGTGGGCGCTGAAGCACGCCTTCAACGCCTTCGACGCCTGGCCCGTCAACATCGGCTTCCTGGCCCGGGGGTCCTCCTCGGACCCGGCCCCGCTGGTCGAGGCGCTCGCCGAAGGAGGGGCGTCCGGGTTCAAGGTCCACGAGGACATGGGCGCGCACACCCGCGCCCTGGACACCGCCCTGCGCGTCGCCGAGGAGCACGACGTCCAGGTCGCCCTGCACAGCGACGGCCTCAACGAGTGCCTCTCCGTGGAGGACACCCTGCGGGTGCTCGACGGCCGGACCATCCACGCCTTCCACATCGAGGGCTGCGGCGGCGGTCACGTCCCCAACGTCCTGAAGATGGCGGGCGTACCGAACGTCATCGGCTCCTCCACCAACCCGACCCTGCCCTTCGGCCGGGACGCGGTCGCCGAGCACTACGGCATGATCGTCTCCGTCCACGACCTCAAGCCGGACCTGCCGGGCGACGCCGCCATGGCCCGCGACCGGATCCGCGCGGGCACGATGGGGGCCGAGGACGTCCTGCACGACCTCGGCGCGATCGGCATCACCTCCTCCGACGCCCAGGGCATGGGCCGGGCCGGCGAGACCATCCGCCGCACCTTCGCGATGGCCGCCAAGATGAAGGGCGAGCTGGGACCCCTTCTTCCCCGGGACGGGGAGGCGGGCGACGGCGAGGGCGACGACAACGCCCGCGTCCTGCGCTACATGGCCAAGCTGACCATCAACCCGGCCATCGCCCACGGCCTGGCCCACGAGATCGGGTCCCTCGAGGTCGGCAAGCTCGCCGACATCGTGCTGTGGCGCCCCCAGTTCTTCGGCGCCAAGCCGCAGCTGGTCCTCAAGTCCGGCTTCCCGGCCTACGGAGTCACCGGTGACCCCAACGCCGCCACGGACACGTGCGAACCGCTCGTCCTCGGGCCGCAGTTCGGTTCGTACGGGGCCACCGCGGCCGATATCTCCGTCGCCTTCGTCTCGGCCGCCGCGGCGGCCCTCGGCAGCGACGAGATGCCGACCCGCAGGCGCCGGGTCGCCGTCCGCGGCACCCGCGGCATCGGCCCCGGGAACCTGCTCCGCAACTCCCGGGTGGGCGCGGTCGATGTGGACGCGCGCAGCGGACTCGTCTCCCTCGACGGAGAACCGCTGCGCTCCGAAGCCGCCGAATCGGTCTCCCTCAACCGCCTGTACTTCCTTTGATTCAGTAAGGACCTCCCTGCCATGACCGACACCACGCCCGTGAACGCCGGATTCCGGATGCCCGCCGAGTGGACTCCCCACGAGCGCACCTGGATGGCCTGGCCCAGCCCCAACCCCACCTTCACGAACGAGCAGGAGCTCGCGGAGGCCCGCGAGGCCTGGGGCGCCGTCGCCCGCGCGGTGCGCACGTACGAGCCCGTGACCCTGGTGGTCTCGCCCGGTGACGCCGACAGCGCCCGGGCCATCGTCGGCGAGGCCGCCGGCCATGAACTGGAGCTGGTCGAGCGCGAGCTCGACGACGCCTGGATGCGCGACATCGGCCCGACCTTCGTCACCAACGACGCGGGCGAACTGGCCGCCGTCGACTGGACCTTCAACGGCTGGGGAGCCCAGGAGTGGGCCCGCTGGGACCACGACTCGAAGATCGCCCGGGAGATCTCCGGCTTGGTCGGGACCCGCACCTACAGCACGGCGCTGGTCAACGAGGGCGGCGCCATCCACGTCGACGGCGAGGGCACCGTGCTCCTCACCGACACCGTGCAGCTCGGCAAGGGCCGCAACCCCGACTGGACCCGCGAGCAGGTCGAGGCCGAGATCCACGCCCACCTGGGCACCACCAAGGCGATCTGGCTCCCGTACGGCCTGGCCGGCGACTACGGCACCTACGGCACCCAGGGCCACGTGGACATCGTCGCCGCCTTCGCCCGCCCCGGCGTGGTCATGGTCCACAGCCAGCCCGACCCGGCCCACCCGGACCACGAGCGCGGCAAGACCATCGCCGCCATCCTGCGCGCCTCCACCGACGCGCAGGGCCGGCAGCTGGAGGTCGTGGAGATCCCGGCGCCGACCGTGCTGGAAGAGGACGGGGAGTGGGTCGACTACTCCTACATCAACCACTACCTGTGCAACGGCGGCGTGGTCCTGTGCGCCTTCGACGACCCGCGCGACGAGGAGGCGGCGGAGATCTTCCGCGGTCTCTTCCCCGAGCGGACCGTGACGCTCGTCGACGCACGTACGATTTTCGCCGGGGGTGGCGGTATCCACTGCATCACCCAGCAGCAGCCGAAGGTCTGACCCCGAGCGGGGCGGCCGGGACGAGGAGTGGGCCATGGTGGCGGGTGAGGTACGTGCCGCGCGCAAGAACGCGCCGCCGCGCGAGGACGTACTGGTCGCCGCCATGGCCACCATCGCCGAACGCGGCCTGGACGGACTGACCATGGCCGGCCTCGGCCGCGAGGTCGGCATGAGCAGCGGCCACCTCCTCTACTACTTCGGTACCAAGGACGAGCTCCTGCTCCAGACCCTGGAGTGGAGCGAGGCGGCCCTCGGCACCCGGCGCCGCGCCCTGCTGTCCCGCCGCGGCCCGGTGCGCGAGCGCCTGCAGGCGTACGTGGACCTGTACGTGCCCGAGGGCGCCCGCGATCCGCATTGGACGCTGTGGCTGGAGGTCTGGAACCGCTCGCAGAACGCGGGACCGGGGGAGCGGGAGCGGCAGGGGGCCATCGAGGGCGCCTGGCACCGCGACCTGGTGGCCCTGCTCGCCGAGGGCATCTCGCGCGGAGAGTTCCGGCCGGTCGACCCGGACCGCTTCGCGGCCCGGCTGCGGGCCCTGCTCGACGGGTTCAGCATCCAGGTCGCCGTCGGCCTGCCCGGGATAGGGCGGGACGACATCCTGGAGCACGTCGGCGAGTTCCTCAGCGAGGCCCTGAACCCGAGGCCCTGAACCCGAGGCACTGAACCCGAGGCACCAAACCCGAGGCCCTGAGCCCGGGGTCCCGCCGCTCCACCCCCGCCGCTCCGGCCCTCGGACAAGTGTGCCCGCATGCTGAGATCCTCGTCCATGCGCGGCATGCGGTATGGCAGACTGCCGACGTGCCTGCTCAGCTCATGATTATGGACAGCAGCGCGCCGGTCCCCAGTGGCCGCTGAGCCGCGGAAGAACTTCGCGGAGGCGGCCACCGTGCCTCAGACCCGCGCGCAGACCTCTCGCACCCGCGAGAGGTTTTTTCGTTTTCCGGCCCGAACATGCCGGGACCGGGCAGCGCGCGATGATGGGGGCAGTGGCGTCGGCCTGCCCGCGGGCGGGCATCCGGAACCACCCATCCGACAGGAGTCAGATCAGCATGACGACGACAGAGGCGAGCGAGCCGACTGCGCCGGCTTCGGGCCCCGGCCCCGACGACGGGTTCCACGTCTTCGACACGACCCTGCGCGACGGCGCCCAGCGTGAGGGAATCAACCTCACGGTCGCGGACAAGCTGACGATCGCCCGGCACCTGGACGACTTCGGGGTGGGGTTCATCGAGGGCGGCTGGCCCGGCGCCAACCCGCGCGACACCGAGTTCTTCTCGCGTGCCCGCGCGGAGATCGACTTCAAGCACGCCCAGCTCGTCGCCTTCGGCGCGACCCGCCGGGCGGGCGGTTCGGCCGCCACCGACCCGCAGGTGCGCGCCCTGCTGGAATCCGGCGCCCCGGTGATCACCCTGGTCGCCAAGTCCCACGACCGGCACGTCGAGCTCGCCCTGCGCACCACCCTGGACGAGAACCTGGAGATGGTCCGCGACACCGTCGCCCACCTGGTCTCCCAGGGCCGCCGGGTCTTCGTCGACTGCGAGCACTTCTTCGACGGCTACCGGGCCAACGCCGAGTACGCGAAGTCCGTCGTGCGCGCCGCCCACGAGGCCGGCGCCGACGTCGTGGTCCTCTGCGACACCAACGGCGGGATGCTGCCCGCGCAGATCACCGCCACCGTGGCGACCGTACTGGCCGACACCGGCGCCCGCCTCGGCATCCACGCGCAGGACGACACCGGCTGCGCCGTCGCCAACACGCTGGCCGCCGTGGACGCCGGCGCCACCCACGTGCAGTGCACCGCGAACGGCTACGGCGAGCGGGTCGGCAACGCCAACCTCTTCCCGGTCGTCGCCGCGCTGGAGATCAAGTACGGCCGTACGGTCCTGCCCGCGGGCGCCCTGGCCGAGATGACCCGCATCTCCCACGCCATCGCCGAGGTCGTCAACCTCACCCCCTCCACGCACCAGCCCTACGTCGGGGTCTCCGCCTTCGCGCACAAGGCGGGCCTGCACGCCTCGGCCATCAAGGTCGACCCGGACCTGTACCAGCACATCGACCCCGCGCGGGTCGGCAACACCATGCGGATGCTCGTCTCCGACATGGCCGGCCGGGCCTCCATCGAGCTCAAGGGCAAGGAGCTCGGCGTCGACCTCGGCGGGGACCGCGCGCTGGTCTCCCGGGTGGTGGAGCGGGTCAAGGAGCGGGAGCTCCAGGGCTACACGTACGAGGCCGCCGACGCCTCCTTCGAGCTGCTGCTGCGCGCCGAGGCCGAGGGCCGGGCACGCAAGTACTTCCGCATCGAGTCCTGGCGGGCCATCGTCGAGGACCGCCCCGACGGCACGCACGCCAACGAGGCCACGGTGAAGCTGTGGGCCAAGGGCGAGCGCATCGTCGCCACGGCGGAGGGCAACGGCCCGGTCAACGCACTGGACCGGGCGCTGCGGGTGGCGCTGGAACGCTTCTACCCCCAGCTCGCGAAGTTCGAGCTGATCGACTACAAGGTCCGCATCCTGGAGGGCGCCCACGGCACGGCCTCCACGACCCGGGTCCTGGTCACCACCACCGACGGCACCCGCGAGTGGAACACCGTCGGCGTCGCCCCGAACGTCATCGCCGCCTCCTGGCAGGCCCTGGAAGACGCCTTCACCTACGGCCTCCTGCACGCGGGCGTGGAGCCGGCGGAGTAGTCCGCGTACGCCGTCTCGTCGTGCTCCGGCAGGATGAGACGGCGGAGGCGGCCGGCAGGGCGATGGTCCTTATGTCCAGCTCACACGGGATTGAACCCGTTCGGGTAGCGTCGTGACTATGAGGACCAGGCTTATGTCCGTACGTATGGGATCGCTGCTGGCCGCTCTGCTGCTGGCGCTGTCCGCGACCGCGCTGCTGGCCGCCCCGGGGGCGTCCGCCGCCGACGGGACCACGGCCGTGGCGGAGGCCCTCAAGAAGGGGCCGGTCTACGTGGATCCCGGCGCCGCCGCGCAGCTGTCGCCCGCGCAGGCGGACGCGCTCGCGAAGAAGATCAAGGATGCCGGGAAGCCCGTGTTCGTGGCCGTGCTCCCGGCCACCGCCGCGTTCCCCGCGGACAGCGTGCTCAGGACGATCCGTACCGAGACCGGCGTCACCGGGCTCTACGCGATCCGGCTCGGGGACGGCTTCAACGCCGGCGCCGACCGGGCCGTCATGCCGAACAACGCGGTCCGCAATCTGGTCGACGCCGTCAAGGCGGGCGGAGCGGTCGACGCGAACACCGAGCTCAACGCCTTCGTGGACCAGGCCCTCACCCAGGCCAAGGGCAAGGCCCCCGCCTCCTGGGGCACCGCGAGCACCGACGACGGGGCCCCCGTGGGCGCCCTGATCGGGCTCGGTGTGGTGGCCGCCGTCGGTGGTGGCGGGGCGTACGCGCTGGTCAAGCGCAACCGCAGGAAGAAGGAAGAGCTCCGGCGCGAGTCCATCGCGCGGCTGAGCGTGGTGGTCGACGAGGACATCACGGCCTTCGGCGAGGAGCTGGAGCGCCTCGACTTCCACCCCGGTGAGCCCGGCGCCGACGACGCCATGCGCGCGGACTACGAGCAGGGCCTCGACTCGTACGAGAAGGCCAAGCAGATCATGGCCTCCGTGCAGTACCCGGAGGAGGTCAAGGGGGTCACGCAGGCACTGGAGGACGGCCGGTACGCCCTGGCCCGCCTCGACGCGCGCCGGCAGGGCCGGCCGCTGCCCGAGCGCCGAGCCCCCTGCTTCTTCGACCCGCGCCACGGGCCGAGCACCGAGGACGCCACCTGGGCCCCGGCGGGCGGGGCCGCCCGTACCGTCCCGGTCTGCGCGGCGGACGCCGTCCGGCTGCGCGACGGCCGGGACCCGGCGGTCCGCACGGTCGACACCGAGCACGGTCCGCGCCCCTACTACGACGCCGGCCCGGCGTACGGCCCCTGGGCGGGCGGCTACTTCGGGGGCGGCATCCTGCCCGGCCTGCTGATGGGCACGATGCTCGGCTCGATGATGTCCAGCCCGGCCTACGCCTCCGACTTCGGCGGCGGCAACGGCTTCGACGGAGGGGGCGGCGGTTTCGACGGGGGCGACGTCTCCGGGGCCGACTTCAACCCGTCCGACTTCGGCGGGGGAGGCTTCGGCGGCGGGGACTTCGGCGGCGGCGGCGGTTTCGACGGAGGCGGGTTCGGCGGGGGCGACTTCTAGCCGCCCCCGGACCCGCGGCCCGTCACCGGCCTCACGCCTGCTTGATCGCCGAGATGTCGAAGGTCAGCTTCACCTTGTCGCTGACCATCACGCCGCCGGTCTCCAGCGCCGCGTTCCAGGTCAGGCCCCAGTCGGAGCGCAGGATCTCGGCGGAGCCCTCGAACCCGACGCGCTCGTTGCCGTAGACGTCGGTGGCCGAGCCGCCGAACTCCAGGTCGATGGAGAGCGGGCGCGTGACGTCCTTGATGGTCAGCTCACCGGTGATGCGGTACTTGTCGCCGCCGAGCTGCCGGGCCTCGGTGGAGCGGAAGGTCATCAGCGGGAAGGTCTCGGCGTCGAAGAAGTCACCCGAGCGCAGGTGGCCGTCGCGGTCGCCGATGCCGGTGTCGACGGAGGCGATCTTCACGTCGATGGAGGCCGTGGAGCGGGCCGGGTCGGTGCCGTCCAGGTGCAGGGAGCCCTCGTGCTCGGCGAAGGTGCCGCGCACGTTGGTGACCATCGCGTGGCGGACGGTGAAGCCGATGCTGCTGTGGGAGGCGTCGATGACGTAGTCGCCGGTGAGCGCGGCGAGGGCCGGGTCCACGTCGAGGGTGGCGACGGCGGTCGTGGCGGTGTCCTGCGTGCGGCGGGTGAAGAGACCCATGGCTACTCCTTGGTGAGCGTGCCGCCAGATGTCCGGCACTCGATGAATCGTTGAACTTTCAACAAGAACGACGCTAGACCCATTCCGTTCAAATTTCAACCTCCCACGCTCTTGTGGGCGGCTTGGATGGCTTGACGGCATCTTGGTGACGCCTTGGCGGCCACTTGGGCGATTGTTTTGTGGAGACTCGACAAAGGACCAAGGTCCTGCCTGGTGGGACGCACTGCTCCCGCAGTGGTTCTGTCCGGCCCGGACAGCGGAAGACACCCGACACTGTGTGGATTCGACGGAGGGTTTTTCCGGTCCGGCTTCGTAAGGTCATTACATGACCGTTGTGGACCAGATTCCGAGCGAGCCGACGGACGCCCGCGGGCGCGTGGCCGAGCTGCACGACCTGCGCGAGCAGGCGCGCCGCGGCCCGAGTGACCGGGCGACCGAAGCGCAGCACGCCAAGGGCAAGCTCACCGCCCGTGAGCGGATCGCGTTGCTGCTGGACGAGGGTTCCTTCAAGGAGGTCGAGCAGCTGCGTCGCCACCGGGCGACCGGGTTCGGCCTGGAGGCCAAGAAGCCCTACACCGACGGTGTCATTACCGGCTGGGGCACGGTCGAGGGCCGTACGGTCTTCGTCTACGCGCACGACTTCCGCATCTTCGGCGGCGCCCTGGGCGAGGCCCACGCCACGAAGATCCACAAGATCATGGACATGGCGATCGCGGCGGGTGCCCCGCTGGTCTCCCTGAACGACGGCGCCGGCGCCCGCATCCAGGAGGGCGTCTCCGCGCTCGCCGGGTACGGCGGCATCTTCCAGCGCAACACCAAGGCCTCGGGTGTCATCCCGCAGATCTCGGTGATGCTGGGCCCCTGTGCGGGCGGCGCGGCCTACTCCCCGGCCCTGACGGACTTCGTGTTCATGGTCCGGGAGACCTCGCAGATGTTCATCACCGGTCCGGACGTGGTCCGTGCGGTGACCGGCGAGGAGATCACCCAGAACGGCCTCGGCGGCGCGGACGTGCACGCCGAGACCTCGGGCGTGGCGCACTTCGCGTACGACGACGAGGAGACCTGCATCTCCGAGGTCCGCTACCTCATCACGATGCTGCCCTCCAACAACCGCGAGAACCCCCCGGTCCACGAGACCAGCGACCCGGCCGACCGCCGGTCCGAGGTCCTGCTGGACCTCGTGCCCGCCGACGGCAACCGCCCGTACGACATGCTCAAGGTCATCGAGGAGCTCGTCGACGAGGGCGACGTCCTGGAGATCCACGAGCGCTGGGCCCGCAACATCATCTGCGCCCTGGCGCGGATGGACGGCCAGGTCGTCGGCATCGTCGCCAACCAGCCCGGGCACCTCGCCGGAGTCCTGGACATCCACGCCTCCGAGAAGGCGGCGCGCTTCGTCCAGCTCTGCGACGCCTTCAACATCCCGATCATCACCCTCCTGGACGTCCCCGGCTTCCTGCCGGGCGTCGACCAGGAGCACGGCGGCATCATCCGCCACGGCGCGAAGCTGCTGTACGCGTACTGCAACGCGACGGTCCCGCGGATCTCGCTGATCCTGCGCAAGGCCTACGGCGGTGCCTACATCGTCATGGACTCCCAGTCCATCGGCGCCGACCTCACCTACGCCTGGCCGACCAACGAGATCGCCGTGATGGGCGCCGAGGGCGCCGCCAACGTCATCTTCCGCAAGCAGATCGCCGACGCCGAAGACCCCGAGGCAATGCGTGCGCGCATGGTCAAGGAGTACAAGGCCGAGCTGATGCACCCGTACTACGCGGCCGAGCGAGGCCTCGTGGACGACGTGATCGACCCCGCGGAAACCCGCGAAGTCCTCGTCGCCGCCCTCGCGATGCTCCGCAACAAGCACGCGGACCTGCCGTCGCGCAAGCACGGCAACCCGCCCCAGTAGACGTAGAAGGAGAACTGCCACCGATGAGCAACGCCACCGGAACCCTGCTGAAGGTCGAGAAGGGCAACGCCGAGCCCGAGGAGCTGGCCGCGATCACCGCGATCCTGCTCGCCCGCGCCGCGGCCACCCCCGAGGACACCTCCACCGCCACCGCCCGCTCCCAGGCCGGCTGGCGCCGCCTGGAGCGCACCCCCGGCTTCCGCGGCCCGCGCAGCTGGCAGGGCTAGTACGCGAAGCCCCGCAGGCACCACGCGAAAGCCCCCCGCACTCCTCGGAGCGCGGGGGGCTTTCGCGTACGGCCGGGACGGCTACCGCAGGCGGGCCATGAGGGCGTGCTCGACCAGGGTGATGAGCGCGCTCTTGGCGTCCGCGCGGTGGCGGGCGTCGGTGGTGATGATGGGGGCGTCCGGGCCGATCTGCAGGGCCTCGCGGACTTCCTCCGGGGTGTACGGCTGGTGCCCGTCGAAGCCGTTGAGGGCGATGACGAAGGGCAGGCCGCTGTTCTCGAAGTAGTCGACGGCGGGGAAGCAGTCGGCGAGACGGCGGGTGTCGACGAGGACCACGGCGCCGATGGCGCCGCGCACGAGGTCGTCCCACATGAACCAGAAGCGGTCCTGTCCGGGGGTACCGAAGAGGTACAGGATCAGGTCCTGGTCCAGGGTGATGCGGCCGAAGTCCATGGCGACCGTGGTGGTCGTCTTGTCCCCGGTGTGGGTCAGGTCGTCGATGCCGGCGGAGGCGCTCGTCATGACGGCCTCGGTGCGCAGGGGGTTGATCTCGGAGACGGCGCCCACGAACGTGGTCTTGCCCACGCCGAAGCCACCCGCCACCACGATCTTCGCGGAGGTGGTGGAGCGAGGAGCCGCTCCGCCGTTAGAGCTTGCGAAGTCCACTGAGCACCCTTTCGAGCAGTGTCACATCTGGCTGACCGCCGGCGGACTCGTCGCCGCCGGGCTGGTGGATGGCTACGAGGCCGGCCTCCGCCAGGTCGGCGACGAGGATCCGGGCTACGCCAAGAGGAATGGAAAGAAGTGCCGAGATCTCCGCGACGGATTTGATCTCCTGGCACAGGAGGCAGATGCGCTGGTGCTCGGGCAACTGCCCTTGCAGACGCGCGGGATCGGCCGTGGTGCTGACCAGCGCCTCGATGGCGAGCTGGTAGCGCGGCCGGGTCCGGCCGCCGGTCATCGCGTACGGACGCACCAGCGGGTTGTGCGCCTGCGGAGCCTGCGGGCGCCCGCCGCGCGGAGGCTGCTGCGGGGACCGGTAGGAGTGTCCGGGCTGCTGCTGCTGCGGTTGCTGCTGCGGGCGTCCGTACGGCTGCTGCGGCTGCTGGTAGGGCTGCCGCTGGTACGGCTGCCCGGAAGCGGGGTCGTGCTCCGGCGAAGGCCGGTTGCTGGGAGCGGAAGGGAAGTTGAAGCGGTTCTGGTCGTGCCCACCCTGCGGCTGCTGCGCGCCGCCATAGGGATGTCCTCCGGGTGTTGTCACGTTTCCTCCTCCGACTCCAAGTACGCAGTACTCCCTGTGGAACCGCGCCACCGCACCCTATGGTCCAGTGACGCGAAACGCACTGCCTGTCTGCTAGTTGAGAAGTCCGCCCTGCAGTTCCGCGCGGAGGTCCGGGGTGAGGACGCTGCCGGCGCGGTCCACGAGGAGGGCCATCTCGTAGCCCACGAGGCCGATGTCGCACTCGGGGTGCGCCAGTACGGCCAGCGAGGATCCGTCGGAGACGGACATCAGGAAGAGGAATCCGCGGTCCATCTCCACCACCGTCTGGTTGACGGCGCCGCCCTCGAAGATGCGCGAGGCACCTGCCGTGAGGGAGGTCAGCCCGGAGGCCACCGCGGCGAGCTGGTCGGCCCGGTCACGGGGGAAACCCTCGGACATGGCCAGAAGGAGGCCGTCGGCGGAGACCACCACCGTGTGGGACACCCCTGGGGTGTTGTCCACGAAGTTGGTGATCAACCAGTTCAGGTTCTGCGCCGCCTGGCTCATCGCGCTCACACTAACGCTCCTGGTCATAGCTGTTACTTGACTGCTCGGATCCCGCGTTGCGGCCCTGCTGGACACCGCGTCGCAGGTTGCTCAACCTGCCACGGATGTCCTCCGGGGCCCGGGAGACCTCGGGGCCTCCCTGCGGCGTCGTCTCCGCAGCGCCCTCGACCAGGTTGGCCTTGGGCACGCGCCGGGGGAGACCGGACGGGGTGACCCCGCCGGCCTTCGGCTCACGGAGCTTGGCGGCCTGCTGCCAGCGCTCGTCGTTGTTCGAGCGCCAGTCGGCAGGGCCTTCCGTTTCCCCGGGGGCCTTCTCCGGAGCCGCGGGCTGCTGCTGACGCTGCGGCCGCTGCTCGAAGAGGGATCCGGAGGACTCCGTTTCCTGCTGTCCCGGCCGCTGCTGCGGCTGGCTGCCGCGTCGCGGCAGGCCCGCCCCGGTCACCTGGTGACCGGCGTCTGCAGTGGAGCCCGGACGGTCGAAGCCTACGCGCTCCCGGGCAGGTTCGGGAGCGGCCGGTGATTCCGATTCGGTCCCGTAATCCTGCTGGTAGGAGCCCGGGTAGGTGTTCTGCTGGGGCCACTCCGCCGCGGTGGAAGGGGCATCGTACCCACCGTCGTAGGCCGGGAGTTCTTGTCGCTGATCCGTGTAATCGGGTTCCGGATAGGCGTACTCCTGCTGGGTGTACGCGTCGTATCCCTGCCCGGCCTGAGCGGATTCGTAACCGAGGTCGTAGCCCTGCGCGGGCTGCTGCTCGTAGCCCTGGTACGGCTGGTACGCGTGCTCCGGCTGCGGTTCCGGATACTCCGCCGCGGGCTCCTCGTACGGCGGCTGCGGCCGGGTCTCCGGCTGCGGGTAGCCGACCTGCGCCTCCAGCGCGGCCCGGCGGTCCTCGCGGCCCAGGGACCGGCCGACCGGGTCGGCGGCGGGCTCGTCGAATCCCGGCTGGTCGGCCCGGTGGACCTCGTAGCGGGAGTCGTCGAAGCCGAGCTCGGCCGCCGTGCGCAGCGCGGCCGGCTGCTGGGACTGCTGGCGCGGGATGATCTGGGAGACCGTGAAGTCGTCCGCCGGGATCTCCTCGCCACCGCCACCGTGGGTGATGGGGTCGGGGAGCATGACCAGCGAGGTGGTGCCGGCCGCTTCGCCCGAGGGCCGCAGCTGGACGCGGATGCCGTGCCGGTCGGCCAGCCGGCCGACCACGAACAGACCCATGCGCTGCGAGATCGCGGCGTCCACGGTCGGCGGGTTGGCCAGCTTGTGGTTGATGTCCGCGAAGTCCTCGGCCGTCAGGCCGATTCCCTTGTCGTGGATCTCGACCATCACCCGGCCGTCGGGCAGACGCGTCGCGTTGACCCGGACCTTGGTCTGGGGGGAGGAGAAGGTGGTGGCGTTCTCCAGCAGCTCGGCGAGCAGGTGCACGAGGTCGGTCACGGCCTGGCCGTGGATCTCCGCCTCGGAGACGCCCGACAGCTCGACGCGCTCGTACTGCTCCACCTCGGAGGAGGCGGCGCGCAGGACGTCGACGAGGGGGACCGGCTGGTCCCAGCGGCGGCCCGGCTCCTCACCGGCGAGGATGAGGAGGTTCTCGCCGTTGCGGCGCATGCGGGTGGCCAGGTGGTCCAGGCGGAAGAGGTTCTCCAGCTGGTCCGGGTCGGCCTCGTTGTTCTCCAGCTCGGTGATGAGGGTCAGCTGGCCCTCGATCAGCGACTGGTTGCGCATGGAGAGGTTCGTGAAGATCGCGTTGACGTTGCCCCGGAGGAGGGCCTGCTCGGCGGCGAGCCGGACGGCCTCGCGGTGGACCTGGTCGAAGGCGCGGGCGACCTCGCCGATCTCGTCCTGGGAGTCGATCGGGATCGGCACCACGCGGGTGTCGACCTTGCCCGGGTCGGTGCGCGAGAGCTGGTCGACGAGCATCGGCAGGCGCTGCTCGGCGATGTCGAAGGCCGCGCTGCGCAGGCGGCGCATGGCCTTGCCCATCTGGCGGGCCATCATGCCGGCCAGGATGAAGGCGGCGAGCAGGGCCACGACCACGATGACACCGGTCAGGATCGCGTCGTTGCGGGCCTCGTCGGAGACCGCGACGGAGTCCTTGAGGGCCTTGTCGAGGAGTTCCTTCTCGAGCTCGGCGTAACCGTCGAACTTGGCGGTGGCCGCGGCCTGCCAGGCCTGCGGGGTGGTGCCGTCGGCGGCGAGCTTGGCGGGCTTCTCGCCGCTGGCTATCGCCTCGGTCATACCGGTGAGCGCGGAGTCGTTGACCACGGGCGGGGCGTGGAAGACGGTGCCGGCCTGCTCGGCCGCCTGCTTGGCGGCGACGAGCTTCTGGGCGCCCTCCTCGGACTTCTTGCCCATGATCTCGCGCAGCCGCGCGACGTCCTCGTCGGTGCCGGCGGCGACGTACTCGCCGATGGCGATCTCTTCGAGGTAGGCGTACGAGGAGAAGGCGACGAGCTGGGCCTTGCGGATGTCCTCGTTCGCACTCGGCCGGACCAGCAGGTGCGTGCCCACCGAGCGCTGCAGGGAGTTCGCGGCCTTGGAGAGTTCGAGCGCATAGACCATGCGGCCGTACGAGGTCACGTTGCCGGTGCCGAGGCCCAGCTCGTTGGAGAACTGCATGAGGTAGTGCTGGACCAGCACGTACCCCTCTTCGGTCGGGATCGGGCCCAGTGCCTTGGGGAGGGCCTTCTTCGGCGTCTCCAGCTGCGGCAGGTAGGCCGTCTTGCGGACCTGCTCCAGCTTGGGCTCCTCCTGGCGGAAGAGTTCCAGGCGGCGTTCCAGACCCTGGCCCGCGGGCAGGTCCTTCGCGGCCTCGGCGAACTTCGCCTTGGCGGCGTCGGTGGCCGAGTAGGCCTTCAGAACGGGCTCGGACTCGCGCTGGCCCCTGAGCAGGGGATCGGCCGTGAGGTCGCGCTCGTTCAGCAGCGCCTGGCCGTATTCGGCCGCGGCCTGGACGATGACGGCGGTCTTCTCGGCGTCCTTGGCTTCGTTCCAGGTGTCGATCGAGCCCTTGACCTGGAAGCCGCCCATGACGAGTCCGACGAGGACCGGGACGAGGAGGATGGCGTTCAGACGGGTCGGCACGCGCCAGTTGCGGGGCGAGAACCTGCTGGTGCTGCCGCTGCTCACGGATGGTTCCACGGGTACGTCAAGGGCAGACGCGGCCGCGCGCGGCGGCGGGGTGAAGTTGCCGCGCGCGGGTTCATCCGCGGGGCTCGAGTTGCTTCGCCTCACTCGACCAACAACCTCTCGGCGGTGCTACTAGCTAGTTCGTTGAATTCCAGCACGGTTAACGGCCGTGTTCCAAACAGTTGAAATCGGCCATTCCTAGAGCCTTATGCCCCACATAAATCGGACATAAAGAGCGTCCTGCGGCAAAAACGGGGCCAGATGTGAGCGCAGCGGCACCGGACGAACGCACCGTGTCGCCAACTACCGGCAATTCTCTGTCGAAACGTTATGAACGAAGGGGGCGGGCCGTGTCGCATGACACAGCCCGCCCCCCAAAACCGGTCGGCGAAGCACTCGTTGCGCGGCGCCCCTGCCCGGGCCGCTACTTGAGCCGCGCCATGAGGGCGTGCTCGACGAGCGTGATGAGCGCGCTCTTGGCGTCCGCGCGGTGGCGGGCGTCGGTGGTGATGATGGGGGCGTCCGGGCCGATCTGCAGCGCCTCGCGGACTTCCTCCGGGGTGTACGGCTGGTGCCCCTCGAAGCCGTTGAGGGCCACGACGAACGGCAGACCGCTGTTCTCGAAGTAGTCCACGGCCGGGAAGCAGTCGGCCAGGCGCCGCGTGTCGACCAGGACGATCGCCCCGATCGCACCGCGCACGAGGTCGTCCCACATGAACCAGAAGCGGTCCTGTCCGGGGGTACCGAAGAGGTACAGGATCAGGTCCTGGTCCAGGGTGATGCGGCCGAAGTCCATGGCGACCGTGGTGGTCGTCTTGTCCCCGGTGTGGGTCAGGTCGTCGATGCCCGCGCTCGCGGACGTCATCACGGCCTCGGTGCGCAGCGGGTTGATCTCGGAGACGGCGCCCACGAACGTGGTCTTGCCCACGCCGAAGCCACCCGCCACCACGATCTTCGCGGAGGTGGTGGAGCGAGGAGCCGCTCCGCCGTTAGAGCTTGCGAAGTCCACTGAGAACCCTCTCGAGCAGCGTTACATCCGGCGTTCCGCCGGCCTCTCCATTGCCCGGCTGGTGGATGGCCACCATGCCGGCCTCCGCCAGGTCGGCGACGAGGATCCGTGCGACACCGAGCGGCATGTTCAGCAGCGCGGAGACCTCCGCGACCGACTTGACCTCACGGCAGAGGGTGCAGATGCGCTGGTGCTCCGGGAGCAGCCCGGACAGGTGCATCGGATCGGCCGTGGTGCTGACCAGCGCCTCGATGGCGAGCTGGTAGCGCGGCCGGGTCCGGCCACCGGTCATCGCGTACGGACGAACCAGCGGCTGGTCGCCTTCCGAGTACGAGTCTCCGTACTGATCGGAATAGGCGGGGGGCGGGGTCATTGATCCTCCGGGCTGGACAGCAATGGTCAGCGTGCCGTCTGACGGGGCGGCCGGTGGGGGGACGGTATGACGGCCTGGCGGTGGTACTGGGTTCCGGGGCCGGGGCCCCGGTCCCCCGGCCGGCAGTACCGTCCGGCCGGGAGAGCGGCAGTCAGATGAGCAGGCTTCCCTGCAGTTCCGCGCGGAGGTCCGGGGTGAGGACGCTGCCGGCGCGGTCCACGAGGAGGGCCATCTCGTAGCCCACGAGGCCGATGTCGCACTCGGGGTGCGCCAGTACGGCCAGCGAGGATCCGTCGGAGACGGACATCAGGAAGAGGAATCCGCGGTCCATCTCCACCACCGTCTGGTTGACGGCGCCGCCCTCGAAGATGCGGGACGCGCCCGCGGTGAGGGAGGTCAGCCCGGAGGCCACCGCGGCGAGCTGGTCGGCCCGGTCGCGGGGGAAACCCTCGGACATGGCCAGAAGGAGGCCGTCGGCGGAGACCACCACGGTGTGGGACACCCCGGGGGTGTTGTCCACGAAGTTGGTGATCAACCAGTTCAGGTTCTGTGCCGCCTGGCTCATCGAACTCAACTATCGCTCCTGCTGGTAAGTGGGGTCGATGTGGTAACTGCCGGTGGCCGGGCCGGTGGTGCCGGCCTGCCGACCCTGCTGGATACCGCGTCGGAGGTTGGTGAGACGGCCGCGGACGTCGTCCGGGGACCGCGAAACCTGGGGGCCGGCCTGTGCTTCGGCCTGCTGCTGCGCGGTGCCGGCCACGAGGTTCGCCCGAGGGACCCGGCGGGGCAGACCCGACGTGGTGATGCCGCCGGCGGCGGGCTGGCGCACGCGCTCGGCCTGCCGCATCAGCTCGTCGTTCGGAGAGGAGCGCCAGCTCACGGTCGGCACGGCGCCGGTGGCCGCCTGCGCCGGCTCGGCCGGAGCCTGCTCCTGGCCGCGCTGCGGCAGCTGGTGCTGCTGCGGGCGCTGCGGGGCGACGGGAGCCGGAGCCGCCGGCTGCGCCTGCTGGGGCACCGCCGGGGCCGGAGCCGCGGGCTGGCCGCCCTCCTGGCGGAACCAGTTCGACTCCAGCGTGTCGAAGATCGGGCTGCGGCCCTCGCCGGTACCCGCGCCCGCCGGGGGCAGCGCCTCCGGACGGGGCGCCTGCGGCAGCCGCGGAGCCTCCGCACGCGGAGTCGGTACGGGGGCGTAGCCGCCCTGCGGCTGCGGAGCCTGTCCGGGCTGGGCGAAGCCGCCGACACCGGGGCCGCCGGGCCGCTGGGCCTGGAAGTCCGGGCGGGCGAACTGCCCCGTGGAGGCCGGGTCGCCGAACTCGGGACGGGCGAACTGGCCCGTCGAGGCCGGGTTGCCGAAGTCCTGGCGGGCGAACTGGCCGGTGGAGGCCGGGTCGCCGAACTCGGGACGGGCGAACTGGCCCGTGGCGGCGCTGTCATGGCCGGCCTGGCCGCCGCCGCCCGCCTGCGGGGCCGGGGCGTTGAAGTCGGGCCGGGGGAACTCGGACGTGGAACCGGGGCCCGACAGCTCGTCGTGGCCGCGCGGTACGTCGTGCCCGCGCTGGCCGGCGCCCCACGTGGTGGTCTGGGGCATCGCGGAGGGTCCGCCGCCCGCACCCGGAAGCTCCGGACGGGGCGCGCCGCCGCGCGGCGGAAGCTGCGGCCGGGGACCGCGCGCGGCCGGGCCGCCGGCCTGCTGCTGACCCTCCTGCTGCGGGGACTGCTGCGGTGCCTGCTGCTGGGGCTGGTGCGGCTGCGGGGACTGCGGCTGCTGCGGACGCTCGAAGCCGTTGCCCTGCGGGAAGCCGCCGGGACCGGACGCCGTGGGGGCGCCGACCGGACGGGCCTGCGGGCCGCCGAAGCCGCCCGGACCGCCGAAGCCGCCCGGACCGCCGGAACTCGGGACCGGGCCGCGGCCCGGCAGCGGAGCGCCCGAACCGAAGGCGCTCTGCGTCTGGCCGCCCGGGCCCTGCTGCGGCCGTCCGCCCTGCGGGCCGGGGCCCTGGGGCTGACCGCCGGGGCCGCCGGGGCCGCCTGCGCCACCGGGGCCGCCTGCGCCGCCGGGGCCGCCTGCGCCGCCGGGGCCGCCGTCGCGGCCCGGCAGGGCCGCGCGCTGGTTGCCCGCGGAAACCTGGCCGCGCTGCGGGGCGGCGCCCGCGGGGGGACGCGCACCGGGAGCGGGGATCGAGCCCTGCGCCTGAGTACCGGGACCGCCCTGACCGGGGGCGCCGGGGGCACCCTGGCCGCCGGGACCGCCCTGGCCGGGCATCGGGGCCGGCTTCTTGCCGCCCTGGGCGACGTCCACCGGGAGCATGACGAGTGCCGTCGTACCGCCCGAGTCGGAGGGGCGCAGCTGGATGCGGATGCCGTGTCGCAGGGACAGGCGGCCGACCACGAACAGACCCATGCGGCGGGAGACGGAGACGTCCACGGTGGGCGGCGAGGCGAGTCGCTCGTTGATCGCGGCGAGGTCCTCGGGAGAGAGGCCGATGCCGGTGTCGTGGATCTCGACGAGCACGCGGCCGTCGGGCAGCGCGTGACCGGTGACCTTGACCTTGGTCTGCGGGGAGGAGAACGAGGTGGCGTTCTCCAGCAGCTCGGCGAGCAGGTGCACGAGGTCGTTGACGACGCGGCCGGCCACGTCGGTGCCGGGCACCGACGAGAGTTCGATGCGCTCGTACTGCTCCACCTCGGACGCGGCGGCGCGGAGCACGTCGACGAGCGGGACGGGGCGGGTCCACCGGCGGCCCGGCTCCTCGCCCGCGAGGACGAGGAGGTTTTCGCCGTTACGGCGCATGCGGGTCGCGAGGTGGTCGAGCTTGAAGAGCGAGGACAGCTGGTCCGGGTCGGCCTCGCGCGACTCCAGCTCGGAGATGAGCGAGAGCTGGCGCTGGATGAGGCCCTGCGAACGGCGCGAGAGGTTGGTGAACATCGCGTTGACGTTGCCTCGCAGGAGGGCCTGCTCGGCGGCGAGGCGGACGGCCTCGCGGTGCACGTCGTCGAAGGCCGCGGCCACCTGGCCGATCTCGTCACGGGTGTGCAGACCGACGGACTCCACCGTCGTGTCCACGTCCTGCGGGTCGGACTCCGACAGCTGCTTGACGAGCTCGGGCAGCCGGTCCTGGGCGACGCGGGTCGCGGTGTCCTGGAGGCGGCGCAGCGAGCGGATCATCGAGCGGGCCATGACGAAGGCGCCGACGAGGGAGACACCGAGGACGAGGAGGATCAGCGCACCGTTGATGAGGGCGTCGCGCTGCGACTCGTTCTTGAGCTCGCGGGCCTTCTGCTCCATGTCCTCGAGCAGGGTGAGCTCGATGACCTTCATGGCCTGGAGCTTGGTGTCGTCCGCGTCGTACCAGTCCATCCAGGAGCGGTTCTTCTCCTTGGCGAACTGGTCCTTGTTGCCCAGGACGCGGCGGGCGTAGTGGTCGGCGGTGGCGATTTCCTGGTTGCCGTCGCCGAGCGCCGCGAGGAGCTCCTCGGGCTTGCCCTGGTAGACGAGCTCGAAGGTCTTGCGCGCCTGCTCCTCGCTGCTCTGGGCGGAGCGGGCGTAGAGCCGGTCGTTCTCGGTGAGGTTGCCGGCCAGCGCCGGGTCCGCGGGGAGCGCGGCCGCGATGATCGCGCGCTGGATGGAGGCGTACTCCTTGGCGGAGGAGAACGCGGCCAGCGCACGGGTGCGCTTGATCATCTCGGGGTTCGAGGTGGCCTGGGCCATGTCCTGCGAGAGCGAGAGCAGCGAGACGACCAGCGCGTTGTACTCGGTGACCGTCTGCTGGGCACCGTTCTGGTACGCGTTCTTGCGGATCTCTTCGAGGTTGTTGAGCCCGTGTGCGATCTGCAGGATGTTGTTGCGGATCGAGCGGAGCGTCTCGTCGTTGCCCTCCGCGACGTCGACCTTGTCGGTCGCGGCGGCGAAGGCCCGGACGGCGGAGTCGGTCGAGTCCCGGACGCCCTGGACGAGGGTGCTGGGCTTGCCCGACTTGTCGACGGACAGCGGACCGGCGGAGTTGTCACGCTCGGCCTGGAGCATGGCGGCCAGGTTGGTGGCCTGACGCGTCATCGTCGTCAGCAGCTGCATGTGCTCCAGCTGCGCGATGTCGTTGAGCGAGTCGTTGATGCGGAAGCCACCGAGAGTGGTGGCGGCGACGACCGGCAGGGTCAGCAGCGACACCAGTCGCGTGCTGATGCGCCAGTTCTGCATGGCCAGACGGGAACCGGACCCACGGGGGGTCTGGGGTATCGCCACGTCGCGGCTGCCCGACTCCTCGTCGGCCTTGGTCCCGCCCTTGGGCTTGGCACGGCCCTTGGACTTCGCCGCGGCGGAGCCGTCGGGGCCCCCGCTCTCGACAGCCGGCCCGCGGTTCTGGGCGTGCTGGGGCGAGGAGCCACGGTCGGTCCCGCCGCGCGGGTCCTGCTCCGGCGCGGCGTCCCCACGGCCCTGACGGGCCTGGGGAGACCCCTTGTCATCCCTCTTGAATCGTCCCTGCACTAGCGTCGCAACCTCTGGACCAGGCGTCCCGCCGGGCGACCGGTGGGACGGTGTCGAGTCGTGGGGCAATGCGCCCCATGGTGGTCGTCGGTGACCGGCGCGTCTCCCTCTCCGTTGCCGCCGCGCTCGGCGCTGTCTCGCGCCACCTGCGCGCCGGCTGATTCCCGCGGCGGTCCCGCGAATTCCAGCACAGAGGCGGATCTCCAACAAGGTGCGAGTCCCGGCCCGGACTGTCGGTCACTTCCGGTGACGCGGGCACTACCCGACGTGCGGGCCAATTCGTACGGAATCGGACTTACGCCGCCCAAACCTCGCGCCTGGCCAGCTGTCCCAGTCGCGATGATCGGGAGCGGAATAACGCATTCAGTGGCACAATGTCCGCTTTGTGGGGCGGAATTGACTGACCGTAATGCCCGTAATGCCTGGTCAGTGGTGAGCAAACTCACATAGCCATGGCCATTACTTCCCGGTTCGACGGGGGATTCAGATGTTTAGCCTTGAGCTTTACAGGCTTGCCGCGAGCGACAAGCGGCACTCCGAAGGCATCCCGGCGGCGCCCGCCGCCACCATCCGACCTAGTGAGCCGAGGGCTTCGCACTCCGATGAAGACGACGATGATGTTCCGCAACATAGCCAACCCGCGCCGCACCACCCTCGCGCACCTCAAGGACGCCGAGGAGCTGCAGACCGCGCCGGTCCCGGAGCACACCGTCGAGCTGCCGGGCCAGACCGCGAACCCGCGCCGCACCATCCTCATGGACGCACCGGTCACCGCCGCCCAGTAAGCGGGAGTGTCCGGCGAAAGCCGCGCGAAGCGTCGGCCCCCACCGCGTTAGCCTGGAGTCCGCAGACTCCAGCCAGCGGAAATACAGAGGGGCAGACGCAACACGTGCGCATCGCCAGGTTCTCGATCGACGGCAATGTCGCGTTCGGCGCGGTCGAGGGCAGCACTGCCCTCGGAGCGTCCGAAGGTGAGCTCGTCCTCGACATCATCAAGGGCATCCCGTTCGCGGACTTCGAGCTCTCGGGCACGAAGGTCCCGCTGAGCAAGGTCCGGCTGCTGCCGCCCGTGCTCCCGAACAAGGTCGTGGCCATCGGCCGCAACTACGCGGAGCACGCGGCGGAGCTCGGAAACGAGGTCCCGGACGCCCCCATCACCTTCTTCAAGCCCTCCACCTCGGTGGTCGGCCCGGGCGACCCGATCGCGTACCCGTCCTTCTCCCAGGACCTGCACCACGAGGCGGAGCTCGCCGTGGTCATCGGCCGCATGTGCCGCGAGGTCCCGCGCGAGCGCGTCAAGGACGTCATCCTCGGCTACACCTGCGCCAACGACGTCACCGCGCGCGACGTCCAGCAGCGCGAGAAGCAGTGGGCGCGCGCCAAGGGCTTCGACAGCTCCTGCCCCCTCGGCCCGTGGATCGAGACCGATCTGGACCCGAGCGACCTGACCATCCAGTGCACCGTCAACGGCGAACAGCGCCAGCTCGGCCGCACCAGCGAGATGGTCCGCTCCATCGAGGACCTCATCGTGCACATCACCGAGGCCATGACGCTGCTCCCGGGCGACGTCATCCTCACGGGGACCCCGGCCGGAGTCGGCCCCCTGAACGTCGGCGACGAGGTCGCCGTCACCATCGAAGGCATCGGCACTCTCACCAACAAGGTGATCAAGCGTGGCTAACGCGACCCCCCGCGTACGTTTCTGTCCGTCCCCGACCGGCAACCCCCACGTGGGTCTGGTCCGCACGGCCCTCTTCAACTGGGCGTTCGCCCGCCACCACGGCGGTACGTTCGTCTTCCGCATCGAGGACACCGACGCGGCCCGCGACTCCGAGGAGTCCTACGGCCAGCTGCTCGACTCGCTGCGCTGGCTCGGCTTCACCTGGGACGAGGGTCCCGAGGTCGGCGGCCCGCACGCCCCGTACCGCCAGTCCGAGCGCATGGACATCTACAAGGACGTCGCGCAGAAGCTCCAGGGCGGCGGCTACGCCTACCACTGCTACTGCACCACCGAGGAGCTGGACGCCCGCCGCGACGCGGCCCGCGCCGCCGGCAGGCCGTCGGGCTACGACGGCACCTGCCGCGAGCTCTCGGACGAGCAGAAGGCCGCGTACGAGGCCGAGGGCCGCACCTCGATCGTCCGCTTCCGGATGCCCGACGAGCCGATCACCTTCACGGACCTGGTCCGCGGCGAGCTGACCTTCACCCCCGACAACGTGCCGGACTTCGGCATCGTCCGGGCCAACGGCGCCCCGCTCTACACGCTCGTCAACCCGGTCGACGACGCGCTGATGGAGATCACCCACGTCCTGCGCGGCGAGGACCTGCTCTCCTCCACCCCGCGCCAGATCGCGCTCTACGGGGCCCTGATCGAGCTCGGCATCGCCAAGGCGGTGCCGGCCTTCGGCCACCTGCCGTACGTGATGGGCGAGGGCAACAAGAAGCTCTCCAAGCGCGACCCCGAGGCCTCGCTCAACCTGTACCGCGAGCGGGGCTTCCTCCCCGAGGGCCTGCTGAACTACCTCTCGCTGCTGGGCTGGTCCTTCTCCAAGGACCAGGACATCTTCTCGATCGAGGAGATGGTGGAGAAGTTCGACATCCCGGACGTCAACGCCAACCCGGCGCGCTTCGACCTCAAGAAGGCCGAGTCGATCAACGCCGACCACATCCGGCTGCTCGACCCGAAGGTCTTCGCGGACCGCTGCGCCCCGTGGCTCCAGGCCCCGCACGCCAACTGGGCGCCCGAGGACTTCGACACCGCCGCCTGGGAGCGCATCGCGCCGTACGCCCAGACCCGTCTCACGGTCCTCTCCGACATCACGGCCAACGTCGACTTCCTGTTCCTGAAGGAGCCGGTCGAGGACCAGGCCTCGTGGGACAAGGCGATGAAGGGCGACCCGGCGGCCCTGCTGACGACGGCCCGCGAGAACCTCGCCGCCGCCGACTGGTCGGACCCCGAGTCCCTCAAGCAGGCCGTTCTGACCGCCGGCGAGGCCCACGGCCTCAAGCTCGGCAAGGCCCAGGCCCCGGTCCGGGTGGCCGTCACCGGCCGCACGATCGGCCTGCCGCTCTTCGAGTCGCTCGAGATCCTGGGCAAGGACCGTTCCCTGTCCCGCATCGACGCGACCCTGGCCAAGCTCGCCGCCGCGTAAGCACCACCCGCACCGCCCCCAGGGGCGGCGGCCGGCCGCTGCATCAGCGAACGGCCGCCGCCCCCGCGGCGTTGCGCGTAGGGTCGGCCGCATGGCGATCCGTGCGGTGCTCTGGGACATCGACGACACCCTTTTCGACTACACCCGGGCCGACCGGGCCGGGCTCGCGGCGCACCTGGCCGCCGAGGGGCTCGCCGAGCGGTACGGGACCCCGGCCGAGGCGCTCGCGCTGTGGCGGCGGATCACCGACCGGCACTGGGAACGGTTCGCGGCCGGGGTGGGGACCTTCCAGGGGCAGCGCCGGGACCGGGTGCGGGAGTACCTCGGGCAGCCCGCGCTGTCGGACGCGCAGGCCGACGACTGGTTCGGGCGGTACGTGGAGCACTACACGGCCGCCTGGGAGCTGTTCCCCGACGTGGTGCCCGCCCTGGACGCCCTGGCCGCGGGCTACCGCCACGGGGTGCTCTCCAACTCCTCCGTGGCCAACCAGGACCCCAAGCTGCGCCGGCTCGGCCTGCGCGACCGCTTCGAGGTGCTGGTCTGCGCCGTCGAGCTGGGCGTCAGCAAGCCCGAGGCCGGTGCCTTCCTCGCCGCGTGCGCCGAGATGGGACTGGAGCCGGGGGAGGTGGTCTACGTGGGGGACCAGCCCGAGATCGACGCGCGCGGCGCCCGTGACGCGGGGCTGACGGCCGTGTGGCTCGACCGCGACGGATCGCGCGGCTCCGGACCCGAGGGCGTGCACCGGATCACCGGACTGGACCGGCTCCCGCAGGTGCTGGCCGGGGATACCCGTTTTGGAGCACGGTCAGGCATCCGGTAATGTTCTTTCTGCGCCGCCCGAGCGGGCCGAAAGGCCGGGCCGGAGGCGCTAACCGAACGAAAGCCCCTCAGGGTCTTGAGTTTTGGTGGGCTATAGTGTAATTGGCAACACGAGGGTTTCTGGTTCCCTTATTCTAGGTTCGAGTCCTGGTAGCCCAGCGCAGTTCCGTAGTGACGCAGTGCTTGCCCCCGTTGTGTAGCGGCCTAGCACGCCGCCCTCTCAAGGCGGTAGCGCCGGTTCGAATCCGGTCGGGGGTACAGATCCTTCCCGTGAGATTTCCAGGGTCGCACCCGGATTTTTTGATGCAGGATCGCTAGGGCCCCCGTTGTGTAGCGGCCTAGCACGCCGCCCTCTCAAGGCGGTAGCGCCGGTTCGAATCCGGTCGGGGGTACGGTGTCTAGCTGGTCTAGACCTTTGGGCTATAGTGTAATTGGCAACACGAGAGTTTCTGGTTCTCTTATTCTAGGTTCGAGTCCTGGTAGCCCAGCGCAGTACCGCAGTAACAGCTAGCCCCCGTTGTGTAGCGGCCTAGCACGCCGCCCTCTCAAGGCGGTAGCGCCGGTTCGAATCCGGTCGGGGGTACGCACAGAAGAGGCCCTCCGCGTTCATCGCGGAGGGCCTCTTCGTCGTTTCCGGACAGCTGGAGCCGTCGGCCCGATGAGTACGGGCCCGGCGGCGCGTGTGTGGACGTGTGCGGCGTCTCACGCGCCCCCGGGCCCGGGGGTAAGTGGGGCAAGTGACGGCAAGGGTGTTCAGCTGGAGCGGCGCAGGGCCTCGGTCAGGCGGGCGGCCGCGTCGATGACGGCCTGGGCGTGCATGCGCCCCGGGTGGCGGGTCAGGCGCTCGATCGGCCCGGAGACCGATACGGAGGCCACCACGCGGTTCGAGGGGCCGCGCACCGGTGCCGAGACGGAGGCCACGCCGGGCTCCCGCTCGCCGATCGACTGCGCCCAGCCGCGACGCCGTACGCCCGAGAGCGCCGTCGCCGTGAAGCGTGCGCCCTGCAGGCCCCGGTGGAGCCGCTCGGGCTCCTCCCAGGCCATCAGGATCTGCGCTGCCGAGCCGGCCTTCATCGGGAGCGTGGAGCCCACCGGGACGGTGTCCCGCAGGCCCGACAGCCGCTCGGCGGCCGCCACGCAGATGCGCATGTCGCCCTGACGCCGGTAGAGCTGCGCGCTCTCTCCCGTCACGTCCCGGAGGTGGGTGAGCACCGGTCCGGCCGTGGCCAGCAGGCGGTCCTCGCCGGCCGCGGCGGCGAGCTCCGCCAGCCGCGGTCCGAGGATGAACCGGCCCTGCATGTCCCTCGCCACCATCCGGTGGTGTTCCAGTGCCACGGCAAGGCGATGTGCCGTGGGTCGTGCGAGCCCTGTCGCCGCGACCAGCCCGGCGAGGGTGGCCGGACCGGACTCCAGTGCGCTCAATACCAGAGCTGCCTTGTCGAGAACGCCGACGCCGCTAGAGTTGTCCATGAAACGATATTCGCGTCTCACACTGTGAAACGCAAGTTCAATTTTTCCAAGAACCAGCGAGTCTGTATGTGCGGGTCCACGAACCACTGGGTCCGAGCCGTCGTCCGGGACGTGGGGTACGGACGATCAGGCGCACAAGATCTCTATCAAGCGCCGGCACAACCGGCCGGCCGGAGGGAAAGCGATGGGTAGGACACTCGCGGAGAAGGTCTGGGACGACCATGTCGTCCGGCGCGCCGAAGGCGAGCCCGATCTCCTCTTCATCGATCTGCACCTGCTGCACGAGGTGACCAGCCCGCAGGCCTTCGAAGGGCTGCGCCAGGCCGGCCGCAAGGTCCGGCGCCTCGACCTCACCATCGCCACCGAGGACCACAACACCCCCACCATCGACATCGACAAGCCGATCGCGGACCCGGTCTCCCGGGCCCAGCTGGAGACGCTGCGGTCGAACTGCGCCGAGTTCGGTGTGCGCCTGCACTCGCTGGGCGACGTCGAGCAGGGTGTCGTCCACGTCGTGGGACCGCAGCTGGGCCTGACCCAGCCGGGCACCACGGTGGTCTGCGGTGACTCGCACACCTCCACGCACGGCGCCTTCGGCGCGCTGGCGTTCGGCATCGGCACCAGCCAGGTCGAGCACGTGCTGGCGACCCAGACGCTGCCGCTGGCCCGCCCCAAGACGATGGCGATCACCGTCACCGGAGCGCTGGCCGACGGCGTCACCGCCAAGGACCTGATCCTGGCGATCATCGCCAAGATCGGCACCGGCGGCGGCCAGGGATACATCCTGGAGTACCGCGGCGAGGCCGTCGAGCAGCTGTCGATGGAAGCCCGCATGACCATCTGCAACATGTCGATCGAGGCCGGCGCCCGCGCGGGCATGATCGCCCCCGACCAGACCACCTTCGACTACCTCGAGGGCCGCGACCACGCCCCGACGGGCGGGGACTGGGACGCGGCGGTCGCGTACTGGAAGACCCTGCGCACCGACGACGACGCCGTCTTCGACGCCGAGGTCGTCATCGACGGAGCCTCGCTGTCGCCGTTCGTCACCTGGGGCACCAACCCCGGCCAGGGCGCGCCCCTGTCGGCGAACGTCCCCGACCCGGCTTCGTACGAGGACGCCTCGGAGCGCAACGCCGCCGAAAAGGCCCTGGAGTACATGGGGTTGACCGCCGGACAGCCGCTGCGCGACATCGAGGTCGACACCGTCTTCGTAGGTTCCTGCACCAACGGCCGCATCGAGGACCTGCGCGCCGTCGCCGGGATCATCGAGGGCCGCAAAGTCGCCGAGGGCGTACGGATGCTGGTCGTCCCGGGCTCGGTCCGCGTCGCCCTGCAGGCGGTGTCGGAGGGCCTGGACAAGGTCTTCAAGGAGGCCGGCGCCGAATGGCGGCACGCGGGCTGCTCGATGTGTCTGGGCATGAACCCCGACCAACTGGCCCCCGGTGAGCGCTCCGCTTCCACCTCCAACCGCAACTTCGAGGGCCGGCAGGGCAAGGGCGGGCGCACCCACCTGGTGTCCCCGCAGGTGGCCGCCGCCACCGCGGTGCTGGGCCATCTGGCCTCGCCCGCCGACCTGGCTGGGTCGTCCGCCGCTACCGCGCCTGCAGGAGTCTGAGAGCAATGGAAGCCTTCACCACCCACACCGGCCGGGCCGTCCCGCTGCGCCGCAGCAACGTCGACACCGACCAGATCATCCCGGCCCACTGGCTGAAGAAGATCACGCGCGACGGTTTCGAGGACGGGCTCTTCGAGGCCTGGCGCAAGGACCCGGAGTTCGTCACCAACCGTCCCGAGCGGGCCGGGGCGACCGTCCTGGTCGCAGGTCCCGACTTCGGCACCGGTTCCTCCCGCGAGCACGCCGTCTGGGCCCTGCAGAACTTCGGCTTCAAGACGGTCATCTCCTCCCGCTTCGCCGACATCTTCCGCGGCAACTCGCTGAAGAACGGTCTGCTGACCGTGGTCCTGCCGCAGGAGACCGTCGAGCAGCTGTGGAAGCTGACCGAGGCCGACCCCACCGCCGAGATCACGGTCGACCTGGTCGACCGCCAGGTCCGAGCCGAAGGCGTCGTAGCCGAGTTCGAACTCGACGACAACGCCCGCTGGCGGCTGCTGGAGGGGCTGGACGACATCTCCCTCACCCTTCAGAACGAAGCGGACATCGCCACCTACGAATGCGGTCGCCCGGCCTACAAGCCCCGCACGATTCAGGCGTGATTCCAGCCTGATCAGCGCTTATTCGCCTTAGGGTGATCACATAGGCAACACTGTGCCCCCTGCCGTCCGGCAGGGGGCACAGTCGTGTGTTGAGGCCCCGTGAGGCGACAACTCGCCCCAGATGGCACAATCTGTGCATGGAACGCGACAGTCAACTTGAGCTCTACGGACTTGTCGCCGACCGATTGAAAGAAGCACACACAAGGGTGCGCACACTGCAAGTCCCGGAGGGCGTAAGGATGGCGCTGTCCCGGAAGCTGTTGGTCGTCACCGCCGTGGCGAAGCATGATCTCGCCGACGCGGCAAGGCGCCTGGACAGGTTGATGAAGGACCTCGACGAGGGTCGATTCCCTGAAGGCGACTGATGCGAAGGAACTCCGTAACGGCCTACAACGTTGCGGCACTAGGGTGATAAGCCCGTTTCGTGTTTGATTTGCGGTATATATCCGCCTAACGTGCGAAATAAGCTTGAACACATTCGTTCTGGCGAAGTCTCCGAAGGGGAAGACGTTGAACAAGGCGCAGCTCGTAGAAGCGATTGCCGACAAGCTGGGCGGCCGTCAGCAGGCCGCGGACGCCGTCGACGCGGTACTGGACGCCATCGTCCGCGCGACCGTCGGTGGCGACCGGGTCTCGGTCACGGGCTTCGGCTCGTTCGAGAAGGTGGACCGCCCGGCCCGCTACGCCCGCAACCCCCAGACGGGTGAGCGCGTCCGGGTCAAGAAGACCTCTGTTCCCCGCTTCCGTGCGGGCCAGGGCTTCAAGGACCTGGTCAGCGGCACCAAGAAGCTGCCCAAGGGCGGCGAGGTATCGGTGAAGAAGGCGCCCAAGGGCAGCCTCACCGGTGGTGCTTCGGCGACGGTCAAGAAGGCCGCCGCGAAGAAGGCCGCCCCCGCCAAGAAGGCGGCTGCCGCGGCCAAGACCACGGTCGCGAAGAAGACCACGGCCAAGAAGGTCACCGCCACCGCCAAGAAGACGGTCGCGAAGACCGCCGTGGCGAAGAAGGCCGCCCCCGCGGCCAAGAAGGCCACGGTCAAGAAGGCCGCCGCGACGGCGAAGAAGACCACCGCCACCGCGAAGAAGACCGCCCCGGCGGCCAAGAAGGCCACCGCTGCGACGAAGGCGCCCGCCAAGAAGACGGCGACGCGCAAGGCCACCGCGAAGAAGACCACGGCCCGCAAGACCAAGTAGGGCAACGAGTCACACACGCCGGGCCGGTTTCCCCATGGCGGGGAAGCCGGCCCGCGGTGCGTCCGGGCGCCGCCGGCGGGCGGCAACGCCCCCGGGTCAGAAGGTCTGCAGGGTGACCAGCGTGATCCGCAGGCCCGCGCCCTCGCCGTCCGTCTCGATCCGGACCCGCTGCCCGGGACGCAGCAGCCGCAGGCCGCCCGCGTCGAA
Organism: Streptomyces sp. NPDC051563; assembly: GCF_044454225.1. Taxonomy (NCBI): domain Bacteria; kingdom Bacillati; phylum Actinomycetota; class Actinomycetes; order Kitasatosporales; family Streptomycetaceae; genus Streptomyces; species Streptomyces sp. NPDC051563. The sequence goes on from NZ_JBITDL010000014.1 coordinate 62,978, forward strand.
CGCCGGGGCCTCGAAGGGCACCGGAGTGCCGTCGTCCAGCAGCACGCTGCCGCTGCGGGTCTGGGAGTCGTACGTGTACGCGGTCGCCTGCATACGGGCACTGTAGCGGGCCGTATGGCGCCCCACGCCGAGGGCCAGGGCCGTGCGCAGATCCGCCCCGGTGTCCACGTCCCGGCGGATGCTCTCGACGCCGGAGAGGGTCATTTCCACCGCGCCCGAGGCCGAATGCCGGGCCCGTGAGGGACCGCCGAACGAGGGCGCCAATTCCACGTCCGGAGCAGCGGAAAGCAAGGTCGTCCCGATTCCCGCCGCATCCGCCAGAAATGCCCGGGGAAATGCCGATGCGGTTTCGAGCACGCGTTGCAATTCGGGTGGCCGCAACGCCGGCAGATCGGCGTTCATCGCGGCCACCGCCACCCCGGGCCTGCCCGCCCGTATCTCCCGCGCCCCGTGGGCCAGCGCCGCGTTGAGCCCGGCCGCCGGGGAGTCCGGCACGATCCGGGCCCCCAGCCGCGCCAGTTCCGCACCGGCCGCCGGATCGTCCGTGACGACCACCACATCCGCGACCGCCGTACAGGCCAGCGCCCCCGCCACGGTGTCCAGCGCGAACGCCAGGGCCAGCCCCGGCCGGGACGCCCCGACGGCCGCCGCGAGGCGGCTCTTGGCCACCGAGAGCGGCTTCAGCGGGACGACCAGACTCCAGACGGCGTTCGTGACGGACCCCTTCCCTCCGGCACGCTCGCGCGCCGCTCAGGCCATGTGCGGGTCATGGCCAGGTCATGCGGAGCCCCATTGTCACCTCATGCCGGGCGACCCGGGGCCTGGTCCGGGTGTCCGGGGCGTACGGTGTTCTCGACAGAGACCGGACCCGGGGCCACACTTGTCCGGCCCCGGGGTGCCCAAGCCGCGCACCGGTCCTAGAGGAAGGTGTCCGAGTGTCCCGCCGCAGAATCGGCTTCTGGTACCGCCTTGCGGCGGCCATCGCGAAACCGCCGCTGACAGTGCTCTTCAGGCGGGACTGGCGGGGAATGGAACACATTCCGGCCGAGGGCGGATTTATCACCGCCGTCAATCACAACTCGTATCTGGACCCGCTGTCCTACGCGCACTTCCAGTACAACACCGGCAGGGTGCCCCGATTGCTCGGCAAGGCGGCCCTCTTCGACGTCCCCATTGTCGGAGCGATCCTGCGCGGCTCCGGCCAGATCCCCGTCTACCGGGAGTCCACCAACGCCCTGGACGCATTCCGGGCCGCCGTGGCCGCGATCGAGAGCGGCGAATGCGTGGCCTTTTACCCGGAAGGCACCCTCACCCGGGACCCCGACATGTGGCCGATGGCCGGCAAGACCGGCGCCGCCCGCGTGGCGCTGATGACCAGGGCCCCCGTCATTCCGGTGGCCCAATGGGGCGCGAATCTCGCGATGCCGCCCTACGCCAAGGAGAACAAGGTCAACCTGTTCCCGCGCAAGACCCTCCAGGTCCTCGCCGGGCCGCCCGTGGACCTCTCCGCGTACTACGACCGGGAACCCACCCCGGACGTGCTCAGGGAGGCCACCGAGGTCATCATGGCGGCCATCACCGGGCTGCTGGAGGAACTGCGGGGCGAGAGTGCGCCCGCGCAGCCGTACGACCATCGCAAGGCCAGGGCGCAGCAGCGGCGCAAGGCCGCAGGGGAGGGCAACAAGTGACACGTCCCGTGAAGGCAGCCGTATTCGGAACCGGCTCCTGGGGCACGGCCTTCGCCATGGTCCTCGCCGACGCGGGCTGCGAGGTGGTCCTGTGGGGCCGCCGGCGCGAGCTCGTCGACGCCATCAACAGCGGCCGGACCAACCCGGACTACTTCCCCGACATCGAACTCCCCGCGAACATCCGCGCCACCGACGACCCGGCCGAGGCCGCGGCCGGCGCCGACTTCACGGTCCTCGCCGTCCCCTCGCAGACCCTGCGCGGCAACCTCGCCGCCTGGGTCCCGCTGCTGGCCCCCGAGACCGTGCTCGTCTCCCTCATGAAGGGCGTCGAACTCGGCACCGCCAAGCGGATGAGCGAGGTCATCGAGGAGGTGGCCAAGGTCCCCGCCGACCGCGTCGCCGTCGTCACCGGCCCCAACCTGGCCCGGGAGATCGCCGCCCGGCAGCCCGCCGCCTCCGTGGTCGCCTGCATCGACGAAGCCGTCGCCCAGCGCCTCCAGGCCGCCTGCCACACCCCGTACTTCCGCCCGTACACGAGCACCGACGTCATCGGCTGCGAGCTCGGCGGCGCCGTCAAGAACGTCATCGGCCTCGCCGTCGGCATCGCGGACGGCATGGGCCTCGGCGACAACACCAAGGGCTCGCTCATCACCCGCGGCCTCGCCGAAGCCACCCGCCTGGGCCTGGCGATGGGCGCCGACCCGCTGACCTTCTCGGGTCTCGCGGGCCTCGGCGACCTCGTCGCCACCTGCTCCTCGCCGCTCTCCCGGAACCACACCTTCGGTACCAACCTCGGCCGCGGGATGACCCTGGAGGAGACCATCGCGGTCACCAAGCAGACCGCCGAGGGGGTCAAGTCCTGCCAGTCCGTGGCCGATCTGGCCCGCCGCCACGGAGTGGACATGCCGATCACCGACACGGTCGTCGACATCGTCCACCACGGCAAGCCCACCCTGGTCGCGCTCAAGGAACTCATGGGACGCAGCGCCAAACCGGAACGGCGCTGACTGCTTTCCGGACGCTTGAGCGGGTACCCTCGTGGCGATATGAGCAGCGAGAACCTCCCCCAGACCCCTGAGCAGCAGGGCCGCAAGCCCCGCGTGGCCGTCGTGTTCGGCGGCCGCAGCTCGGAACACGCCATCTCGGTCGTCACCGCGGGCGCCGTCCTGCGCTCCATCGACCGCTCCAAGTACGAGGTGCTGCCCATCGGCATCACCACGGACGGCCGATGGGCGCTGACCGCCGACGAGCCGGCCCGGATGGCCATCTCCGGCGGCAAGCTCCCCAACGTCGGGGAGCTCGCCGACTCCGAGGACGGCGCCGTCGTACTGTCCGTCGACCCGGCCAGCCGCGAGGTCGTCTACACCGAGCCGGGCGCCGTCCCCAAGGCGCTGGGCGAGGTCGACGTGGTCTTCCCCGTCCTGCACGGCCCGTACGGCGAGGACGGCACCCTCCAGGGCCTCCTGGAGCTCTCCGGCATCCCGTACGTCGGCTCGGGCGTCCTCGCCTCCGCCGTCGGCCAGGACAAGGACTACATGAAGCGGGTCTTCACGTCCTTCGGGCTGCGCGTGGGCCCGTACGTGACCATCCGTCCCCGCGAGTGGGAGAACGACCGCGAGGGCGCCCTGGCCCGCATCGCGGAGTTCGCCGGCGAGCACGGCTGGCCGCTGTTCATCAAGCCCGCCCGCGCCGGATCCTCGATCGGCATCACCAAGGTCGACGAGCCCTCCGCACTGGACGCCGCGATCCGCGAGGCCCGCCGCCACGACCCGAAGATCATCGTGGAGGCGCTGCTGCGCGGCCGCGAGATCGAGGTCGGAGTCCTGGAGTTCGAGGACGGTCCGCGCGCGAGCGTGCCCGCCGAGATCCCGCCGGTCTCCAGCCACGACTTCTACGACTTCGAGGCCAAGTACATCGACTCCGCCTCCGGACTCGTGCCCGCCCCGCTCACCGAGGAGCAGACCGCCGAGGTCCGCAGGCTCGCGGTGGAGGCCTTCGACGCCGCGTCCTGCGAGGGCCTGGTGCGCGCCGACTTCTTCCTCACCGAAGACGGCACCTTCGTCATCAACGAGATCAACACCATGCCGGGCTTCACCCCGATCTCCATGTACCCGCGCATGTGGCAGGAGTCGGGTATCGAGTACCCGGAGCTGGTGGACCGACTGATCCAGGCCGCCCTGCGCCGCTCCACCGGACTGCGCTAGCCCCCGGAGCAGGCCCGCACGAAGCTCCGTACGCGGACGAGGACCGCCCGCCGCCCCTCGCAAGAGGATCGCGGCGGGCGGTCCGCTGTCCTCTCGGGCGGGTACGGGAGGGCCGGTGCGGGGACGGGTCCGAGAGGCGGCCCGAGAGGCAGTACGAGGCCCGGTACGCGGGTCAGTACGAGGCGACGCCCACCGGCACGGTCTTCGCGATCGCGGCCGACAGGCCCACCAGCATGCCCGCATCCGTGGCATGCTCCTTGTCGACCCGGACCTCCGTGTACGCCAGCCGACTCCCGGTGGTGAACCGGAAGCCGCCGTCGTCCAGCTTCTCCAGGAGCCAGCCGACACCGTTCACGTCGACGCCGTCCGCCTTCTCGTCCAGCATCTTCGCGGGCCTGGGGATGCCGCACCGCAGTACGATCGCCGAGCCACCCCACGCGGCGGTCAGGTCCGACTCCGGCAGTGCCGGGGTCCGGGCCAGCGAGGCGACCGTTCCCGGGAGCTCTTTGTGCAGCGCCGCACAGAGACCCGCGACATCGGCGGGCGGAGCGGACGGCGGATCCACCCGTGCCTCGGATTCACCCGGGGAACAGCCCGCGAGGGCCGCCGAGGCGGCCAGCGCGGTCAGTGCGGCGAGCAGAGAGAAGGGCCGGCGGTGTCGTGACATCACCGGCCAAGAGTAGACGGGGGCTACAGATGGACGACCGGACAGGTCAGGGTGCGGGTGATGCCCTCCACCTGCTGGACCTTGGCCACGACCATGCGGCCGAGCTCGTCCACGGTGTCGGCCTGGGCGCGCACGATCACGTCGTATGGGCCGGTCACGTCCTCGGCCTGGATCACCCCCGCGATCTGCGCGATGGACTCGGCGACGAACGACGCCTTGCCCACCTCGGTCTGGATGAGGATGTACGCCTGTACCACGGAACCTCCAGGGCGGCCACGAGGATCATTTCCCCTACCCTTCGGGTGGGCCCGGGGATGACGGGTGGGCCCGGTGAAGGGACGCCACGGTACCGCGTCGCCGAGTGCCGCGGGGAGACCCGCGGGGCCGGTGGTGCGCGGAGCGGGGCGTACGGAGAGCAGAAGTTGACGTATCTGTTGACGGTACCCAGAGCTGTGACGGCTCGCGACCGCAAGCGGACTGGGCAAGAAGGGGCACAGCGATGAAGGGCACTGTGGGCGAGCTGGGGGAGTTCGGGCTCATTCGGGAGCTCACCTCACGGCTCACCACCACCCCGGCGGTCCGGGTCGGCCCGGGCGACGACGCCGCGGTGGTGTCGGCCCCCGACCGCCGGGTCGTGGCGAGCACGGACATCCTGCTGGAGGGCAGGCACTTCCGGCGCGACTGGTCCACGGCCTACGACGTGGGCCGCAAGGCCGCCGCGCAGAACCTCGCCGACATCGCCGCCATGGGCGCGGTGCCGACCGCACTGCTGCTCGGCCTCGTCGTCCCGGCCGAGCTGCCGGCCACCTGGCCCACCGAGCTGATGGACGGCATCCGCGACGAATGCCAGGTCGCCGGGGCGGCCGTGGTCGGCGGTGACGTGGTGCGCGGCGACGTCATCACCGTGGCCATCACGGCGCTGGGCGACCTGCGCAACCACGAACCCGTGCTCCGCTCCGGCGCCCAGCCCGGCGACGTCGTCGCCGTGACCGGCTGGCTCGGCTGGTCCGCGGCCGGCTTCGCCGTGCTCTCGCGTGGCTTCCGCTCGCCGCGCGCCTTCGTCGAGGCCCACCGGCGCCCCGAGCCGCCCTACCACGCGGGTCCCGCGGCCGCCGGACTCGGCGCCACCGCCATGACCGACGTCAGCGACGGCCTGATCGCGGACCTCGGGCACATCGCCGAGGCCAGCAAGGTACGGATCGACCTGCGCTCGGCGGCCGTCGACATCCCGACGCAGATGCACGACATCGGGCAGGCCGTCGGCGTGGACCCGCTCCAGTGGGTCCTCACCGGGGGAGAGGACCACGCGATCGTCGCCACCTTCCCGCCGGACGTGAAGCTCCCGGCCCGCTGGAAGGTCATCGGCGAGGTCCAGAACCGCTCCGCACTGCCCCAGGTGACCGTCGACGGCGCGCCCTGGGCCTCCACCGGCGGATGGGACCACTTCGGCGCGGACACCGCCGCGGAGGACACCGCGCGATGAGCGGTTCCCCCGGTTCCCCTGACGCCCCCGGCGCCCCCCGTCCGGCCGGCACCGCCCCGTCCCGCCCGCACCCGCCGCTGTGCCTGACGGTCGCCGGATCCGACTCCGGCGGCGGCGCGGGCCTCCAGGCCGACCTCAAGACCATGCTGGCGCTCGGGGTCCACGGGATGAGCGTGGTGACCGCCGTGACCGCGCAGAACTCGCTGGGCGTCAAAGGCGTCTGGGAACTGCCCGTGGAAGCCGTGAAGGGCCAGTACAGGGCCGTGGTGGACGATATCGGCGTCCAGGCCGTGAAGACGGGAATGCTGTCTTCCGCCGCCCTCGTGGAGACCGTCGCCGAGCTGCTCGCCGCGACCGCCGCCCCGGCCGTCGTGGACCCGGTCGGCGTCTCCAAGCACGGGGACGCGCTCCTCGCCGCGAGCGCGCTGGACGCCGTACGGGGAGAACTGCTGCCCCGTGCCACCGTCGCCACCCCGAACCTGGACGAGGTGACCCAGCTCACCGGAGTCGTCGTGGAGAGCGAGGACGACATGCGCCGGGCCGCCGACGCCGTCCTGGCGTACGGGCCCGCCTGGGCGCTGATCAAGGGCGGCCACCTCGCCGACCACGGGCACGAGGCCGTGGACCTCCTGACGGACGGCGCCGACGAGCGCTGGCTGCGGGCCCCCCGCCACGGCAACCGGCACACCCACGGAACCGGCTGCACCCTCGCCAGCGCGATCGCCGCGGGCCTGGCCAAGGGCCTCGCCGTCCCGGAGGCCGTCACCGGGGCCAAGGCGTACGTCACCGGAGCCATCGCCGCCGGGTTCGCCCTGGGCGCGGGCATCGGACCGGTGGACCACGCGTGGCAGTGGCGCCGGACCACCTGGACCGCCTAAAACGTCCGGACCGCCTGAGACGTCCGGAACGCCTGTAGGGCCTGCTCCACCCCGTACGGGTACGGGGTGGAGCAGGCCCTACAGGTTTGATCATGTTCGATCAGGCAAAGCAAGAGGCCGGTCCACCAGGTGGACCGGCCTTCTCAGCAACCGGAAAGGGCTGCGCTACGACGGAAGGCGTCAGCGCGAGACCTTGCCGGCCTTGATGCACGAGGTGCAGGCGTTGAGGCGCTTCGGCGTCCCATTGACCACGGCACGGACACGCTGGATGTTCGGGTTCCAGCGACGCGAGGTGCGGCGGTGCGAGTGGGAAATGCTGTTGCCGAAGCTCGGCCCCTTGGCGCAAACGTCGCAGTTGGCAGCCACAGGTCACTCCAAAGACTTCAGATGCACTTACAGTGAATCCCGGCGCACCGGTATCAGGGATCTGAAGTGGTTTGCCGGGGGGAATGGCCCGACTCTCATCGGGCAACCGGAGCAGCATACAACGACTGCCTCGGTCCAAGAAAACTACCATGTCCACGGCGGCCCCCGCCCCGGGGTCCCGCCCGCCCGGCAGTCCTTCGTTACCCTGCGGTGAACCCTGGCCCGCACAAGGAGGAACGCCCGGTGGCGCACCAGCCTCAGCCGTACCCCCTGAACGCCGAAGCGGTACGCACCTGGAGCTCGCTGTCCCTGGCCGCACTGGGCCGGGCCCGTGAGGACATCGACGCGATCAACGTCTATCCCGTCGCCGACGCGGACACCGGCACCAACCTCTACCTGACCGCCGAATCGGCCGACCGCGAGCTCGGGGACCTCCTCGCCGGAGTGACCGACGGCACAGCCGGCGCCACCCTCCCCGAAGCCGTACGGGCCTTCGCGCACGGCGCCCTGATAGGCGCCCGGGGCAACTCCGGCACGATCCTCGCGCAGCTGCTGCGCGGGGTGGCCGACGTGCTCGGCGACGAGCCCGCCGGACGCGATCCCGCTCGGCTGCTCGCGCAGGCGCTGACCCGGGCCGCCGAAGAGGCGTACCGGGCCGTCGCACACCCGGTCGAGGGCACCATGCTCACCGTCGCCACCGCCGCCGCCCGGGCCGCCGAAGCCGCCGCCGGACTCACCGGGACCGCCGCCGACGTGGCCGGGGCCGCCTACGACGGAGCCCGCGCGGCCCTCGCCGAAACCCCGGGCCAGCTGGCCGCGCTCGGGCGGGCCGGAGTGGTCGACGCCGGGGGCTGCGGACTGGTCGCCGTACTCGGGGCCCTGTGGCAGGCCCTGTCCGGGCGGGAGCCGGCGCCCGAACCCGTACGCGGCCGGGCCGTGCCCGTACCGCGCCCGCAGGAGCCCTGCGCCGAGGAGCACGGCGGACCCGCCTACGAGGTGATCTACCTGCTGGAGGCCCCCGAGCCGGAGGTCGACCGGCTGCGCACCCGGCTCGACGCCCTCGGGGACTCCCTCGTCGTGGTCGGCGGCGACGGGCTGTGGAACGTCCACGTCCACGTCGACGACCCCGGCGCGGCCGTGGAAGCCGCGGTGGTCGCCGGACGGCCCTACCGGATCCGCATCACGCACTTCGGCGACGAACGCCGCCGGGCCCGCGGCGAGCGCTCCCAGCGCGCGGTCGTCGCCGTGGTCCAGGGCGAAGGCCTGGCCGGGCTCTGCGGAGAGGCGGGCGCCACCACCCTGCTCGCCCGCCCCGGAGAACCGCCGGCCGTCGCCGAACTGGCCGACGCCATCCGCGAGGCGCACGCCCGCGAGGTCGTCCTGCTCCCGAACGGCGCCGAACTGCGCACGGTCGCGGCCGCCGCCGCCCAGCAGGCGCGCGCCGAAGGGGTGCGCGTCGCCGTGATCCCCACCCGCTCCGAGGTCCAGGGCCTGGCCGCACTCGCCGTGCACGACCCGGACGGCAGCTTCGACGAGGACGTGGTCGCCATGACGGCGGCCGCCGGAGCCACCCGCTACGGCGAACTCGCCGTCGCCGAACGGCAGTCCTTCACCTCGGCCGGCATCTGCCAGGCCGGCGACGTGCTCGGACTCATCGACGGCGACGTGGCCGTCATCGGCACGGGCCTGGCCGAGACCGCGGAGGCCGTCCTGGCCCGCATGCTCGGATCCGGCGGCGAACTGGTCACCCTCGTCCTGGGCCCCGAGGCGCCCGCCGAGCTGGCCGGGCGCCTGGAGGCGTACGTCCAGCACGGCCACCTCGCCGTCGACACCGTCACCTACCAGGGCGGCCGCTGGTCCGCACCGCTGCTCATCGGGGTGGAATAGCCGGGTTGTCGGCGCCATGGTGTGCAATGGAACACGTGCCCGCGCTCGACGAAGACCTCAAGAAGACCCTCGGCCCCGCCACCGCGAAGGTGCTGGCCGAGCAGCTCGGCCTGCACACGGCCCTGGACCTGCTCCACCACTACCCCCGCCGGTACGCGGAGCGCGGCGAGCTGACCTCGCTGGCCGAACTCGCCGACCAGATCGACGAACACGTCACGGTGGTCGCCCAGGTCGCCGACGCGCGGCTGCTGACGTACCAGGGCAGCCGGGGCGGCGGAAAACGCCTCGAAGTCACCATCACCGACGGCAGCGGACGGCTCCAGCTCGTCTTCTTCGGGTCCGGCGTCCACAAACCGCACAAGGACCTGCTGCCCGGCAGCCGCGCGATGTTCGCGGGCAAGGTCGGGATGTTCAACCACAAGCTCCAGCTCGCCCACCCCGCCTACGAGCCCCTCGGCGCGGACGCCTCCGACCGGGACGCGGCCGCCGCCTTCGCGAGCCAGCTCATCCCGATCTACCCGGCCTGCGCGAAGCTGGAGTCCTGGAAGATCGCCAAGTGCGTGGACGCGGTGCTCCCCAGGGCCCAGGAGGTCGTCGACCCGCTGCCGCCCGCCCTGCGCGAGGACCGCGGCCTGGTCCCGCTCACCGAAGCCCTGCTGAAGATCCACCGCCCGGTCACCAAGGCCGACATCGAGGACGCCCGCGGACGCCTCAAGTGGGACGAGGCCTTCGTCCTCCAGGTCGCCCTGGCCCGCCGCCGGCACGCCGACTCCCAGCTCCCGGCCGTCCCCCGCCGCCCCACCCCCGGCGGCCTCCTCGAATCCTTCGACGCCAAGCTCCCCTTCACCCTCACCGAAGGCCAGCGAAGCGTCTCCAAGGAGATCTTCGACGACCTCGCCACCGACCACCCCATGCACCGCCTCCTCCAGGGCGAGGTCGGCTCGGGCAAAACGATGGTCGCGCTGCGGGCCATGCTCGCCGTCGTCGACTCCGGCGGACAGGCCGCCATGCTCGCGCCCACCGAGGTGCTCGCGCAGCAGCACCACCGGTCCATCACCGAGATGATGGGCGAGCTCGCCGAGGGCGGCATGCTCGGCGGCTCCGACCGGGGGACCAAGGTGGTCCTGCTCACCGGCTCGATGGGGGTGCCCGCCCGCCGTCAGGCACTGCTCGACCTGATCACCGGCGAGGCCGGGCTCGTGATCGGCACGCACGCGCTGATCGAGGACAAGGTGCAGTTCCACGACCTCGGCCTGGTCGTCGTCGACGAGCAGCACCGCTTCGGCGTGGAACAGCGCGACGCCCTGCGCTCCAAGGGCAAGCAGCCCCCGCACCTGCTCGTCATGACCGCCACCCCGATCCCGCGCACGGTCGCCATGACCGTCTTCGGCGATCTGGAGACCTCCGTACTCGACCAGCTCCCCGCCGGCCGTTCCCCGATCGCCACCCACGTGGTGCCCGCCAAGGACAAGCCGCACTTCCTCGCCCGGGCCTGGGAGCGGGTCCGCGAGGAAGTGGAGAACGGCCACCAGGCGTACGTGGTCTGCCCGCGCATCGGCGACGGCGAGGACGAGAACGGCAAGGGGGCGAAGGGGGCGAAGGGCGCCAAGGGTGCCGCCGCCAGGAAGAAGGCGGCCGCCGAGGACGACGGCGACCGGCGGCCCCCGCTCGCGGTCCTGGAGATCGCCGAGCAGCTCACCCGGGGCCCCCTCGCCGGGCTCTGCGTCGAGGTGCTGCACGGGCGGATGGACCCCGCCGACAAGGACGACGTCATGCGCCGCTTCACCGCCGGCGAGGTCAAGGTGCTGGTCGCCACCACCGTCATCGAGGTCGGGGTGAACGTCCCGAACTCCACCGTCATGGTCATCATGGACGCCGACCGCTTCGGCGTCTCCCAGCTCCACCAGCTCCGCGGCCGCGTCGGCCGCGGCTCCGCCCCCGGGCTGTGCCTGCTGGTCAGCGAGATGCACGAGGCCAGCCCCGCCCGCGCCCGGCTCGCGGCCGTCGCCGCCACCCTGGACGGCTTCGAGCTCTCCCGCATCGACCTGGAGCAGCGCCGCGAGGGCGATGTGCTCGGCCAGGCCCAGTCCGGGGTCCGCTCCAGCCTGCGGATGCTCGCGGTGATCGAGGACGAGGAGGTCATCACCCAGGCCCGCGAGGAGGCCACCCGCGTGGTCGCCGCCGACCCCGAGCTCGCGCGGCTGCCGGGCCTGCGGACCGCTCTGGACGCCCTGCTGGACACCGAGCGGGAGCAGTACCTGGAGAAGGGGTGACGGGCACGACCTATCGTGGGAGGGCTGCACCATCCTCCGCCCGCTCACCGAAGGACCCCAGATGACCCGCGTGATCGCCGGAAGCGCCGGCGGGCGACGCCTCGCCGTACCGCCCGGCACCGGCACCCGCCCCACCTCGGACCGGATGCGCGAAGGTCTCTTCTCCACGTGGGAGTCGCTGCACGGAGTCGAGGGGGCCCGCGTCCTCGACCTCTACGCCGGTTCCGGCGCCGTCGGCCTGGAGGCGCTCTCCCGCGGCGCGGCCCACGCGCTGCTGGTCGAGCCCGACGCCAAGGCCGCCAAGGCCATCAAGGACAACATCACCTCGGTCGGCCTGCCCGGCGCCGAATTCCGGTCCGGCAAGGCCGAGCAGGTCGCGGCCGGCGCCGCGCACGGGGACCCGTACGACGTGGTCTTCCTGGACCCGCCCTACGAGGTGGAGCACGCCGACCTGTGCGAGATCCTCCTCACACTCCGGTCCAATGGCTGGCTCACCGAGGACGCGCTCGTCACCGTGGAGCGCAGGACCCGCAGCGGGGCCTTCCCGTGGCCGGACGGCTTCGAGCCGCTGCGCTCCAGGAAGTACGGCGAGGGCACCCTTTGGTACGGTCGCGCCGCCTCCACCAGCGAAGAGTCATGAAGCCCGCACCCGGGAACGAGGGAATGCAGTTGCGCCGCGCCGTCTGTCCGGGGTCGTTCGACCCCATCACCAACGGACACCTCGACATCATCGGCCGGGCCTCCCGGCTCTACGACGTGGTCCACGTCGCCGTGATGATCAACCAGTCCAAGCAGGGACTCTTCACCGTCGACGAGCGGATCGAGCTGATCCGCGAGGCGACCGCCGGCTACGGCAACATCGTGGTCGAGTCCTTCCACGGGCTCCTCGTCGACTTCTGCAAGCAGCGGGAGATCCCGGCCATCGTCAAGGGCCTGCGTGCCGTCAGCGACTTCGACTACGAGCTGCAGATGGCCCAGATGAACATGGGGCTGTCGGGCGTCGAGACGCTCTTCGTCCCGACCAATCCCACCTACAGCTTCCTGTCCTCCTCCCTGGTCAAGGAAGTGGCGGCCTGGGGCGGCGACGTCGCCCACCTGCTGCCCGCACACGTGCACGCCGCGCTGCTGGAGCGCCTGCCCCGGCGCTGAACCCCGCCGCCGGACACCGGCTGACCGGGAGTCAGCCGGTGTCGGCTCCGGGGCCGGTGGCCTTACAGTCGTCCCGTCCGTCTCGGGAACCGCCCGGGGCCGAGAGAGTGCGAGCACCCATGGACGTGCAGAAGAAGCTCGACGAGATCGTCGCGGCCGTCGGCAGCGCCCGGTCCATGCCCATGTCGGCCTCGTGCGTGATCAACCGCGCCGAGCTGCTCGCCCAGCTCGAAGAGGTCCGCAAGGCCCTGCCGGGCTCGCTCGCACAGGCCCAGGAGCTCATCGGCGGCCGGGAGCAGATGGTCGAGGAGGCCCGCCGCGAGGCCGACCGGATCATCGAGTCGGCGCACGCCCAGCGCGGTTCGCTGATCTCCGACACCGAGGTCGCACGGCGCTCCCAGGACGAGGCGGACCGGATCCTGGCGGAGGCCCGCCGCGAGGCGGACGAGGTGAAGGCCGAGGCCGACGACTACGTCGACAGCAAGCTCGCGAACTTCGAGGTCGTGCTCACCAAGACCATCGGCTCGGTGGACCGGGGCCGCGAGAAGCTGCTGGGCCGGGGCGCCGGGCTCGACGAGCAGGGCTACCCCGATGCGGAGGCGCCCGAGCGCAGCCACGACCCCGAGACGCAGCGCCAGCAGGCGGACGCGTACGTGGACACCAAGCTGGCGACCTTCGAAGCGGTGCTCTCCAAGACCCTGGAGGCCGTCGGCCGGGGCCGCCAGAAGCTCCTCGGCCGCGTGGCCACCGACGACCTCGGCGCGCACATGGCCGCCCAGGACGCGGCGGGCCACCAGCAGTCGCGCTCGTCGAGCGATGCGGACTTCCTGGCGGGCCTGGCCGAGCCGCAGGCGCCGCTGATCCCCGCGCAGACCCAGCCGGAGCCGCAGCCCCCGTACGACGCCTACTCCTACCAGCAGCCCGTCCAGCAGGACGCGTACGCGTACCAGGACCCGTACTCCGGCTACCAGCAGGTCCAGCAGCAGCCGGACCCGTACGCGGTCCCGTACGACCAGCAGCCCGACCCCTACGCGGGCTACCAGCCGCAGCCCCAGCCGGTGCAGGACCAGCAGGCGGCGCTCGACGAGACCAGTTTCTTCGACACGGGCATGATCGATCTGGACCAGCTGCGCCAGTACGAACAGGGCCGCTGAGCCCGCCCGGGACCTGGATTGGGCTCAGAGCGAAGCGGCGGGTATCCTGGCTCTTCGGTCGCGCGTATGCACCGCGATCCATGCTGCCCCCGAGGGGCGGAAAACTTGATCTTCAGCAGTCTCCAGTGATTTTGTGAAAGCGGGAACAGCCCTGAACACCCACCTCGACCACCGCAACCCTCTCGTGTTCGACACGCACGAGTTGGGTCGGCGTCCTGGTGCCATGCTGCGGCTGTCCCGTGAAATCGCGGCGCCGGCGGACCTCGGTCTCGCCGGAGTCATCGGAGTGCCCCAGGGCAACAAGCTGAACCTCAAGCTCCGCCTGGAGTCGGTCATGGAAGGGGTGCTTGTCACAGGCACCGTCCGTGGCTGGGTGACCGGGGAATGCGTAAGGTGTCTGGAGGCCGTCGAGCGCGAGCTCAAGGCGGAGTTCCAGGAGATGTTCTCGTACCCTGACGCCGACGACCGGATCCGTTCCAAGACGGAGCCGGCCGACGACGCCGAGGACGACGAGGACACGCTCTTTCTCGAGGACGGCTTGTTCGACCTCGAATCCGTGCTGCGCGACGTGGTGGTGCTCGCACTGCCGCTGCAGCCGGTGTGCCGGGAGGATTGTCTCGGACTGTGCCCCGATTGCGGGCTCAGCCTGAACGACGACCCGGACCACCATCATGACGCCGTCGACATCCGTTGGGCGGCATTGCAGGGACTCGTCACCGATCAGGGCGTCGAGAAGGACAATATGAGCGGCACTGCCTCCGACGGAGTTCAGGGCGCCGCCGAGAAGCAGGAGAAGTAGCCGTGGCTGTTCCGAAGCGGAAGATGTCGCGCAGCAACACGCGCCACCGCCGGTCGCAGTGGAAGGCTGCGGTCCCCACCCTGGTTTCGTGTGAGCGTTGCCAGGAGCCGAAGCTCCAGCACATTGCGTGCCCGAGCTGCGGCACCTACAACAAGCGCCAGGTCCTCGAGGTCTGAGCGGCTGGTGAGAGGCGCAATGTCTGAGCTGTCCAACGCTGAGAAGCAGGCAGACAGTAAGAACGCGGCCTCGTCCCACGTGCTTCTGGAAGGGCGGCTCGGGTATCGACTCGAGTCCGCCCTTCTGGTGCGTGCGCTGACCCACCGCTCGTACGCGTACGAGAACGGCGGTCTGCCCACCAACGAACGCCTGGAGTTCCTCGGGGACTCCGTGCTGGGCCTGGTGGTCACGGACACGCTGTACACGACCCACCCCGACCTGCCGGAAGGCCAACTGGCCAAACTGCGGGCCGCGGTAGTCAACTCGCGTGCACTTGCCGAAGTCAGCCGCGGGCTCGAGCTCGGCTCCTTCATCCGGCTGGGCCGGGGCGAAGAGGGCACGGGTGGCCGGGACAAGGCCTCCATCCTCGCCGACACCCTTGAAGCGGTGATCGGCGCGGTCTACCTCGACCAGGGTCTCGACGCGGCCTCGGAGCTGGTTCACCGGCTCTTCGACCCGCTCATCGACAGGTCCTCGAACCTCGGTGCCGGCCTGGACTGGAAGACCAGTCTCCAGGAACTCACGGCCGCCGAAGGTCTCGGGGTGCCCGAATACCTGGTCACCGAGACCGGCCCGGACCACGAGAAGACCTTCACCGCCGCCGCGCGCGTCGGTGGGACCTCTTACGGCACCGGTGTCGGGCGCAGCAAGAAGGAAGCGGAACAGCAGGCGGCCGAGTCCGCGTGGCGCGGTATCCGTACCGCGGCGGACGAACGGCTCGCCGGAACCGCCGCGGGCGCGGCGGCTCCGGCCGGGAACGGCGGGACACCGCCTCCCGCCGACCCGGCGCCGGACGCCTGACCCGTTCTTCCGGGAACCCCCCGCCCCGTCACCTGCTCCGGCAGGCGGCGGGGCGGACCCGTTTCCGTTTCCGGGGACGGGGGAGAAGCCGGCCGGCCCGGTAAAGGACGGGTGGGCGGGGAGCCCCGCAGGGCGAGTCGGTACGCTCGCGGGAGAGAGCCCGATCCGAACCCCCGGAGGAACACCGTGCCCGAGCTGCCCGAGGTCGAAGTGGTGCGGCGGGGGCTGGAGCGCTGGGTGGCCGGGCGGACCGTGGAGGCCGTCGAGGTCCTGCACCCGCGCGCCGTACGCCGGCACGAGGGCGGCGGGGCCGATTTCGCGGCGCGGCTCACGGGGCGGACCTTCGGGGTCCCGAGGCGGCGCGGCAAGTACCTGTGGGTGCCGCTGGAAGAGCAGGAGCACTCCGTGCTCGGGCACCTCGGCATGAGCGGGCAGCTCCTCGTGCAGCCCGAGGGAGCCCCCGACGAGAAGCACCTGCGCATCCGGGTGCGCTTCGGGGACGACGCCGGGACGGAGCTGCGCTTCGTCGACCAGCGGACCTTCGGCGGGCTGTCGCTGCACTCCAGCGTCCCCGGCAGCGAGGACGGGCTGCCCGACGTCATCGCGCACATCGCGCGGGACCCCCTGGACCCCCTGTTCGACGAGGCGGCCTACCACCTGGCGCTGCGCGCCAAGCGCACCACCGTGAAGCGGGCACTGCTCGACCAGTCGCTGATCAGCGGGGTCGGCAACATCTACGCGGACGAATCGCTCTGGCGTGCCAAGCTGCACTACGAGCGCCCCACGGCCACGCTCACGCGCCCCCGGAGCACGGAACTCCTCGGCCACGTCCGGGACGTCATGAACGAGGCCCTCGCCGTCGGCGGTACGAGCTTCGACAGCCTCTACGTCAACGTGAACGGCGAGTCCGGCTACTTCGACCGTTCGCTCGATGCCTACGGGCGGGAGGACGAGCCCTGCCGGCGCTGCGGCACTCCGATGCGGCGCCGCCCCTGGATGAACCGGTCGAGCTACTTCTGCCCGCGCTGCCAGCGGCCTTCGCGCGTGGCGTCGTAGGCGGACCTGGAAGAAAGCACCGAGGGCATGCTGCCCTCCAGCAGTCCGATGAGCGCGTCCACGCGCTCCGCGACCGCCACGCCGAACGGGGTCAGCTCGTAGTCGACGCGCGGCGGGTTCGTCGGCTGCGCCTCCCGGTTGACGATGCCGTCGCGCTCCAGCGCGTGCAGGGTCTGGGAGAGCATCTTCTCGCTGATACCGTCCACGCGCCGACGCAGCTCGTTGAACCGGCACGGCCCCTTGGACAGGGCACCGACCGTGAGACTGCCCCAGCGGCCCGTGACGTGCTCCAGCGTCTCGCGGGACGGGCACGCGCGAGCGAACACGTCGAAGGCCTCGGCGGCCTCGGAGGCCTGTTCGGGCACGCCGTTGCCCTCGGCTTCGCCACACCCTGGAGTCTGCATGGTTTCAGCCTACTACTGCGCAGCGCCAGCCATCCAGGTTGCGCTTTCGAAAAGTTAGTGGTTACCTCGGTGTCGTTCCACCACGCCGCACAGCCGCACAACGCCGTGTACCCCACGGTGTTTTCCGAGGGAGACCGTCTTGTCCGGAACCACGTACACCCCCGTCGTCTCGATCGCCTACCACTCCGGCTACGGCCACACCGCCGTGATCGCCGAGGCCGTCAAGGCCGGTGCCATCGACGCCGGTGCGACCGTGCACCTGATCAAGGTCGACGAGATCGACGACGCGCAGTGGGAGCTCCTCACCGCGTCCGACGCGATCGTCTTCGGCGCCCCGACCTACATGGGCACCGCCTCCGGCGCCTTCCACGTCTTCGCCGAGGCCACCTCGAAGATCTGGTTCGCGGCCGGCTGGCAGGACAAGGTCGCCGCGGGCTTCACCAACTCCGGCTCCAAGTCCGGAGACAAGGGCAACACCCTCGACTACTTCCAGACCCTGGCCTCGCAGCACGGCATGAGCTGGGTCAACCTGGGCCTGAAGCCGGGCTGGAACTCCAGCACCGGCTCCGAGAACGACATCAACCGCCTCGGCTTCTTCGACGGCGCGGCCGCCCAGTCCAACGGTGACCAGGGTCCCGAGTTCGTCCACAAGGCCGACATCGCCACCGCCGAGCACCTCGGTGCCCGCGTCACCCAGCAGACCCGCGTCCTGCTCGCGGGCCGCGCGGCTCTGGCCGGCATCTGACGGATCGACGTACCGCCCAGGTGCCGGGCGCTGCCCGCCCGGCACGGGTGCGGTGCGCAGAAACGGGCGGGGGGGGGGGGGGGGGGGGGGGGGGGGGGGGCCGCGCCCCCCCCCCCCCCCCCCCCCCCCCCCCCCCCCCCCCGCGCCCCCGCCCGCTTTCGCTTGCTAGAAGCCGAAGTCCTGGGTCCACCAGGGGCCGCCGGCGGCGTTGTACTCGCCGACGCCCAGGGTGCGGAACTCGCAGTTGAGGATGTTGGCCTTGTGGCCCGGGCTGTTCATCCAGGCCTTCATCACGGCCACCGCGTCGCCCTGGCCGCGGGCGATGTTCTCGCCGCCCATCCCGGATATGCCGGCCTTGGTGGCGCGGTCCCACGGGGTGTTGCCGTCGGGGTCCGTGTGGTCGAAGAAGCCGCGGACGGCCATGTCCTTGCTGAAGGCTCCGGCCAGTGCCGCCAGCGGCGGGTTCGCCCGGACCGGACCGCAGCCGGCCTGGGCGCGCTCCTGGTTCACCAGGGTCAGGACGGCGGCCTCCTCGGCGGAATGGCCAGCCGAGGCGGGCGGGGCTGCGGGAGCGGAGGGCTTCGGCGCAGCGGTCTTCGGCGCCGCCGTATTCGGGGCGGCGGGCTTCGGCTTCACCGGGGCCGGGGTCGCGCTCGCCTCCGGGGTCTTCGCCGGCTCCGTGGAGGGAGAAGGGGAAGGGGACGGGCTGGCCGACGGGGAAGGCGAGGCCGAGGGGGCGGGGGAGGAGGGGGTGCCCGCCGCCGAGGGGGCCCGGCCGGAGAGGTTGGCGAGGCCGCCCTGCTGCTCCGGCGAACTCCCCGGGCTCGGCGAGGCCTGCGCCCGGGCGTCCGCGGTCTTCGCGTCGGAGCCCGCGGCCGTGACCCCTACGTAGGGGAAGGAGGAGCCGACCGGGACGATGCCCGTGGTGACGGCCGCCGTGCCGAGGACCACGGCCACGGATGCGCCGAGCAGGCCGCCCCGCAGGGCGGCGCGGCGCTTGCCGCCGGGGCGCGGCGCGGCGTGGAGTCGGTGGCGTCCCATGGCGGCTCACCTTCCTGGGTTCGGGATCGTTCGGCATCGGCAGTGCCGAGCGTTTCAAGATCAACCTTTACTCACCCAAATGGGTGAGCTCATTGCTGCGCGACTGTACGCCATGGCGGGAGGGGGCGAGGTGACCCCGAATCGTTTGCCCCGTTAGCGTTCAGGCATGAACGAAGATGTGCGGATGACCGCCTGGGTGCGCGGCCGTGTACAGGGAGTGGGCTTCCGCTGGTTCACCAGGGCCAACGCCATGGAGATCGGCGGACTGATCGGCTTCGCGCTCAACCTGGACGACGGGCGAGTACAGGTCGTGGCCGAAGGTCAACGTGAGAATTGCCACCGGCTCCTGGCGTGGCTGCACAGCGCCGACACGCCCGGGAACGTGGACGGTGTGACGGAGATCTGGGGCACACCGCGCGGCGGATACGACGGCTTCGCGATCCGGTGACCGATCGACTGATCATGTACTGAACACATCGCCGGATGGTCCGCATGCGGTCGGAACTGCGCATTCATCGCCGACGCGTTGCCGACGGGCGGGATCCGTGGAAGGCTCGGAGACGAGGATGATCTCCACGCCCCTTGCGGGGGCCGGGATGCCCGCCGATACGGGGCGTGATCGTGTTGACCGTCAAACTTTTTGGTGAGACGCTGGAAGCCCCGCGCACCTGAGCTGTTTGGCAGTGCTGGCAGTACACAGTGTCAGCGAAAGATCGACGCAGTGACTGACAGTCGCTGCCGGACATCCGCGGGTGCGATTCCCTCACGACCCACACCGCTTCGGTCGGTCACTCAGTGTGGAGGACCATCCATCATGGCAAAGGCGCTTCTCGGTTACGTCGGCGGTTCCGACCCGCGACTCCTCGCCGAGATGCGACGGCTTCAGCAGCGCGTCCAGGACCTCGAGTCCGAGCTCGGACGAATCCAGTCCGAAAACGACGCTCTGAACGCGGCCGCCGCACAGCACGGAGACTCGCTGCTTGACAGCATCGACCTCGACGTACCCCAGGCGGAGCCTGCGCTCACCTGATCCGCGCTCCCTCGTCGCTCGATCAACGGAACTGCATGATCTGCAAGGGACGCTTCGGCGTCCCTTCTTTCTTTCCGTGTTCCGTGCCTTCTGTGTTTCTTCCGCCTTTCCCACCTCGCACAAGGCCGCCGGGCGGCGTTGCGCCAGGTGGGGGGCCACTTCCTTTAGCGTCTGATCTGCCCTGCACCTTCATGGGCGAAACCGAACGCGAAAGGTAGAGTCCGGCGGCGTGCACCTCAAGTCCCTGACCCTGCGTGGCTTCAAATCCTTCGCCTCCGCAACCACCCTGCGCTTCGAGCCGGGCATCACCTGCGTCGTGGGCCCCAACGGCTCCGGCAAGTCCAATGTGGTGGACGCCCTCTCCTGGGTCATGGGCGAACAAGGGGCCAAGTCCCTGCGCGGCGGGAAGATGGAAGACGTCATCTTCGCCGGCACGACCGGCCGCCCGCCGCTCGGCCGCGCCGAGGTCTCGCTCACCATCGACAACTCCGACGGCGCGCTGCCCATCGAGTACGCCGAGGTCACCATCACGCGGATCATGTTCCGCGGCGGCAGCAGCGAGTACCAGATCAACGGCGACACCTGCCGCCTCCTCGACATCCAGGAACTGCTCTCCGACTCCGGCATCGGCCGCGAGATGCACGTCATCGTCGGACAGGGCCAGCTGGACTCCGTACTGCACGCCGATCCGATGGGCCGCCGCGCCTTCATCGAAGAGGCGGCCGGGGTGCTCAAGCACCGCAAGCGCAAGGAGAAGGCGCTGCGGAAGCTGGACGCGATGCAGGCCAATCTCGCGCGCGTACAGGACCTGGGCAGCGAACTGCAGCGGCAGCTGAAGCCCCTGGGGCGCCAGGCGGCCGTGGCCCGGCGGGCCGCGGTGATCCAGGCGGACCTGCGCGACGCGCGGCTGAGGCTGCTCGCCGACGACCTCGTCACGCTCAAGGGCGCGCTCGACGCGGAGATCGCGGACGAGGCCGCCCTGAAGGAGCGCAAGGAAGCGGCCGAGGCGCAGCTCGCGGCGGCGGTGCGGCGGGAATCCGAACTGGAGGAGGCCGTACGGGAACTCGCGCCACGGCTCCAGCGGGCGCAGCAGACCTGGTACGAGCTCTCGCAGCTCGCCGAACGGGTCCGCGGCACGGTGTCGCTGGCGGACGCCCGGGTCACCTCCGCCTCGGCGCCGGCCGAGGAGGACCGGCGCGGCCGGGACCCGGAGGAGATGGAGCGGGAGGCCGCGCGGATCCGCGAGCAGGAGGCCGAGCTGACGGCCTCTCTGGAGGCGGCCGCGCGGGCCCTGGAGGACACCGTCGCCCACCGGGCCGAGCTGGAACGCGCGCTGGCCGACGAGGAACGGCGGCTACGGGACGTGGCGCGGGCCATCGCCGACCGGCGCGAGGCGCTGGCGCGGCTGACGGGCCGGCTCGGCGCGGCCCGCTCCCGCGCGGGGGCGGCCCAGGCGGAGATCGACCGGCTGGTCCTGGCGCGGGACGGGGCGCGGGCGCGGGCGGAGGAAGCGCGCGAGGAGTACGAGGCGCTGGCGCAGGAGGTCGGGGAGGAGGCGCCGGGAGCGGGTGAGCCGGGCGCGCCCGGCTCCGCCGGTTCCGGCGGCTCCGGTTCCGGTTCTGATCCCGGCTCCGCGCAGGGGGAGTACGAGGAGGCGCGGGCCGAGCTGGCGGCGGCGGAGACCCGACTCGGGGAGACCCGGGACGCGCTGGCCGCGGCGGAGCGTGCGCGGGCGGCGGTGTCGGCGCGGCGGGACGCCCTGGCGATGGGGCTGCGCCGCAAGGACGGTACGGCGGAGCTGCTCGCGGCGCGGCTGGAGGGGCTGCTGGGGCCGGCGGCGCAGCGGCTGTCCGTGACCCCGGGGTACGAGGTCGCCGTGGCGGCGGCGCTGGGGGCGGCGGCGGACGCGGTGGCCGTCACGTCGACGGCGGCTGCGGCCGGGGCGATCCGGTACCTGCGGGAGGGGGATGCGGGGAGGGCCGCGTTCCTGGTCGCTCCGGGGGCGGTGGCCTCCGGCGGTTCGGCCGGAGTCGGGGTCCCGGGTCAGGCGGTGGCCTCTGGTGGTTCGGTTGCGGGGCATGAGGGCCCGGGCCGGGATTCTGATTCGGATCCCGACTACGGTTCGGCTCCGGCTCCGGCTCCGGCTCCGGATTTGGGCTCGGCCCATGGCCCGGGCTCGGCCTCGGGCTCGGTCGTGGCCACGGACCAGGAATTCGGTCTGGGGGCTGGTGTCGTCCCCGCGGGCCGGGAGCAGGTTTCCGGGGCCGGTTCGGCCGGCGGGGCCGGGGCCGGGGCGACTTTCCCCCACCCCGCCCCTTCCCGAAACTGGGGCTCCGCCCCAGACCCCGCGCCTCAAACGCCGGCGAGGCTGAGTGTGCCCGGCCCCGGGGGCCCGGTGCCGGCTGGTTCGGGTGTGCCGGGCGCTGTCGTGCCGGTGTCGGCGGGTTCGGGTGTGCCGGGTTCCGGGGGCCCGGTGTCGGTGGGTTCGGGTGTGGCGGGTGCCGTGGCGCCGGTGTCGGCGGGTTCGGGTGTGCCGGGCACTGGGGGCCCGGTGTCGGTGGGTTCGGGTGTGGCGGGTGCCGTGGCGCCGGTGTCGGCGGGTTCGGGTGTGCCGGGCACCGGGGGCCCGGTGTCGGCGGGTTCGGGTGAGCCGGGCACCGTGGCGCCGGTGCCGGCGGGTGTCGGCGTGCCCGGGCGGGTGGGGGAGGTGGTTTGGGCCGCCGGGCTCGTGCAGGGGGAGGGTGCGGTCGTCCGGGCCGTGGCCTGGGTGTTGCGGGACTTCGTGGTGGTCGGGGGGCTCGACGAGGCCGAGGCGCTTGTGGTCGCGCGGCCCGAGCTGGTGGCTGTCACCGCCGAGGGGGACGTGCTCGGGGCGCACCTCGCGCACGGCGGGTCCGCCGGGGTGCCCAGCCTGATCGAGGTGCGGGCCGCCGTCGACGAGGCGGCCGCGGAGCTGGCCCGGCTCGACGGGGAGTGCCTCGCGCTGGCCGGGGAGAAGGAGGCCGCCGAGGAGCGCCGGTCGCTGGCCGGGGCCCGGGTCGAGGAGCTCGCGGAGCTCCGGCGGGCCGACGAGCGGGCCCGGGCCGGGGTCGCGCAGCAGCTCGGGCGGCTCGCGGGGCAGGCGAAGGGGGCGCTGGGCGAAGCCGAGCGCGCCGCCGCGGCCGCAGCCACGGCGCAGGATGCGCTGGAGCAGGCGCTGGCCGACGTGGAGGAGTGTGCGGAACGGCTCGCCGTCGCCGAGGAGATGCCTGCCGACGAGGAGCCGGACACCTCGCACCGGGACCGGCTCGCGGCCGACGGGGCGAACGCCCGGCAGACCGAGATGGAGGCCCGGCTGCAGCTCAGGACCCATGAGGAACGGGTGAAGGGGCTCGCGGGCCGGGCCGACTCCCTCGACCGCGGGGCCAGGGCCGAGCGGGAGGCCCGGGCCAGGGCCGAGCGCCGCCGGGAACGGCTGCGGTACGAGGCGCGGGTCGCCGCGGCCGTCGCCGACGGAGCCCGCCAGCTGCTGGCGCACATCGAGGTGTCGCTGACCCGGGCCGTGGCGGAGCGGACCGCCGCCGAGTCCGCGAAGGGCGTGCGGGAGCGCGAGCTCGACGGGGCCCGGGGGCTGGGCCGCGGCCTGAAGGGCGAGCTCGACAAGCTCACCGACTCGGTGCACCGCGGCGAGGTGCTCGGCGCCGAGAAGCGCCTGCGGATCGAGCAGGTGGAGAGCCGTGCGCTGGAGGAGTTCGGCATGGCGGCGCAGGGCCTCGTAGCGGAGTACGGGCCCGACCAGCCGGTGCCGCCGAGCCCGTCCGCGGACGGGGAGGACCTGGATCCGCAGGCCGGGCCGGAGCCCTTCGTACGGGCCCGGCAGGAGAAGCGGCTGAAGGCGGCCGAGCGGGCCTACCAGCAGCTCGGCAAGGTGAATCCGCTGGCGCTGGAGGAGTTCGCGGCGCTGGAGGAACGGCACAAGTTCCTCAGCGAGCAGCTGGAGGATCTGCGCAAGACCAGGGCCGACCTCCTTCAGGTCGTGAGGGAGGTCGACGAGCGCGTCGAGCAGGTGTTCACGGAGGCCTACCGGGATACGGCCCGGCAGTTCGAGGGGGTGTTCTCGCGGCTGTTCCCGGGCGGCGAGGGCCGGCTGATCCTGACCGATCCCGACAACATGCTCACCACGGGCATCGACGTCGAGGCCCGGCCGCCGGGCAAGAAGGTCAAGCGGCTGTCGCTGCTCTCGGGCGGCGAGCGCTCGCTGACCGCCGTGGCCCTGCTGGTCTCCATCTTCAAGGCGCGGCCCAGTCCGTTCTACGTGATGGACGAGGTCGAGGCCGCGCTCGACGACACCAACCTGCAGCGGCTGATCCGGATCATGGAGGAGCTGCAGGAGAGCTCCCAGCTGATCGTGATCACGCACCAGAAGCGGACCATGGAGGTCGCCGACGCGCTCTACGGGGTCTCGATGCAGGGTGACGGGGTGTCGAAGGTGATCAGCCAGCGCCTCCGGTAACGGGGTAGCCGGGTGCCCGGCGGGCCGGGTGATCGAGTGGACCCCGGTGGGGTGTGGCCGGGCCGGTCCGGGGCAGGCGTGCCACCGATGGCCCTTCCGGGTGGTGCCCGGTCTTGACCCGTGCGCCACTGGGAGGGATCACACCCTCAGCCCGTCACCGCAGCCGGCACGCAGGAGCGCACCTTGAGCAGCAGCACGACGCGGCCCCAGGAACCTGGCGGCGGCCACGTATCGCAGCCCGACCACCTCGGGCACGTCATCTTCATCACCGCGGCCGCCGCGATGGGCGGGTTCCTCTTCGGCTACGACAGCTCCGTCATCAACGGCGCCGTCGAAGCCATCCGCGACCGCTTCGACGTCGGCTCGGCGACCCTGGCCCAGGTGATCGCCGCCGCTCTGATCGGCTGCGCCCTCGGCGCCGCCACCGCCGGCCGCATCGCCGACCGGATCGGCCGGATCCGCTGCATGCAGATCGCAGCCGTCCTCTTCACCGCGAGCGCCATCGGCTCGGCCCTGCCGTTCGCCCTCTGGGACCTGGCCGTCTGGCGCGTCATCGGCGGCTTCGGTATCGGCATGGCCTCGGTGATCGGCCCCGCCTACATCGCGGAGGTCTCCCCGCCCGCTTACCGCGGCCGGCTCGCCTCCTTCCAGCAGGCCGCCATCGTCATCGGCATCGCCATCTCGCAGCTGGTCAACTGGGGCATCCTGAACCTCGCCGACGGCGACCAGCGCGGCAAGATCGGCGGCCTGGAAGCCTGGCAGTGGATGCTGGGCGTCATGGTCGTCCCGGCCGTGCTCTACGGCCTGCTCTCCTTCGCCATCCCCGAGTCCCCGCGCTTCCTCGTCTCGGTCGGCCGCATGGAGAAGGCCAAGACGGTCCTGCGCGAGGTGGAGGGCGAGGGCATCGACGCCGATGCCCGCGTCCGGGAGATCGACAACGCCATCCACTCGGAGCAGAAGTCCACCTTCAAGGACCTCCTCGGCGGCGGTTTCGGCTTCCTGCCGATCGTCTGGATCGGCATCGGCCTCTCCGTCTTCCAGCAGCTCGTCGGCATCAACGTGATCTTCTACTACAGCTCCTCGCTGTGGCAGTCGGTCGGCATCGACCCGAGCTCCTCGTTCCTGTACTCCTTCGAGACCTCGGTCGTGAACATCATCGGTACGGTGATCGCGATGGTCTTCGTCGACCGCATCGGCCGCAAGCCCCTCGCGCTCATCGGGTCCGTGGGCATGGCGATCTCCCTCGCGCTCGCCGCCTGGGCCTTCTCGTACAAGGACACCAGCGGCGGCGACATCGCCCTGCCGCACGCCCAGGGGCTCGTGGCCCTCATCGCCGCCAACTGCTTCGTGCTCTTCTTCGCCCTGTCCTGGGGCGTGGTGGTCTGGGTCCTGCTCGGCGAGATGTTCCCCGGCCGCATCCGCGCCGCGGCCCTCGGTGTCGCGGCCGCCGCCCAGTGGATCGCCAACTGGGTCATCACCGTCTCGTTCCCGACGCTCTCGGACTGGAACCTGTCCGGTGCGTACGTGATCTACGCGGTCTTCGCCGTGCTCTCGATCCCGTTCATCCTCAAGTGGGTGCCCGAGACCAAGGGCAAGGCGTTGGAGGAGATGGGCTGACCCACCCCGCCGACAGCCCCTCTCCTCCCCGCGGCAGGTACTGCCCCGCTTCAGTCCTTGAGGCGGGGCAGTACCTGTTCGCACAGGAGCTGCAGGCTCCGCCACCCCTCGTCCAGGGGCATCCCGCCGCACAGCGGGTGCAGCACGAGGTTCCCCGCCTCGCCGGCGCCGCGGGCGTACGCGACCGCCTCGTCCGGGGTGAGGATGCGGTACACGCCCTCGGCGCGCAGCTCCGCCACCGTGTGCGCGCCCGACCGTACGGCGCTGCGGATGTCCTTGGACTGCCAGGAGGCGTACATCCCGGCCTCGTGCAGGAACCGCTCGCCGTACTGGTCCCACGCCCGGTCGGGGTCCTCGGCGATGTGCAGCAGCGGGGTCTCGGCCGCCGGCATCATGCAGAAGCCCTCCGTGCCGTACTCCGCGAGCTTCGCGTTGTAGTACGCCTCCAGCTCGGGCAGGTGCGCGCTCGGGAAGAACGGCAGCCCCAGACGGGCCGCCCGGCGGGCCGCCGCCTCCGAGCTGCCGCCGACCAGGAGCAGCGGGTGCGGCTGGGTGAAGGGCCGCGGGGTGACCCGTACGGTGCGGCCGCGGAACTCGAACGGCTCGCCGGTCCACGCCTTCAGCAGGGTCTCCAGCAGCTCGTCCTGGAGCTTGCCGCGCCGGCCCCACTCCACGCCGTGCTGCTCGTACTCCTCGGGCCGGTAGCCGATGCCCGCCACCGTGACGAGACGGCCGCCGCTGAGCAGGTCCAGCACCGCGATGTCCTCGGCCACCTTCAGCGGGTCGTACAGCGGGCCGATGATCGCCGAGACGGTGACGGCGATCCGGCGGGTGGCGCCGAAGACCGCGCCCGCGAAGGCGAAGGGGGAGGGCAGCCAGTTGTTGTCGGTGCCGTGGTGCTCCTCGGTCTGGATGGTGTCGATCCCGCGGTCGTCTGCATACTGCGCCATCTCCAGCGCGGCCTTGTAGCGGGCGGAGAGGGTTTCCGGGGTGCCGTTCGGGTCGATGAGGTTGAACCGGGCCACGGTGATGGGCATGGAGAAGTCCCCCTTCGCCGGAGGTGGGTGGGCGGGCGAAGGGGGACGTTAGCTGACGCAGCGTCAGTTGGACAGGGATCCGGCGGGGACCCGCTCGTCCGCCGGTGCCTCCGGGGCCGGGGCCGGGGCCGCCGGGGTCCGCGGCAAGGCGGCGTACAGCACGGCCGAGGTGACGATGCCCGCTGCCCAGCCCAGGCCGTTCTGGCCGATCCAGGTGGTGGCCAGCGGACCGCTGAACCAGTCGACCTTCGTGAACAGCGCACCCATCACCAGGGCCAGGCCCCAGGCGGTCATGGCCTGCCAGGCGAAACCGCCGCGGTACCAGTAGGCACTGCTGCGGGTGGTGTCCAGCAGCGCGGCCCCGTCGTAGGAGGTGCGGCGCAGCATGTCCACGCCGAAGACGCCGATCCACGCGGAGAAGGCCACGGCGAGCAGGGTCAGGAAGGAGATGAACGAACCGAAGAAGCTGGTCGCGACCACCATCAGCAGGAAGCCGAAGACCAGGCTGATGACGGCGTTGACGCTGACCGCCGCCGCGCGCGGGACCTTGATGCCGAGGGTCTGGGCGGTGAAGCCCGCCGAGTACATGGACATCGAGTTGATGAGCAGCATGCCGACGAGGGCGATCAGCAGGTACGGGACCGCGATCCAGGTCGGGAGCAGTTCGCCGATGAAGGACACCGGGTCCTGGGCGGTGGCCAGGTCGGGGGTGGCGACGGCCATCACGGCGCCCATGAGCACCATCGGGATCACGACGACGGCCGCGCCGCCGATGGTGGCGCCGACCATGCCCCTGGCGGAGGCGGTGCGGGGCAGGTAGCGGGTGAAGTCCGGGCCGGACGGGACCCAGCTGATGCCGCCGGCCGCGATGGTGCCGATGCCCGCGATCATCATCGCGGTGGAGCCGGCGGGCTTGTCGAACACGGCGGACCAGTCGGTCTCGGCGATCAGGTAGCCCAGCACGAGCACGCTGAAGGCGCCGAAGAGGTACGTGGACCACTTGGAGCAGACGCGCAGCGCGTTGATGCCCAGGCCGGAGACGAGGAAGGTGCAGCCGACGAAGAAGAGCAGGGTGACGACGATCAGCGCGGTGTTCTTCTTGATGCCGAAGACCAGGTCGAGGACGGTCAGGACGGCGTAGGCGCCGCTGACCGCGTTGATGGTCTCCCAGCCCCAGCGGGCGACCCAGATCAGGGCGCCGGGGAACAGGTTGCCGCGCTGGCCGAAGACGGCCCGGGAGAGCGCCATGCCCGGGGATCCGCCGCGCTTGCCCGCGATGGATATGAGCCCGACGATGCCGTAGGACACCACGGGGGCGGCGACCGCGACGACGAGCACCTGCCAGATGTTCAGCTTGTTGAAGATGACGAGACCGGCGCCCATGGTCAGCAGCAGCACGCTGATGTTGGCGGCCACCCAGGTCGGGACGAGCTCGCGGACCCGGCCGCGGCGCTCGGAGTCCGGGACGGGTTCCAGGCCGCGCGATTCGACGGCGGTCTCGGCAGGCATAGGTCTACTCCGTGGGGGGAGGCGGGGCGAGGGGGAGGTTGCTCATCATCGTAGGTTTGCCGCAAAAAGTACAAACAGAGGCTTACGTCCTGGTATGAACCTCCAGGGTCCCCGGCTCGGGGCGCGCGTGGCCGATACTGGGGAGCGTTATGGAAATCCTGATCCTTGCCGTAGTCATCGCCCTGGTCGCGGTCGGTGCGATCAGCGGGCTCGTGGTCAGCAGCCGCAAGAAGAAGCAGCTGCCCCCCACGGCTCCGCCGAGCACGCCGACCATCACTGCCCCGCCCGCCGAACCGCAGGTGGGGGAGGACGCCGCACCGACGGCGGAAGAGCCGCGCCGCACGATCGAAGAGGTCGCCCTCCCCGACGCGCAGACACCCCTCGAATCGCCCGTCGCGGTCGAGGATCCGGTCGCCCCGGCGCCGGCCGCCCCCGAGATCGAGGTGCCCGAGCCCACCGCCGGCCGCCTGGTCCGACTGCGCGCCCGCCTCGCCCGGTCGCAGAACACGCTCGGCAAGGGGCTGCTCACGCTGCTCTCCCGCGAGCACCTCGACGAGGACACCTGGGAGGAGATCGAGGAGACCCTCCTCATCGCCGACGTCGGTGTCGCGCCGACCCAGGAGCTGGTGGACCGGCTCCGCGAGCGGGTCAAGGTGCTCGGCACCCGCACCCCCGCCGATCTGCGCGCGCTGCTCAAGGAGGAGCTGGTCACGCTCCTCGGCACCGACTTCGACCGCGCCGTGAAGACCGAGAGCGGCGTGGACACCCCCGCCGTGATCATGGTCGTCGGCGTGAACGGCACCGGCAAGACCACCACCACCGGCAAGCTCGCCCGCGTGCTCGTCGCCGACGGCCGCAGCGTCGTGCTCGGTGCGGCGGACACCTTCCGCGCCGCCGCCGCCGACCAGCTCCAGACCTGGGGCGACCGGGTCGGGGCGCGCACCGTGCGCGGCCCCGAAGGCGGCGACCCGGCCTCGATCGCCTACGACGCGGTCAAGGAGGGCATCGCCGAGGGCGCCGACGTGGTGCTCATCGACACGGCGGGCCGGCTGCACACCAAGACCGGCCTGATGGACGAGCTCGGCAAGGTCAAGCGCGTCGTGGAGAAGCACGGCCCGCTCGACGAGATCCTGCTCGTCCTGGACGCCACCACCGGGCAGAACGGCCTGACCCAGGCCCGCGTCTTCGCCGAGGTCGTGGACGTCACCGGCATCGTGCTCACCAAGCTCGACGGCACCGCCAAGGGCGGCATCGTCATCGCCGTCCAGCGCGAGCTCGGCGTACCGGTCAAGCTCATCGGCCTCGGTGAGGGCGCGGACGACCTGGCGCCCTTCGAGCCGGAGGCCTTCGTCGACGCCCTGATCGGCGACTGAACGCACCCGACGCTCCTACGCCGGCCAGTGCCCCCGAGGTCCCCAGGACCCGGGGGCACTGCCGTGCGCAGGGTCCCGGGCGGCGCGGCCAAGGGTGGCGCGGTTACGGGCGGCGCAGCCGGTGGCAGAGGTAGGCGAGGGTGCCCAGCAGGAGCCGGGCCTGGGGCGGGTCCCCGGCGCAATCCAGCGCCGGCGGGCGCAGCCAGCTCACCGGGCCGAGTCCGGCGAAGTCCGAGGGCGGGGCGGTGACGTAGGAGCCCTGGCCCAGCGCGCGCAGATCGAGCCCCGCGTCGTCCCAGCCCATCCGGTACAGCAGCTCGGGCAGCCCGGCCGCCGCCCCGGGGGCGACGAAGAACTGGGCCCGGCCGTCCGGGGTCGCGGTCACCGGACCGAGCGGCAGCCCCATCCGCTCCAGCCGGACCAGCGCCCGCCGCCCGGCCTCCTCGGAGACCTCGATGACGTCGAAGGTGCGCCCGGCGGGCAGCAGCACCGCGGCTCCCGGGTATCCGCTCCAGGCCTCGGTGACCTCGTCCAGCGTGGCGCCGGCCGGGACCGTGGGAGCGAGGGCCAGCGGATGCGCCCCCGGCGCACCGCAATTCGTATGACCGCAGGAGCAGTCGCGGGCGGGGCCCGCGGCCCGGGCGCCGGGGACCACGTCCCAGCCCCAGAGTCCGGTGTACTCCGCCACCGCCGTGCACTCCGACGTCCGGCCGCGGCGCCGAGCGCCGGAACGGAACTCCTTGGTGCCGCGGCTGCCGCCGATCGTGAAGCCCATGCCCATGCCCCCTCCAACGGGTCGGACGTGCCGGTGGTTACGACATCGGCCGGTTACGGCCTTGGCGGCCCCGGCTGCCCGGCGCACTCCTCGCCGCGCGCGCCCCGGCGCACTCCTGTCCAACCGATCGGTTCCGCCTTCGTGTCAAGTGAATCGCGCCTGGCGGGTGGCGAGTTCATTCGAAGGGGTGGCGAATGGTGGCGTTTCCGGGATCGACCTCGCCGAAGGGGTGATCGTAGGATTACTTTCGGTGCACGAAGCGCGAAGAGGAGACGGGTTCGCGGGTATGCCGCCGGCATGCGTGAAGGACCTGTGAAGACCGTTTCCCGGCAGGGCAGGGTTTCGTGCGGAAGAGACTGACGGATGGGGGCGTTCCAGTGGGCGGCAACGGCGCAAGCGGAACGGGCGCGGAGTCGGAGTCCGACGTGTCGCAGGACGCCACCGTCCGCAACGAGCAGCTGACGTCCTGGTTCGTCCGCAGCGGCTGGTCCAAGGGCGAGCTCGCCCGCCAGGTCAACCGCCGCGCCCGCCAGATGGGCGCCCACCACATCAGCACCGACACCTCGCGGGTCCGCCGCTGGCTCGACGGCGAACAGCCCCGCGAGCCCGTCCCGCGCATCCTCTCCGAGCTCTTCTCCGAGCGCTTCGGCTCCGTCGTCGCCATCGAGCACCTGGGCCTGCGCACCGCCCACCAGACCCCCTCCGTCTCCGGCGTCGACCTGCCCTGGGCCGGCCCGCAGACCATCGAGCTGCTCGGCGAGTTCTCCCGCAGCGACCTCATGCTGGCCCGCCGCGGCTTCCTCGGGACCTCGCTCGCCCTGTCCGCCGGCCCCGCCCTCATCGAGCCCATGCAGCGCTGGCTCGTACCGGTTCCGGCCGCCGACCCGGGACCCCGGGAAGCGGGGCCGGCGGGCGCCCTCAGCGGCCACCGGCCGCCCCGGCTCTCCGAGCCCGAGGTGGACCTCCTCGAAGCCACCACCGTGATGTTCCGCCAGTGGGACGCCCAGTGCGGCGGCGGACTGCGCCGCAAGGCCGTCGTGGGCCAGCTCCACGAGGTCACCGACCTGCTCCAGGAGAACCACCCGGCCCCGGTCATGAAGCGGCTCTTCAAGGTCGCCGCCGAACTCGCCGAACTCGCCGGCTGGATGAGCTACGACATCGGCCTGCACCCCACCGCGCAGAAGTACTTCGTCCTCGCGCTGCACGCCGCCAAGGAGGGCGGGGACAAGCCCCTGGGCTCGTACATCCTCTCCAGCATGAGCCGCCAGATGATCCACCTGGGCCGCCCCGAGGACGCCCTGGAGCTCATCCACCTGGCCCAGTACGGCAGCCGCGACTGCGCAGGGCCCCGTACCCAGGCGATGCTGTATGCGATGGAGGCCCGCGCCTACGCCAACATGGGCCAGCCCAGCCGCTGCAAGCGGGCCGTGCGGATGGCCGAGGACACCTTCTCCGACGTCGGCTTCGACGCCGAGCCCGAGCCCGACTGGATCCGCTTCTTCTCCGAGGCCGAGCTCAACGGCGAGAACTCCCACTCCTACCGGGACCTGGCCTACGTGGCGGGCCGCAGCCCCATGTACGCCTCCCTCGCCGAACCGGTCATGGAGCGCGCCGTCGAGCTCTTCGGGAAGGACGAGGAGCACCAGCGCTCCTACGCCCTCAACCTCATCGGCATGGCCACCGTGCACCTCCTCCAGCGCGAGCCCGAGCAGGCCACCGTCCTCGTCGGCCGCGCCCTCGACGTGGCGGGAAAGGTGCGGTCCGAACGGGTCAACACCCGGCTGCGCAAGACCGTCGACACCGCCGCGCGTGAGTACGGCGACGTCGCCGACGTGGTGCGGCTGACCGACCACCTCGCCTCCCGCCTCCCCGAGGCCGCGGAGGCCGTCTGACGGCCACCCGGCCGCCCCAAGGCCCCCGGCCGCGGCAGTCACCCCGTGAAGCCCGATCAGGCTCCCCCAGCCAGGTTCCCCGGGTCATCGCCGCGGCCGGGTTTCCACCCGTCACCCTCATGAACCACTCGTTCATGGAGGCGTAACACGCACGACCTCTTCGTCATCGACGCGAAACACCCAGCGGCGCCGCCGGAAACCGGCCTGCGCGAATCTCAGGGCCAATAACCGGCCAGCCCCCACGCCGGAACACCCTCAGGCCTGATTCACGAACCAGCGCCGCTCAGGTTTTCACGATCGCCCGCACGCGAACGTACCGACGACGAGGAGACGCCGATGGCATCAGCCATCACGACCCTCGCGGCAGACGCGCCCACGCTGTCTTCCGCGAACACCGGGTTCATGCTCATCTGCTCCGCCCTGGTCATGCTGATGACCCCGGGACTCGCCTTCTTCTACGGAGGCATGGTCCGCGTCAAGAGCAGCCTCAACATGCTGATGATGAGCTTCATCAGCCTCGGGATCGTCACGATCCTCTGGGTCCTCTACGGATTCAGCCTCGCCTTCGGCGCCGACTCCGGCTCGCTGATCGGCTGGACCTCCGACTACGTCGGACTCAGCGGCATCGGCATCACCGAGCTGTGGGACGGCTACACCATCCCCGTCTACGTCTTCGCCGTCTTCCAGCTGATGTTCGCGATCATCACCCCGGCGCTGATAAGCGGCGCCCTGGCCGACCGCGTCAAGTTCAGCGCGTGGGCGCTCTTCATCACCCTCTGGGTCACGATCGTCTACTTCCCCGTCGCCCACTGGGTGTGGGGCGCCGGCGGCTGGCTCTTCGAGCTCGGCGTCATCGACTTCGCCGGCGGCACCGCCGTCCACATCAACGCGGGCGCCGCGGCCCTCGGCGTGATCCTGGTCATCGGCAAGCGCGTGGGCTTCAAGAAGGACCCGATGCGCCCGCACAGCCTCCCGCTCGTGATGCTCGGCGCGGGCCTGCTGTGGTTCGGCTGGTTCGGCTTCAACGCGGGCTCCTGGCTCGGCAACGACGACGGCGTCGGCGCGGTCATGTTCGTCAACACCCAGGTCGCCACCGCCGCCGCCATGCTCGCCTGGCTCGGCTACGAGAAGCTGCGCCACGGCTCCTTCACCACCCTCGGCGCCGCCTCCGGCGCGGTCGCGGGCCTCGTCGCCATCACCCCCTCCGGCGGCTCCTGCTCCCCGCTCGGCGCGATCGCCATCGGCGCCATCGCCGGTGTCGTGTGCGCCATGGCCGTCGGCCTGAAGTACAAGTTCGGCTACGACGACTCCCTCGACGTGGTCGGCGTCCACCTCGTCGGCGGTGTCATCGGCTCCCTGCTCGTCGGTCTCTTCGCCACCGGCGGGGTCCAGTCCGACGCGGCCGGCCTCTTCTACGGCGGCGGCCTGGAGCAGCTCGGCAAGCAGGCCGTCGGAGTCTTCTCCGTCCTGGCCTACTCTCTCGTGGCGTCCGCGGTGCTCGCCTTCCTCCTCGACAAGACGATCGGGATGCGGGTCCCCGAGGACGACGAGGTCTCCGGCATCGACCAGGTCGAACACGCCGAGACCGCCTACGACTTCAGCGGGGCCGGCGGCGGCTCCTCCTCCCGGAGCACCGCCGTCCCGACCCCCGTTGCCGCCGCGAGCAAGAAGGTTGACGCATGAAGCTCATCACCGCGATCGTGAAGCCGCACCGGCTTGACGAGATCAAGGAAGCCCTGCACCGCTTCGGAGTCCAGGGACTCACCGTCTCCGAGGCCAGCGGCTACGGCCGCCAGCGCGGACACACCGAGGTCTACCGGGGCGCCGAGTACACCGTGGACCTCGTACCGAAGATCCGCATAGAGATCCTCGTCGAGGACGGTGACGCGGACGACGTGATGCGGATCGTCGTCGAGGCCGCCCAGACCGGCAAGATCGGCGACGGCAAGGTGTGGAGCATCCCCGTGGACTCGGTCATCCGGGTCCGCACCGGCGAACGTGGCGCTGACGCGCTCTAGGTGATGGGAACCTCTGGGTGACGAGTGTCGAAGAGACCACGGACGGCGGCAGCACCGCCGACCAGGGACCCAGCGGGTACGCCGCGGCCCGGCTGCGACTCCTCCAGGAGGAGTCGCGGTCCGGGCCTTCCCGGCGTTCCGCCCTGGCCGCCCTGACCGACGACTGGCTGAAGGCGCTGTTCGCCGCCGCCGCACGGGAGACGGGCGTGCGGGGCGCCGCCCTCGTCGCCGTCGGCGGCTACGGCCGCGCCGAACTCTCCCCCCGCAGCGACCTCGATCTGGTCCTGCTCCACGACGGGAAGGCCGAAGCGCGCGCCCTGGCCGCCCTGGCCGACCGGCTCTGGTACCCCGTCTGGGACCTCGGCGTCGCCCTCGACCACTCGGTGCGCACCCCCGGCGAAGCCCGCAAGACCGCCGCCGAAGACCTCAAGGTGCACCTCGGACTGCTCGACGCCCGGCCCGTCGCGGGCGACGCCGGGCTCCTCGCGGGACTGCGCACCTCCGTCCTGGCGGACTGGCGCAATCAAGCCGCCAAGCGGCTGCCCCAGCTGCACTCCCTGTGCCGAGAGCGGGCCGAGCGTGCCGGAGAGCTCCGCTTCCTGCTGGAACCCGACCTCAAGGAGGCCCGCGGGGGACTGCGCGACGTCACCGCGCTGCGGGCCGTCGCCGCGTCCTGGCTGGCCGACGCCCCCCGCGAGGGCCTCGCCGAAGCCCGGCGCCGGCTGCTCGACGCCCGGGACGCGCTGCACCTGGTGACCGGCCGCGCCACCGATCGGCTCTCCCTCCAGGAGCAGACACCGGTCGCCGCGCAGCTCGGTCTGCTCGACGCCGACGCCCTGCTCCGGGAGGTGTACGAGGCCGCGCGGGTGGTCTCGTACGCCGGTGACGTGACCTGGCGCGAGGTCGGGCGCGTGCTCCGGGCCCGGTCGGCCCGCCCCCGGCTGCGCGGGCTGCTCGGCACCCGCAACTCCCTGCCCGAGCGGGCGCCGCTCGCCGAAGGCGTCGTCGAGTCCGACGGGGAGGCCGTACTGGCCCTGGCCGCGCGGCCCGACCGGGACCCGGTGCTGCCCCTGCGGTTCGGCGCGGCCGCCGCCCAGGCCGGACTGCCCGTCTCGCTGCACGCCGTACGCAGGCTCGCCGCGCAGGCGAAGCCGCTGCCGGTGCCGTGGCCGGCCGAGGCCCGGGAGCAGCTGCTGACCCTGCTGGGCGCGGGGGAGCCCACGGTGGCCGTGTGGGAGGCGCTGGAGGCCGAGGGGATCATCACGAAGCTGCTGCCCGACTGGGAGCGGGTGCGGTGCCGGCCGCAGCGCAACCCGGTGCACACCTGGACCGTGGACCGGCACCTCGTCGAGACGGCCGTCCGGGCCTCCGAGCTGACCCGCCGGGTGGGCCGCCCCGACCTCCTCCTGATGGCGGCGCTGCTGCACGACATCGGCAAGGGCTGGCCCGGCGACCACTCGGTGGCCGGGGAGACGATCGCGCGCGACATGGCGCTGCGGGTGGGCTTCGACGCGGAGGACGTCGCCGTGCTGGGCGTGCTCGTACGCCACCACCTGCTGCTGATCGACACCGCCACGCGGCGGGACCTGGACGACCCGGCGACGGTCAAGGCGGTCGCGGAGGCGGTCGGCTCGCCCTCCACCCTGGAGATCCTGCACGCGCTGACCGAGGCCGACGCCCTGGCCACCGGCCCGGCGGCGTGGAGCACGTGGCGCGGCTCGCTCGTGGCCGACCTGGTCGCGCGGGTCGCCGCCGTGCTCCGCGGGGCGGCCCCGGAGGCGACCGAGCTGGAGATCCCGACCACGGAGCAGGAACGCCTGGCGGTGGAGGCGCTGCGCACCGGGGAGCCGGTCCTGGCCCTGCACGCCCGCCAGGAGGAGGACGCGGTCGGCGTCGAACTGGTGGTGGCCGTCCCCGACCAGCCGGGCGTGCTGCCCGCGGTGGCCGGCGTACTGGCCCTGCACCGGCTCACCGTACGGGCGGCCGACCTGCGCTCGATGGAGCTCCCTGACCAGCTGGGCGAGGTCCTGGTCCTGCGGTGGCGGGTGGCGGCGGAGTACGGCGCCCTGCCGCAGGCCGCACGGCTGCGCTCCGACCTGGTGCGGGCCCTGGACGGCTCGCTCGACGTCCCGGCGAAGCTGGCGGACCGCGAGGCGGCGTACCCGCGCCGGCGCGGGGTGGTCCCGCCGCCGCCCCGGGTCACGGTGGTGCCCGAGGTCTCCTCCCTGGCCACGGTCCTGGAGGTGCGCGCCCCCGACGCGGTCGGGCTGCTGCACCGGATCGGGCGGGCGCTGGAGTCCTCCGGGGTGCGGGTCCGCAGCGCGCACGTCTCCACGCTGGGCGCGAACGCGGTGGACACGGTGTACGTGGTCGACGCGGACGGCAAACCCCTCGCCGGCCCGGCGGCGGCAGCCCTGGCGGGGGCCGTCCAGGCGGCCCTGGCGTAGCGGGGGCGCCGCTGCGCGGGGCCGCCCCGCGCAGCGGCCCCCGCACCGGCCGGGCTCCCGGGAGGGGGAAAGCCGCCCGCAGGGCCGGAGGGGTGGCGCGGCCCGATACCCTGGGGACGACCACACGCCCCCTGACCCGAGGAATCGCGACCACCGTGTTCGATACGCTTTCCGACCGCCTCAGCGCGACCTTCAAGTCCCTCCGGGGCAAAGGCCGCCTCTCCGAGCAGGACATCGACGCTGCGGCGCGGGAAATCCGTATCGCCCTCCTCGAGGCCGACGTCGCCCTCCCGGTCGTCCGCTCCTTCATCGCGAACGTCAAGGAGCGCGCCCGCGGCGAAGAGGTCTCCAAGGCCCTGAACCCGGGCCAGCAGGTCCTCAAGATCGTCAACGACGAGCTGGTCTCCATCCTCGGCGGCGAGACCCGGCGGCTGCGCTTCGCCAAGACCGCGCCCACGGTGATCATGCTCGCCGGTCTCCAGGGTGCCGGTAAGACCACCCTCGCCGGAAAGCTCGGCCTGTGGCTGAAGGGGCAGGGCCACGCCCCGCTCCTCGTCGCCTGTGACCTCCAGCGCCCCAACGCCGTCAACCAGCTCTCCGTCGTGGCCGAGCGGGCCGGCGTGGCCGTGTACGCCCCCGCGCCCGGCAACGGCGTCGGAGACCCGGTCCAGGTCGCCAAGGACTCCATCGAGTACGCGCGGACCAAGCAGTACGACGTCGTGATCGTCGACACCGCCGGCCGCCTCGGCATCGACCAGGAGCTGATGCAGCAGGCCGCGGACATCCGCGACGCCGTCAGCCCGGACGAGATCCTCTTCGTCGTCGACGCCATGATCGGCCAGGACGCGGTCAACACCGCCGAGGCCTTCCGCGACGGCGTCGGCTTCGACGGCGTGGTGCTCTCCAAGCTCGACGGCGACGCCCGCGGCGGTGCCGCGCTCTCCATCGCGCACGTCACCGGCAAGCAGATCATCTTCGCCTCGAACGGCGAGAAGCTCGACGAGTTCGACGCCTTCCACCCGGACCGCATGGCGGGCCGGATCCTCGACATGGGTGACATGCTCACCCTGATCGAGCAGGCCGAGAAGACCTTCAGCCAGGCCGAAGCCGAGAAGATGGCGGCCAAGCTCCAGAAGGGGCCGAAGGAGTTCACGCTCGACGACTTCCTGTCCCAGATGGAGCAGGTCCGCAAGATGGGCTCCATCTCCAAGCTGCTCGGCATGCTCCCGGGCATGGGGCAGATCAAGGACCAGATCAACAACATCGACGAGCGCGACGTGGACCGCACCGCCGCGATCATCAAGTCGATGACCCCGGCCGAGCGCCAGGACCCGCACCTCATCAACGGCTCGCGCCGCGCCCGCATCGCCAAGGGCTCCGGCACCGAGGTCAGCGCCGTCAAGGCGCTCGTCGAGCGGTTCTTCGAGGCCCGCAAGATGATGTCCCGCATGGCCCAGGGCGGCGGCATGCCGGGCATGCCCGGCATCCCCGGGATGGGCGGCGGCCCCGGCCGGCAGAAGAAGCAGGTCAAGCAGGCCAAGGGCAAGCGCAAGAGCGGCAACCCGATGAAGCGCAAGGAAGAAGAGGCCGCGGCAGCCGCGCGTCGCGAGGCGGGCCCGGAGGCGATCGAGCCCGCCGCCGGCGGGAACCCGTTCGGTCTGCCCACCGGAGGCGGTCAGCCCGGCCAGGACTTCGACCTGCCGGACGAGTTCAAGAAGTTCATGAAGTAGCAGTTCATGAAGGAGCCGTTCGCGACGTGGCAGTTCGCGACGTAGCAGTACGGAGCCACGCGAGCCCCGGCCGGACCACTCCGGCCGGGGCTTCGCCGTGTGGCCCGCCGCCAGGGGCGATGGTCCGCTTTGTCGCTTATGGTCGGCCGGGAGGACGGCAGAAGGAGGCGCCACGTGCCCAGCCCCACCCCCGTACCGCCCCGCGACCGGGCCGACACGCCCTGGCGCTCCGAAGGCGCACCCCCCGCCCCGCCGCCCAAGAAGCGGATGCCCGGTGGCTGGCGCGGCCTGATCCTCACCGCCCTGATCGTCTACCTGATCACCAACCTGGTGCTGTCCTTCTTCAACGAGGGCGACGAGCCGACCATCTCGTACACCGAGTTCAGCAAGCAGGTGGCGAACGGCAACGTCTCGAAGATCTACTCCAAGGGCGACGCCATCCAGGGCGAGCTGAAGACGAAGCAGCCCAAGCCGGACGGGGACAAGGGCGACTACAAGAAGTTCGTCTCCCAGCGGCCCGCCTTCGCCGACGACGACCTGTGGGCCAACCTCACCAAGCAGAACGTCGTCGTCACGGCCTCCCCGGTCGTCGAACAGCGCAGCTTCCTGGCCAACCTGCTGCTCTCCCTGGCCCCGATGCTGCTGCTGGTCGTCCTGTGGGTGGTCATCGCCCGCCGGATGGGATCGGCGATGGGCGGCGGCGGCATGGGCGGGCTCGGCCGCAAGACGCCGCCCAAGCCGGTCGAACTGGAAGGCGCCAAGCGCACCACCTTCGAGGACGTGGCCGGCATCGACGAGGTCGAGGGCGAGCTCAACGACGTCGTGGACTTCCTCAAGAACCCGGACGAGTACCGCAAGATGGGCGCCCGCATGCCCGGCGGCGTCCTGCTGGCCGGCCCGCCCGGCACCGGCAAGACCCTGCTCGCCCGCGCGGTGGCCGGCGAGGCCGGGGTGCCCTTCTTCTCCGCCTCCGCCTCCGAGTTCATCGAGATGATCGTCGGCGTCGGCGCCTCCCGGGTGCGCGAACTCTTCTCCGAGGCCCGCAAGGTGGCCCCCGCCATCATCTTCATCGACGAGATCGACACCATCGGGCGGGCCCGCGGCGGCGGCGCGGCCATGGGCGGCCACGACGAGCGCGAGCAGACCCTGAACCAGATCCTCACCGAGATGGACGGCTTCTCCGGCTCCGAGGGCGTGGTCGTCCTGGCCGCGACCAACCGGGCCGACGTCCTGGACCCGGCACTGACCCGGCCCGGCCGCTTCGACCGCACCGTCATGGTCTCCCCGCCCGACAGGAGCGGCCGCGAGGCCATCCTGCGCATCCACACCCGGGACATCCCGCTCGCCGCCGACGTCGACCTGGCGCAGATGGCCCGTACGACCCCGGGCATGACCGGAGCCGAACTGGCCAACCTCGCCAACGAGGCCGCCCTGCTCGCGGTGAAGCGCCAGCAGAAGGAGGTCACCCAGTCGGACCTCTCCGACGCGCTGGAGAAGGTCCAGCTCGGTGCGGAACGGCCGCTGGTCATGCCGGACGAGGAGCGCCGCCGCACCGCGTACCACGAGAGCGGACACGCCCTGCTGGGCATGCTCCAGCCCGGCGCCGACCCCGTCCGCAAGATCACCATCGTGCCGCGCGGGCGGGCCCTCGGCGTCACCCTCTCGACCCCCGAGGCGGACCGGTACGCCTACACGGAGGAGTACCTGCGCGGCCGCATCATCGGGGCGCTGGGCGGCATGGCCGCCGAGCAGGTGGTCTACGAGGTCATCACCACCGGCGCGGAGAACGACCTCGAACAGGTCACCAACATCGTCCGCGGCATGGTCGGCCGCTGGGGCATGAGCGAACGCATCGGCCGCCTCACCGCCATCCCCTCGGACGGGCAGAGCCCCTACGGCCTCTCCGCCGCCCCCGCCACCCTGGACGCGGTGGACCACGAGATGCGCCGGATCGTCGACGAGTGCTACGAGAAGGCCTGCCTCCTGCTCCGCGAGAACCGCGACAAGCTGGACGCCCTCGCCGCCGCCCTGATGGCGAACGAAACCCTCGACGAAGCGGCCGCCTACGCCGCCGCGGGGATCCCCCGCCTCCACAAGTCGGCCCCGCACAACTGAACGCCGTGCGGGGCCGGTCCGCGGCCCCGCACGGCCCGGTTGCCCGGGTTACGCCGTCCGGGCGATGACGTAGCGGAAGATGTTCGGCAGCCAGACGGCCCCGTCACCGCGTTCGTACGGGTGCAGCGCCTCCGCCAGCTCCTTCTCGACCTGCACCGGGTCGGAGCACTCGTACAGCCCGGTCGACAGCAGCCCGCGCACCGCGCTGTCCACGTCGGCGTACCCGAAGGGGCAGAACACCCGCCCCGACCCGTCCGGCACCAGCCCGGCCCCGGCCGCCATCGCGTCCAGGTCCCGCGGAGCCGGTCCGCCGCCCAGGACGGCGGGCACCGTGCACCGCTCCGCCGGACCCCAGTCGGCCAGCACCACCGCGGCGCCGGGACGGCGCAGTGCCGGCAGGGCCGCGGCCAGGGCGCCCGGGGAGGGCGAGAAGGCCAGCAGCACGTCATAGGGCACCGCGGGCGCGGGAGGGGCCGCGAGGACCTCCAGGAGGCGCTCCCGGGCCAGCGTGCGGCGTGCCGGATCCGTCTCCACACCCGTGGCCAGGGCACCCCGGCCCGAGGCCAGCAGCAGGGCCAGCCCGGCCCCGCAGTCGAGGCCCAGCAGCCGGTCTCCCGGCCCGACCTCCAGCCGGTCGTAGACCGCCTCGTACAGCGGTACCAGCATCCGTTCCTGGATCTCCGCCCAGTCCCGCGCGACAAGCGTCGCCGTCGGCGTCGGTGTCATCGAAAGAGCGCTCCTGATTCCGTTTCGCCCCCATGCCCCCGTTGCCAGAGAACTCCCGATTCGCCCCCGCGTCCAGAGGAGCGCGCCACCCGATTCGCACCCGATTCACGCATCGCACTCCGGGCGCCGTACCATTCGCGCCATGGCAAAGGCACCCGTTCTCACCCCCCAGGCGGAGGATTTCCCCCGCTGGTACCAGGATCTGATCAACAAGGCCGAGCTGGCCGACAACGGTCCGGTACGCGGCACCATGGTCATCCGACCGTACGGCTACGGGCTGTGGGAGCGGATGCAGCAGGAGATGGACGCGCGCATCAAGGACGCGGGCGCCCAGAACGCGTACTTCCCGCTGTTCATCCCGCAGTCCTACCTGACGAGGGAAGCCGAGCACGTCGAGGGCTTCGCCCCCGAGCTCGCGGTCGTCACGCACGGCGGCGGCAAGGAGCTCGACGAGCCGGTTGTCGTCCGCCCCACCTCCGAGACGATCGTCAACGAGTACTTCTCCAAGTGGGTCCAGAGCTACCGCGACCTGCCCCTGCTGATCAACCAGTGGGCGAACGTGGTCCGCTGGGAGATGCGCCCGCGCGTGTTCCTCCGTACGAGCGAGTTCCTCTGGCAGGAGGGCCACACGGCCCACCTCTCCTACGAGGACGCCCGCGACTACGCCGCCCGCATCCACACGGACGTGTACGGCGACTTCATGACCAACGTGCTCGGCATCGACGTCGTGCTCGGCCGCAAGACCGCCAAGGAGCGCTTCGCCGGCGCCATCAACACCCTCACCCTCGAGGGCATGATGGGCGACGGCAAGGCCCTGCAGCTCGGTACCAGCCACGAGCTCGGCACCAACTTCGCCAAGGCCTTCAACACGCAGTACCTGTCGAAGGAAGGCAAGCAGGAGCTCGTCTGGCAGACCTCGTGGGGCGTTTCGACCCGCATGGTCGGTGGCCTGATCATGTCGCACGGCGACGACAACGGCCTGCGGGTCCCGCCGCGCCTCGCGCACGTCCAGGTCGTCGTCATGGCGATCAAGGGCGACGAGGCCGTGGCCAAGGTCCGCGAGCTGGGCGCCCAGCTCAAGGCCGCTGGCCTGCGCGTGTTCGTCGACGACCGCGTCGACACCCCCTTCGGCCGCCGCGCCGTGGACTGGGAGCTCAAGGGCGTACCGGTCCGCGTCGAGATCGGCCCCCGCGACCTGGAGGCCGGCACCGCGATGCTGGCCCGCCGGATCCCGGGCGGCAAGGAGGCCGTGCAGATCTCCGACCTCGCCGCCCTGCTGCCCAAGGTGCTGGAGGAGGACCAGGAGCAGCTGCTGCGCGAGTCCCGCGAGCGCCGGATCTCCCGCACCTCCGACGTCTCGACCATCGAGGAGGCCGCCGAGGCCGCCATCGCCGGTGGCTGGGCGCGGATCCCGTGGGCCGATCTCGGCCCCGAGGGCGAGGCGAAGCTCGCCGAGCAGGCCGTCTCCGTGCGCTGCCTGATCGCCGAGGACGGGTCGGTGCCGCAGGCGGACGACGCCCCGGGCAACCTCGCGATCGTCGCGCGCTCGTACTAGCGGGCCCGGCCGACGGCTCTCGCGCCCCGGCGTGTGGCATCCGCCGCACGCCGGGTCCGTGCCCGTCGCCGCCCGCCGGTCGGCCTCCTTACGTACCGACTCCTCCTGAGAT
Source organism: Streptomyces sp. NPDC051563 (assembly GCF_044454225.1). Taxonomy (NCBI): domain Bacteria; kingdom Bacillati; phylum Actinomycetota; class Actinomycetes; order Kitasatosporales; family Streptomycetaceae; genus Streptomyces; species Streptomyces sp. NPDC051563. Next base: position 106,217 of record NZ_JBITDL010000014.1, read on the forward strand.
ATGTGCACCCGTCCTCGTCGGGACGCATGAGACAGAACTGACTGGTACGTGCAAAAAATTTGGAATGGCCCGGAATCGGAACACCGGGGCACCCCGGCTCGTTGTCACGACGTGAGCACGACACCACCTGTTCTCGCCGCAGAGCTGGCGCAGGCGTGGGCCGATATTCAGCGGTACCACCCCGAGCTGCCTGACCTTGCCGCGCCCGAGTCCCTGATCGGAGAGTCCTCGTCCGCCTGCGGCGCCGAGCTCTCCTTCGAGCGACTGCTGCACGAGGCAGTCCACGGCATCGCCGCAGCACGCGGAGTGCGTGACACTTCGCGGGCCGGCCGCTATCACAACCGCAGGTTCCTCGCGATCGCCGAGGAGATGGGGCTGGACCACACCGACGAGCCGCACGCGAGCAGCGGCTTCTCCCTGGTCTCGCTCAATCCCGAGGCGAAGAAGCGCTACCGCCCCACCATGGAGCGCCTTCAGCGTGCGCTGAAGGCCCATACGGCCGCCACGGCCGCCGACACCAAGCGCAGCTTCCGCGGTCCGGCCGCCCGGCACGGGTCCTCCGGCGGCGGCGTCCGCGTCAAGGCGGTCTGCGACTGCGGGCGCAACGTGCGCGTGGTCCCGTCCGTGCTGGCGCAGGCCCCGATCGTGTGCGGGGGCTGCATGAAGCCCTTCCGCATCCCGGACGTGGCCATCGCGGTGGCCTCCTGACCCGGCGGATGCGCTCCGCAACCTCCCGGCCGGGCGCGCCTCGGGCGTGTGGCACAATGGACAGCTGTACTCGACAGTCGCATAGGACCCCTCTCTCCTCCGGCTGACGCGTCCATCGGGCACCCGAGTACCGCAACCCCACGTGGCATCTCATGTGCCCAACCACGTCAAGTTCAGGAGACACCACTCCAGTGGCAGTCAAGATCAAGCTCAAGCGCCTCGGCAAGATTCGCCAGCCGCACTACCGCATCGTCGTCGCCGACGCCCGTACCCGTCGGGACGGTCGCGCGATCGAAGAGATCGGTATCTACCACCCGACGTACAACCCGTCGCGCATCGAGGTCAACGCCGAGCGTGCGCAGTACTGGCTGTCGGTCGGCGCCCAGCCCACCGAGGCTGTGCTCGCCATCCTGAAGCTCACCGGTGACTGGCAGGCGCACAAGGGCCTTCCGGCCCCCGCGCCGCTGCTGCAGCCGGCGACGAAGGAGAACAAGCGTCGCTCCTTCGACGAGTTCGCCAAGGCCCTCGAGGGCATCGGCGAGGGCAAGGGCGAAGCCATTACCCAGAAGGCGAAGAAGGCCGACAAGAAGGCGGACGAGGCTGAGGCCGAGACCGCCGAGTCGACCGAGGCCTGAGCATGCTCGAGGAGGCTCTTGAGCACCTCGTGAAGGGCATCGTGGACAACCCCGACGAAGTGCAGGTCGCCTCGCGCAACCTGCGCCGCGGGCAGGTGCTGGAGGTCCGGGTCCACCCCGAAGACCTCGGCAAGGTGATCGGCCGCAACGGCCGCACCGCACGTGCCCTGCGTACCGTCGTGGGCGCCATCGGCGGCCGGGGGATCCGCGTCGACCTCGTCGACGTGGACCAGGTCCGCTGAGACCCGGTTTGCTAGAAGCGTGAAACACCGGCACGGGCCGGGGAGGGCATACGTGCCCGCCCCGGCCCGTCGTCGTCTGAACAGGAGATATGCAGTGGAGCTGGTAGTCGCGCGGATCGGCCGCGCCCACGGGATCAAGGGTGAGGTCACCGTCGAGGTGCGGACCGACGAGCCCGAGCTGCGGCTCGGGCCCGGCGCCGTGCTCCGGACCGACCCCGCGTCGGCGGGCCCGCTGACGGTCGAGACCGGCCGGGTGCACAGCAGCAGGCTCATGCTGCGCTTCGCCGGGGTCAAGGACCGCACCGGCGCCGAGGCGCTGCGCAACGTCCTGCTCATCGCCGACGTGGACCCGGCGGAGCTGCCGGCCGAGGACGACGAGTACTACGACCACCAGCTGATGGACCTCGACGTCGTCCTCGAGGACGGCACCGTGATCGGCCGGATCACCGAGATCTCCCACCTGCCCTCGCAGGACCTGTTCATCGTCGAGCGCCCGGACGGCACCGAGGTGATGATCCCCTTCGTCGAGGAGATCGTCGCCGAGATCGACCTCGAAGAGCAGCGCTGCGTCATCACCCCGCCGCCCGGTCTCATCGACGAGAGCGAGGCGATCGTCGTCTCCGCCCGGGACGAGGAGGGGGCCGGGAACGCGGACGAGGAGGGGGCCGGGAACGCGGACGAGGACGGGGCCGAGGGCGGAGCCAAGGGCGGGGACGACGCCTGATGCGTCTCGACGTCGTCACGATCTTCCCCGAGTACCTGGAACCGCTCAACGTCTCCCTGGTGGGCAAGGCGCGGGCGCGCGGCCAGCTCGACGTACACGTCCACGACCTGCGGGACTGGACGTACGACCGGCACAACACGGTGGACGACACCCCGTACGGCGGCGGTCCCGGCATGGTCATGAAGACCGAGCCGTGGGGCGAGGCCCTGGACGCGGCCCTGGCCGACGGCTACGAGGCCGGCGCGCACGGACCGGTCATCGTCGTCCCCACCCCCAGCGGCCGGCCGTTCACCCAGGAACTGGCCGTCGAACTCTCCGAACGCCCCTGGCTGATCTTCACCCCGGCCCGCTACGAGGGCATCGACCGCCGGGTCATGGACGAGTACGCCACGCGCCTCCCGGTCTACGAGGTGTCCATCGGCGACTACGTCCTGGCCGGCGGCGAGGCGGCCGTCCTGGTCGTCACCGAGGCCGTGGCCCGGCTGCTGCCCGGGGTGCTCGGCAACGCCGAATCGCACCGCGACGACTCCTTCGCGCCCGGGGACATGGCCAACCTGCTGGAGGGGCCCGTCTACACCAAGCCCCCGGAGTGGCGCGGCCACGGGATCCCGGACGTGCTGGTCAGCGGCCACCACGGCAAGATCGCCCGGTGGCGCCGCGACGAGGCCTTCCGCCGCACGGCGGCCAACCGCCCGGACCTGATCGAGCGCTGCGAGGCCTCCGCCTTCGACAAGAAGGACCGCGAGCTGCTGAGCATCCTCGGCTGGAAGCCGTCCCCCGACGGCGGATTTTGGCGCAGGCCCCGGCCCGTGGAAGAATAGGCGGCTGCTGTGTGCTCGCGTACGCCCCTGCCACAGGGGGACCGTCGTCCGCCGAGCCCCGCAGCTCCCGAATTCTCTCCGGAAACCCCGCATCGGCGACCTGTGGCGTCATGCGAAGAAAGCAGACGAATCTCATGTCTCACCTGCTCGATGGCGTCAACGCCGCCACCCTGCGCTCGGACCTCCCGGCCTTCCGCCCGGGTGACACCGTCAACGTGCACGTCCGCGTGATCGAGGGCAGCCGCTCCCGTATCCAGCAGTTCAAGGGTGTCGTCATCCGCCGCCAGGGCGCCGGCGTCTCCGAGACCTTCACGGTCCGCAAGGTTTCCTTCAGCGTCGGCGTGGAGCGCACCTTCCCGGTCCACTCCCCGATCTTCGAGAAGATCGAGCTCGTCACCCGCGGTGACGTCCGTCGCGCCAAGCTGTACTTCCTCCGTGAGCTCCGCGGCAAGGCCGCGAAGATCAAGGAGAAGCGCGACCGCTGATCTGCTCCCGGCGTTCGGGGCGGGGCCGGATAGGCTCGCCCCCGATGGACACCGAAGCACCTCACACGCAGCGCGGCCACTCTTCCCCCGACGAGGGGGAGGGGCGGTCGCGTTTCGTGTTTTCCGGGGCCGGTTCCGCCCCGGATGCGAGCACGGACCCGGGTCCGGGGCCGGGCTCGGACGCGGACCCGGACAGGGACGCGGAGCCGGACTCCGGCAAGGCCGGCTGGCTGACCTGGCGGCGCGCCGGGCTGCTCGGCGTGGTCTGCACCGTCTTCCTGCTGCTCTTCAGCAACTTCGTGCTCCAGCCCTTCCTGATCCCGAGCCGCTCGATGGAGCCCACGCTCGCGGTCGGGGACCGGGTGCTGGTCAACAAGCTGGCGTACCGCTTCGGCGACCGGCCGGAGCGCGGGGACGTCGTGGTCTTCGACGGCACGGGCTCCTTCGTACGGGAGGGCCCGGACGCGAATCCCCTCGGCGAAGCCCTGCACGGGGCGGCCTCGGCGCTCGGGCTGGCCGAGCCCTCGGACACCGACTTCGTGAAGCGGGTCGTGGGCGTGGGCGGCGACGACGTGGTGTGCGACGAGAAGGGCCGGATCAAGGTCAACGGGGTGCTGCTGGACGAGCCGTACCTCTTTCCCGGCGACTCGGGATCGAAAGTTCCCTTCCGTATCGTCGTGCCCCTTGGGAGCCTGTGGGTCATGGGTGATCATCGTTCCCAGTCCCGTGACTCCCGGGACCACCTGGGGGAGCCGGGCGGGGGGATGGTGCCGGTGGAGAAGGTGATCGGGCGGGCCGACTGGATCGGCTGGCCGGTGTCGCGCTGGGGAGACGCGGGTTCCGCGGGCGGGGGCCGTGGGTAGCCGCGGGCGCCCGAAGGGCGACCGGTACGAGGAGGACGACCGGTTCGAGGGCCGGGACCGGTACGGGGACGAGGACGGCGACCCGTACGAGGAGCAGGACGACTACCGGGACGCCCCGTTCGACGACCGGGACGGGGACGACAACCGGTACGGGGACGAGGACGAGGACGAGGACGCCGAGTCCGAGCCGGAGCGGGCGCCGGGGGCGGAGTCCGCGGAGCCCGGCGGCCGGGCCGAACGGCGGCGTCTGGCACGCCGGGTCCGGCGCAGACGGCGTACCCGCCGGGCGGGGGAGCTGCCCCTGCTCGTGGTGGTCGCCCTGTGCATCGCGCTGATCCTCAAGACCTTCCTCGTCCAGGCCTTCTTCATCCCGTCGGGCTCCATGGAGCAGACGATCCGGATCGGCGACCGGGTCTTGGTGGACAAGCTCACCCCGTGGTTCGGCTCCCGGGTCGAGCGCGGGGACGTGGTCGTGTTCAAGGACCCGGGAGGCTGGCTGGGCGCCGACAGCGTCCAGGCCGCCGAGGACCCGGTGGGCGTCAAACAGATCAAGCAGACCCTCACCTTCATCGGACTGCTGCCCTCGGCGAACGAGCAGGACCTCATCAAGCGGGTCATCGGCGTCGGCGGGGACACCGTGAAGTGCTGCGACGCCCGGGGCCGGGTCAGCGTCAACGGCTCGCCGCTCGACGAGCCGTACGTGAACCCGGGCAACGCGCCCTCGGAGATCCGCTTCGAGGTGCAGGTGCCCGCCGGACGGATCTTCGTCATGGGCGACCACCGCGCGAACTCCGCCGACTCCCGGTACCACCTCGACGAGGCCTTCCACGGCACGATCGACGAGAAGGACGTCGTCGGCCAGGCCGTCGTGATCGCCTGGCCCTTCGGGCACTGGCACCGGCTGGAACAGCCCGCCACCTTCCGCATGGTTCCCGACCAGGCGCGCGGCGGTCGCCGTGCGCCCCGCAGGCGCCGGGGCGGCTCCTCGTTCGCATAGTGTGTCCTTGGTCTCCCGCGCCTTCGGGAACTCCCGCTCGTTAGGGGAGGGGAGGGCCCGTGCCTCATCAGGTCCGGGCGTCGATTTCCGAACGAGGAGTGGATGTGGGGGACGTGGCGGTTGGTGCACGGTCCGGACGCGACGAGGGCGGCGAGGAGCCGAACGACTCTTCAGGGCCCGATGCCGTCGAGAACGACGGCGACGCGAAGGACGGCGCCGGAGCACGCCCGCACCGGTCGTTCTGGAAGGAGCTGCCGCTCCTGGTCGGTATCGCCCTGCTGCTCGCTCTGCTGATCAAGACCTTCCTGGTGCAGGCCTTCTCGATCCCCTCCGACTCGATGCAGAACACCCTGCAGCGCGGCGACCGGGTGCTCGTGGACAAGCTGACGCCGTGGTTCGGATCCGAGCCCGAGCGCGGCGAGGTCGTGGTCTTCCACGACCCCTCGAACTGGCTGAGCGGCGAGGCGACGCCCGAGCCCAACATCGCGCAGAAGGCCCTCAGCTGGATCGGCCTCATGCCGTCCGCCGAGGAGAAGGACCTGATCAAGCGGACGATCGCCATCGGCGGTGACACGGTCGAGTGCAAGAAGGGGGGACCGGTCGTCGTCAACGGCAAGGAGCTCGACGAGCCGTACATCTTCCCGGGCAACACCCCGTGCGACGACTTCCCCTTCGGCCCGCTGACCGTGCCCAAGGGCAAGATCTGGGTGATGGGCGACCACCGGCAGAACTCGCAGGACTCCCGCTACCACCAGCAGGACTCGACCCAGGGCTTCGTGCCCGTCAGCGACGTCGTCGGACGCGCCGTGGTCGTGGCCTGGCCGGTCACCCGCTGGTCCACGCTGCCGATCCCGGACACCTTCGACCAGCCGGGCATCGGCACGCAGACCAAGGCCACCGCGCTGGGTCTGGACGCCGCCGGTCTGGCGCCGGTCGGGCTCGGCCCGGCCGCGCTCGGGTTCGCCGGCGCGGTGCCGGTCGTCCTGTGGCGCAGGCGGAGGCTGACCGCAGGGCCTACCGGCAGGTAGGGTGCCGCCCAGGTCGACGATCTCCGAGTGTGGGGGCGCTTGCAATGGGCGGAACACGAGCAATACGAGCAGGTGACGGCGATGGCCGCGGTGCTCTCGGCAGCACGCTGTCGGGAATCGCCGTGGCCATCGGCTTCGTGCTCTTCCTGGGCGGGTTCGTCTGGGGAGCCGTCGTGTACCAGCCGTACACGGTGCCGACCGACTCGATGGTGCCGACGGTGCGGCCCGGGGACCGGGTGCTGGCGCAGCGCATCGGCGGCGGCGAGGTGCACCGCGGGGACGTCGTGATCTTCAAGGATGAGCAGTGGAGCGATTCGCCGATGGTGAAGCGGGTCGTCGGCATCGGCGGGGACACGGTCAAGTGCTGCGGTGCAGGCGGCCGGCTCACCGTGAACGGCAAGGAGCTGGACGAGCCGTACATCGAGGCGGAGAAGCTCGACGTGGTGGACGCTCCGGGCGGGTCCGCCTCCCGGACGCCGTTCGAGGTGACGGTGCCGCAGGGCAATCTCTTCCTGCTCGGCGACCGGCGCGGAGCCTCGCTGGACTCCCGGGCGCACCTGGAGGAGGCCGGACAGGGGACGGTGCCCCGCTCGGCGGTGAAGGGCCGCGTGGACGCCCTCGCGTGGCCCTCCATGTCGATGCTGGAGCGGCCCGGGACCTACGCCGCCCTGCCCGGCGGGACCTCGACGGCGGGGCCGCTGCTGCTCCAGGTGGCCGCGGTGGTGGCCGGAGCCGCCCTGGTGGTGCTCGGAGCCGCGTACGGGCCGGTCGTACGGGTCCTCGGGCGCGGGCGGAGGCGGGAGCGGGCCGATGTCCGCTGACGCGACGGCGGAGCCCGGCGCCGGGGCGGCTGCGGACGGCTCGGGGGTGCCGGGAGGCGCGGACGGGCCGGGCGGCTCGGGCGGGCCGCGGAAGGTGGCGCGGGTGATCCTGCTGGACCCCGAGGACCGGATCCTGCTGCTGCACGGCTTCGAGCCGGGAAACCCGGCGGACGACTGGTGGTTCACCCCGGGCGGCGGTCTGGAAGGGGCCGAGACCCGGGAGCAGGCCGCCCTGCGCGAACTCGCGGAGGAGACCGGGATCACCGAGGTGGAACTGGGGCCGGTGCTGTGGCACCGCTACTGCTCGTTCCCCTTCGACGGGCGCCGCTGGGAGCAGGACGAGTGGTACTTCCTGGCCCGCACCACCCAGACGGCGACGGTGCTGGGAGGCCTCACCGAGCTGGAGCGCCGCAGCGTCTCGGGCACCAGGTGGTGGACCTCCGAGGAACTGCTTGCGGCCCATGAGACGGTGTACCCGACCAGACTCGCAGAGCTGCTCCGCAGGCTGCTCGACGACGGTCCCCCGGGTGCGCCCGTGAACCTGGCCCCGGAAATCGTTTAGGGGCGCACGGGCCTGGCGCACAATAGGGGGACGCACGGCTGAAGGGGAACATGCCATGAGTGCCGAGGACCTCGAGAAGTACGAGACCGAGATGGAGCTGAAGCTCTATCGCGAGTACCGCGACGTCGTCGGGCTGTTCAAGTATGTGATCGAGACCGAACGCCGTTTCTACCTCACCAACGACTACGAGATGCAGGTGCACTCGGTACAGGGGGAGGTCTTCTTCGAGGTCTCGATGGCCGACGCGTGGGTCTGGGACATGTACAGACCGGCTCGCTTCGTGAAGCAGGTGCGGGTGCTGACCTTCAAGGACGTGAACATCGAGGAGCTCAACAAGAGCGATCTCGAACTTCCGGGCAGCTGACGCGGTCCCCCGGCCCGGTTCACCCCCCGGGGTGATGCGGTTGTCCACATGCCCCCGGTTGTCCACCAAGATCCACTAGGTGGGCCGGGACGCGGGACCGTCGGTGCCGGAGGTGGTGCCGGATGAACGCGAAGGGCGTGGCACAGCAGGCATTGGGGCGGTACGGCGAGGACCTCGCGACGAGGCGGCTCACCGAGGCCGGGATGACGGTGATCGCGCGGAACTGGCGCTGTCGCGGCGGGGAGATCGACATCGTCGCCCGGGACGGGGACGCCCTCGTCGTGTGCGAGGTCAAGACCCGGCGGGCCGGGGAGTTCGAACATCCCATGGCCGCGCTGCGGCCCGCGAAGGCCGAGCGCCTGCGCAGGCTCGCCGGGCGCTGGCTGGCCGACCACGGGGGACCACCCCCGGGCGGGGTGCGCATCGACCTCGTCGGCGTCGTGCTGCCGCGGCGCGGCGGTCCCGTGGTGGAGCACGTCAGGGGGGCCGCCTGATGGGGTTCGCACGAGCCTGCTCGGTCGCCCTCGTGGGCGTCGACGGCGTGGTGGTCGAGGTCCAGGCCGACCTGGAGCCCGGGGTCGCCACCTTCGCCCTGGTGGGGCTGCCCGACAAGACCCTGGTCGAGAGCCGGGACCGGGTCAGGGCGGCCGTGGTGAACTCGGGCGCCGCCTGGCCGCAGAAGAAGCTCACCGTCGGCCTCAGCCCGGCGTCGGTCCCGAAGTCGGGCGCGGGTTTCGACCTCGCCGTCGCGGCCGCCGTCCTGGGCGCCGCCGAGGTGGTCGACCCGAAGGTGATCGCCGATCTCGTCCTCATCGGGGAGCTGGGGCTGGACGGCCGGGTGCGCCCCGTCCGCGGGATCCTCCCGGCGGTGCTCGCCGCCGCCGAGGCCGGGTACCGGCAGGTCGTGGTCCCGCAGCAGTGCGCCGCCGAGGCCATGCTCGTTCCGGACGTCTCCGTGCTCGGGGTGCGCAGCCTGCGGCAGCTGATCGCGGTGCTCACCGAGGGGGAGGTCCCGGAGGAGGATCCGCCGGATCCGTCCGGGCGCCCGGACCCGATGCTCGCCGGACTGGTCGTCCCGGGCGCCGGACTCGGCACGGGGGTCTCCCGCGACGGCGACGGGCGGGACTTCCCCGATCTCGCCGACGTCGCCGGACAGCACGCGGCGCGCCGGGCCCTGGAGGTGGCCGCCGCCGGGGGACATCACCTGTTCCTGAGCGGACCGCCGGGCGCGGGCAAGACGATGCTGGCCGAGCGGATCCCCTGGATCCTGCCCCCGCTCACCCGGCAGGACTCCCTGGAGGTCACGGCCGTCCACTCGGTCGCGGGAATCCTGCCCCCGGGCGAACCGCTCGTCGCCCGGCCCCCGTACTGCGCCCCGCACCACTCGGCGACCATGCAGTCCCTCGTCGGGGGCGGAGCCGGTGTGGCCAGGCCCGGAGCGGTGTCGCTGGCCCACCGGGGGGTGCTGTTCCTCGACGAAGCCGCGGAGTTCAGCACCAAGGCGCTGGACGCCCTGAGGCAGCCCCTCGAAGCGGGACACGTGGTCATCGCCCGCGCCGCCGGGGTGGTACGGCTGCCGGCCCGGTTCCTGATGGTGCTGGCCGCCAACCCCTGTCCCTGCGGGCGGCACACCCTGCACGGGACCGGATGCGACTGCCCGGCCTCGGTGGTCCGCCGCTATCAGGCCCGGCTGTCGGGGCCACTGCTGGACCGGGTCGACCTGCGCGTCGAGGTGGAGCCGGTCACCCGCACCGATCTGCTGGGACGCGGTGGCCGCGGCGAAGCCACGGCGGTGGTCGCCGGCCGGGTCCGGGAGGCCCGCGACCGGGCGGCGGCCCGCCTCGACGGCACCCCCTGGCGGCTCAACGCCGAGGTCCCGGGCCACGAGCTGCGGACCCGCTGGCCCGCCGCCCCGGGAGCCCTGGCCCAGGCCGAACGGGACCTGGAGCGCGGCCTGCTGACCGCGCGGGGGCTCGACCGGGTGCTCCGGGTCGCCTGGACGGTGGCCGACCTGAGGAGCCGGGACCGCCCCGACGCCCTGGACGTGGCGGTCGCCCTCGAACTGCGCACCGGAATCGCCCGCGGAGCCTCGGCGCACCTGGGCGCGGCCTCATGACCGCCATGGCCCCGGCCCCGGAGCCGGGCGGGGCACCCGGGCCGGGACCCGCCCAGGCACCCCCGGCAGCCGGCCCGGAGCCGCAGGCGGAGCCCGGCGGCGAGGTGCTCGCGCGGGCCGCGCTCACCCGGGTCCTGGAGCCCGGGGAGGAGCACGGCGGGCGCTGGCTGCGGGCGTACGGGGCCGTCGGGCTGATACGGCTGCTGACCGGGCCGGAGCCGGAGCCAGGGGTGCTCAGCGGGGTCGGTGGCGAGCGGCTCGCCGGATACCGCCGCCGGGCCGCGGCGGCCGATCCCCGGCGGGACCTGGCGGCCGCGGCGGAGACCGGGGGCCGGTTCCTCTGCCCCGGGTCGGCGGAGTGGCCGAGTCAGCTGGACGACCTCGGCGATGCCCGGCCCGTCGGGCTGTGGGTACGGGGCCGACCGGACCTGCGGACCTGGGCCCTGCGCTCCGTGGCGGTGGTCGGGGCCCGCGCGTGCACCCCGTACGGGGCGCACATGGCCCAGAGCCTGGCCGGTGAACTCGCCGAGCGCGGCTGGGTGGTGGTCTCGGGCGCCGCCTACGGAATCGACGGGGCCGCCCACCGCGGCGCCCTCGCGGCCGGCGGGGCCACGGTCGCCGTGCTGGCCTGCGGGGTGGACGTGGCGTACCCGCGCGGGCACGCCGGACTGCTCGGCCGGATCGCCGCCCAGGGGCTCCTCATCGGAGAGCTGCCGCCCGGCAGCCACCCCACGCCGAGCCGATTCGTCCTGCGCAACCGCGTCATCGCGGCCCTGACCCGGGGCACGGTCGTCGTGGAAGCCGCCCACCGCAGCGGATCCCTCGTGACCGCCCGGCGGGCCCAGGGGCTGGGGAGGATCACCATGGGCATCCCGGGGCCGGCCACCAGCGGACTCTCGGCCGGCGTGCACGAACTGCTGCGCGGTGAGGCCGCGCTGGTCACGGACGCGGCGGAGGTCATCGAGCTGGTCGGCGGGATGGGTGAGCTGGCACCCGAGCGGCGGGGCCCCGTCATCGCCCGCGACCTGCTGGGCCCCGATGCGGTCCGGGTGCTGGAAGCCCTCCCGGCAGGGCGCCCCGCCGACCTGGGGGAGCTGGCCCTCGCGGCGGGCACCGGCACTGATGAAGTCATCGGCAGACTGTACGAACTTCACTCTCTGGGGTTCGTCGAACGGCAGGGCGACGGCTGGCAGTTGACCCCGAAGCGGCCGGGAGGAGGCGCATAAAGCGCGGTCGCCCGGCGAGGCGGTCGTTGACCTGGGGCGTTCCGGTGAAAGAGTGAAGCCGATGAGAGACGCGGTCTTCCCGGTGGCACCCGCCGGGACCGTGCGCCAGGCGCCGGTCCCGGGTCGCCCGCGCGAGTCGGGGCGCCCTTGGGGGTCTGCGCGATCCCGTACTCTTCGCGCACCGCGACACTTCCGTCACGCTACGCTCCCAAGGAATCCGGCTCCGGCAAAGGCGAAGCATGCCCCAGCACACCTCAGGGTCCGACCGCGCTGCGGTGCCCGCCGCCGCGCGCGGCAGCGAGCGGTCCACCGCGCCCTCGTCCCTGGAGGTGCTGTGGCGCTCGTACAAGGACTCGGGTGACGAGCGGCTGCGGGAGCAGCTGATCCTGCACTACTCGCCCCTCGTGAAGTACGTGGCGGGCCGGGTCAGCGTCGGGCTGCCGCCCAATGTGGAACAGGCCGATTTCGTCTCCTCCGGAGTCTTCGGACTGATCGACGCCATCGAGAAGTTCGACATCGAACGGTCCATCAAGTTCGAGACGTACGCGATCACCCGCATCCGCGGCGCGATGATCGACGAGCTGCGGGCGCTGGACTGGATCCCCCGCTCGGTGCGGCAGAAGGCGCGCGCCGTGGAACGGGCCTACGCCACGCTGGAGGCCCAGCTGCGGCGCACCCCGACCGAACACGAGGTCGCCGGCGAGATGGGCATCGGCCTCGAGGATCTCCACGCCGTTTTCAGCCAGTTGTCGCTGGCGAACGTGGTCGCCCTGGAAGAGCTGCTGCACGTGGGAGGGGAGGGCGACCGCCTCTCCCTGATGGACACCCTGGAGGACACCGCCGCGGACAACCCGGTGGAGGTCGCGGAGGACCGGGAGTTGCGCCGGCTGCTGGCGCGGGCCATCAACACGCTGCCGGATCGGGAGAAGACGGTGGTGACGCTCTACTACTACGAGGGCCTCACGCTCGCCGAGATCGGCAATGTCCTCGGGGTCACCGAGAGCCGCGTCAGCCAGATCCACACCAAGTCGGTCCTGCAGCTCCGGGCCAAACTGGCGGACGTCGGCCGCTGAAGCGGGGCGCCGGGGCCCGCGGGCGGGGGCCGAGAGCGTGCGACGGCCTTGCGGGACGTCCGTAGAGTGGATGCGTGCCCAGGATTCGAGCGGCCTCCGTGGCCGAGCACCGGTCGATGCAGCGCGGCGCCCTGTTGGATGCCGCGCGTTCCCTGCTGTCCGAAGGGGGGACGGAAGCGCTGACCTTCCCCGCCCTCGCCGAGAGGACGGGCCTCGCCCGGTCCTCCGTGTACGAGTACTTCCGGTCCCGCGCGGCCGTCGTCGAAGAGCTGTGCGCGGTGGACTTCCCCGTGTGGGCTGCCGAGATCGAGGCGGCGATGTCCGAGGCGCAGGAGCCGGAGGCGAAGATCGAGGCCTACGTGCGCAGCCAGCTGGGGCTGGTGGGGGACAAGCGGCACCGGGCGGTCGTGGCGATCTCGGCGAGCGAGCTGGACGCCGGGGCGCGGGAGAAGATCCGCGCGGCGCACGGGAGCCTCATCGCGATGATCGTGGAGGCGCTGGCCGCGCTGGGGCAGGCGGAGCCGAGGCTCTCCGCGATGCTGCTCCAGGGTGTGGTGGACGCCGCCGTCCGGCGGATCGAGGCCGGCGCGGGGGAGGACCCCGTCATCGTCACGGACGCGGCGGTGGCCATGGCCCTGCGAGGCGTCGGAGGCTGACCCCGCCCCCGGGCGCCGGACTGCCGGACGGCAGCAGGCGCGGGGTCGGGCGGGGGAGCAGGGCCAGCGGGTTGAGGTAGGCCTCCCCGTGGAGGAGGCCCCAGTGGAGGCAGGAGCGGGGGCAGTGCGGGCCGTCCGCGAGGAGGGCCACCACCTGCCCCGTCGTGACCTCGGCCCCCTCCGCCACCAGGGGGCGGACCGGTTCGTAGGTCGTGCGCAGTCCGTTCGGGAGGGTCAGCGAGAGGACCCCGCGGCCGGCGACCGGGCCGGCGAAGTGGACGCGGCCCGGACCGACCGCGCGGACCTCGGCGCCCGGCGGGGCAGCCAGGTCCACCCCGCGGTGCCCCGCCGCGTACGGGGTCGGGGGCGGGTCCCACCAGCGGACCACGGTCAGCGGGGACGGCAGCGGGCGGCCGCCCGCTGCCGCCGGAGCGTGCGGTGGCCCGGAGGCGGCGCGAGCGGCGCCCAGGGTGAGGCTTAGGGCCAGGAGCAGGGTGAGCAGCAGCTTCGCCGGCTTCATCAGCCTTTTCGGCTTCGCCGGCTTCGTCAGTTTCGTCATGGGAGCAGGTTTCCGCTCCGGGGCCCGTCCCGCCCGGGCCTGTGGACGGGCGGGGAGCTGTGGACAACCGCGTCATCCGGCATACCACCGGGTCCCGTACACTTCTTGTGGCGATCCGGGTCACCGGGTCGACTTCGCACGCCCCAGCACCGGCCCCTCAGGGCCAGGTGACAGCGTCTCTCGGTCCCCTCTACGGGGGCAGGGCGCGACAGGGGCGTCAGGAACCAAACCGAGAAAACAAGGAGATGGCCATGGCCGTCGTAACGATGCGGGAGCTGCTGGAAAGCGGCGTCCACTTCGGTCACCAGACCCGCCGCTGGAACCCGAAGATGAAGCGCTTCATCTTCACGGAGCGCAACGGCATCTACATCATCGACCTGCTGCAGTCGCTGTCGTACATCGACCGCGCCTACGAGTTCGTGAAGGAGACCGTCGCCCACGGCGGTTCCATCATGTTCGTCGGTACCAAGAAGCAGGCCCAGGAGGCCATCGCCGAGCAGGCGACGCGCGTTGGTATGCCCTACGTCAACCAGCGGTGGCTGGGTGGCATGCTCACCAACTTCTCCACCGTCTACAAGCGCCTTCAGCGTCTGAAGGAGCTTGAGGCGATCGACTTCGAGGACGTCGCCGCCTCGGGTCTCACCAAGAAGGAGCTCCTGGTCCTCTCTCGCGAGAAGATCAAGCTGGAGAAGACCCTCGGTGGTATCCGCGAGATGTCGAAGGTCCCCAGCGCGGTCTGGATCGTCGACACCAAGAAGGAGCACATCGCCGTCGGTGAGGCGCGCAAGCTCCACATCCCGGTCGTCGCGATCCTCGACACCAACTGCGACCCCGACGAGGTCGACTACAAGATCCCGGGCAACGACGACGCGATCCGCTCCGTCACCCTGCTCACCCGCGTGATCGCCGACGCCGTCGCCGAGGGCCTCATCGCCCGTTCCGGTGCCGCCACTGGCGACTCGAAGCCGGGCGAGAAGGCCGCTGCCGAGCCGCTCGCCGAGTGGGAGCGCGACCTCCTCGAGGGCGAGAAGAAGGCCGATGACGCCGAGGCCGCTCCGGCCGCCGAGGCTGTCGTCGACGCCCCCGCCGCCGAGGCCGAGGCTGCTCCGGCCGCCGAGGCCGAGGTCGTCGCCGAGCCCGCCGTCGAGGCCCCGGCCGCCGACGCCGAGCAGGCCTGACCCACTGAGAGCGCCCGGCGTTCATGCGCCGGGCACTCGCAGCACGGACGATGACGGCGGGGGAGCCGCGCCACGAGCGCGCCTCCTCCGCCGTTCACCCGTAGATCTACGACTTCGAGAGAGAATCCCAGACTCATGGCGAACTACACCGCCGCTGACGTCAAGAAGCTCCGCGAGCTCACCGGCGTCGGCATGCTTGACTGCAAGAACGCTCTGGTCGAGGCCGACGGCGACGTCGACAAGGCCGTCGAGGCGCTCCGTATCAAGGGTCAGAAGGGCGTCGCCAAGCGCGAAGGCCGTTCTGCCGAGAACGGTGCCGTCGTCTCGGTCATCTCCGACGACAACACCACCGGTGTTCTGGTCGAGCTGAAGTGCGAGACGGACTTCGTCGCCAAGGGTGACAAGTTCCTGGCCGTCACGAACGAGCTGGCGAACCACATCGCCGCGACCTCCCCGGCCGACATCGAGGCGCTGCTCGCGTCCGAGATCGCCCCCGGCAAGACCGTGCAGGCGTTCGTCGACGAGGCCAACGCCAACCTCGGCGAGAAGATCGTCCTGGACCGCTTCGTGCAGTTCACCGGCGGTTACGTCTCGGCGTACATGCACCGCACGATGCCCGACCTGCCGTTCCAGATCGGTGTCCTGGTCGAGCTCGACAAGGAGAACGCCGAGGTCGCCCGCGGCGTCGCGCAGCACATCGCCGCCTTCGCGCCGAAGTGGCTCTCCAAGGAGGACGTGCCGGCCGAGGTCGTCGAGTCCGAGCGCCGCGTGGCCGAAGAGACCACCCGCGAAGAGGGCAAGCCCGAAGCCGCGCTGCCGAAGATCGTCGAGGGTCGTGTCAACGGCTTCTTCCGCGACAACACGCTGCTCGGCCAGGCCTACGCCCTGGACGCCAAGAAGTCCGTCCAGAAGGTTCTGGACGAGGCCGGTGTCACCCTGGTGCGCTTCTCGCGCATCAAGGTCGGCATCTGAGTCCGTCCGTACGCGACGGACACCGGACCCCGGTAGGGTCTGAAGCAGTCGCCCGCGTTCGCGCAGGGCGACCGCAGATCTGACGAGGAGGCCATTGCCGTAGAGGGAACCGCGAGGACCCACCGGCAATGGCCTTCTTCGTATGTGCACGAGGAGATCTCCATGAATCAGGGCGTGGACACCCACACCGCTTCCGACAACAAGAGCGACCAGGACAAGAAGGGCCGCCGCTTCATGCTGAAGCTGTCGGGCGAGGCCTTCTCCGGTGGCGGAGGACTGGGCGTCGACCCCGACGTGGTCCACGCCATCGCCCGCGAGGTCGCCGCGGTGGTCCGCGACGGCGCGGAGATCGCGATCGTGATCGGCGGTGGCAACTTCTTCCGCGGCGCCGAACTCCAGCAGCGCGGCATGGACCGGGCCCGGTCCGACTACATGGGCATGCTCGGCACCGTCATGAACTGCCTCGCCCTCCAGGACTTCCTGGAGAAGGAAGGCATCGACTCCCGCGTCCAGACCGCCATCACCATGGGCCAGGTCGCCGAGCCCTACATCCCGCTCCGCGCGGTCCGCCACCTGGAGAAGGGCCGCGTCGTCATCTTCGGCGCCGGCATGGGCATGCCCTACTTCTCCACCGACACCACGGCCGCCCAGCGCGCCCTGGAGATCGACGCGGAAGCCCTGCTCATGGGCAAGAACGGCGTCGACGGGGTCTACGACTCCGACCCGAAGAAGAACCCGGACGCGGTGAAGTTCGACGCGCTGGAGTACAGCGAGGTGCTGTCGCGCGACCTGAAGGTCGCCGATGCCACCGCCATCACGCTGTGCCGCGACAACAAGCTGCCGATCCTGGTCTTCGAGCTGCTCGCCGAGGGCAATATCGCGCGAGCCGTCAAGGGTGAGAAGATCGGCACGCTCGTGAGCGACCAGGGCACCCGGGCCTGAGCAGGCCCCCGTCCGCCTGAACCATCCATTTCTGACATGCAGGAGCACGTGGTGACCGAAGAGATCCTCCTCGAGGCCGAGGAGAAGATGGAAAAGGCCGTCGTCGTCGCCAAGGAAGACTTCGCCGCGATTCGCACCGGTCGTGCGCACCCGGCGATGTTCAACAAGATCGTGGCGGAGTACTACGGCGCCATCACGCCCATCAACCAGCTCGCCTCCTTCTCGGTCCCCGAGCCGCGCATGGCGATCGTGACCCCGTTCGACAAGAGCGCCCTGCGCAACATCGAGACGGCCATCCGCGACTCCGACCTGGGCGTCAACCCCAGCAACGACGGCAGCATCATCCGGGTGACCTTCCCCGAGCTGACGCAGGACCGCCGCAAGGAGTACATCAAGGTCGCGCGCACCAAGGCCGAGGACTCCAAGGTCTCGATCCGCGCCATCCGCCGCAAGGCGAAGGACGCCCTCGACAAGCTCGTCAAGGACAAGGAAGCCGGCGAGGACGAGGTGCGCCGCGCCGAGAAGGAGCTCGACGACACCACCGCGAAGTACGTCGCGCAGGTGGACGAGCTGCTCAAGCACAAGGAAGCCGAGCTCCTCGAAGTCTGATGAACGACACTTCCTGGCAGCCGGAGCCGGTTCCGGCGGGTCCCGCCTACGATGCGCTGGTGGGCCCGCACACTCGGCCCATGCCCATCGTGCCCGATGCCGCCGGCCGTGACTTCGACGACCGGGAAGCACGCGATCGGGGGGCCGCCGCTGACGGCGGCCCCCTCTTCCGCGCCGATACGCCGCCGCAGGAGCCCATGCCCAGCCCCCCGCCGCCGACCCCGCCTTCGCCGGCACCGCAGGACGCCTCCCCGCCGCCTCAGAAGAAGCGGGCCGGGCGGGACCTGCGTGCCGCCATAGGGGTCGGAGTGGGCCTCGGCGCGGTGATCTTCGCCTCGCTGTTCATCGTCAAGGCGGTATTCGTCGGCGTCGTCGTCGTGGCGGTCGTCGTCGGCCTCTGGGAGCTCACCTCCCGGCTCCAGGAGAAGAAGGGCATCAAGGCCCCGCTGGTCCCGCTCGCGATCGGCGGGGCGGCGATGGTCATCGCCGGGTACGTCCGCGGGGCCGAGGGCGCCTGGGTGGCGATGGCGCTCACCGCCCTCGCGGTCCTGGTCTGGCGGATGACCGAACCGCCCGAGGACTACCTCAAGGACGTCACCGCCGGTGTCTTCGCGGCGTTCTACGTGCCCTTCCTGGCCACGTTCGTCGCGATGCTGCTCACCGCCGACGACGGGCCCCAGCGGGTCGTCACCTTCCTGGTCCTGACCGTGGTCAGCGACACCGGGGCCTACGCGGTGGGCTGGCGCTTCGGCAAGACCAAGCTCGCGCCGCGCATCAGCCCCGGAAAGACCCGCGAGGGGCTCTTCGGAGCGGTGGCCTTCGCGATGGGGGCCGGCGCGCTGTGCATGGAGTTCCTGATCGACGGGGGCGTCTGGTGGCAGGGCCTGGTGCTCGGCCTCGCCGTCGCCGTCAGCGCCACGCTCGGCGACCTCGGGGAATCCATGATCAAGCGGGATCTCGGGATCAAGGACATGGGCACCCTGCTGCCGGGCCACGGCGGCATCATGGACCGGCTGGACTCCCTGCTTCCGACGGCCCCGGTGGTGTGGCTGCTGCTGGCCCTGTTCGTCGGCACCGGCTGACCTGCGAAAAGGCGCCCGTACAGGCGGGGCGGTTACTCTTGGAAGGCGCGCTGCTTCTGCGGCGCGCCTTTCGTCTTACAAGGAGTACCTGCCATGGCCCGCCCTGTCCCGGGAGAGCTCACTTTCGTCGCCCCTCGCGGAGCGAAGAAGCCGCCCCGGCACCTCGCCGACCTCACCCCCGAGGAGCGCCGGGAGGCGGTCGCCGCGATCGGCGAGAAGCCCTTCCGGGCCAAGCAGCTCTCCCAGCACTACTTCGCCCGGTACGCGCACGACCCGGCCGAGTGGACCGACATCCCCGCCGCCTCGCGCGAGAAGCTCCAGCAGGAGCTGCTGCCGGACCTGATGAACGTCCTGCGGCACATCTCGTGCGATGACGACACCACCCGCAAGACCCTGTGGAAGCTGCACGACGGCACGCTCGTCGAGTCCGTGCTGATGCGCTACCCGGACCGGGTCACCATGTGCATCTCCTCGCAGGCCGGCTGCGGCATGAACTGCCCGTTCTGCGCCACCGGCCAGGCCGGCCTCGACCGCAACCTGTCGACGGCGGAGATCGTCCACCAGATCGTCGACGGCATGCGCGCCCTGCGCGACGGCGAGGTCCCCGGCGGGCCCGCCCGGCTGTCGAACATCGTCTTCATGGGCATGGGCGAGCCGCTCGCGAACTACAACCGCGTCGTCGGCGCCATCCGCCGCCTCACCGACCCGGAGCCCGACGGCCTGGGCCTGTCCCAGCGCGGGATCACCGTCTCCACCGTGGGCCTGGTCCCGGCGATGCTCCGCTTCGCCGACGAGGGCTTCAAGTGCCGCCTCGCCGTCTCCCTGCACGCCCCGGACGACGAGCTCCGCGACACCCTGGTCCCGGTGAACACCCGCTGGAACGTCCGCGAGGTGCTCGGTGCGGCGTGGGAGTACGCGGAGAAGTCCGGCCGCCGGATCTCCATCGAGTACGCCCTGATCCGCGACATCAACGACCAGGCCTGGCGCGGTGACCTGCTCGGCAAGCTGCTCAAGGGCAAGCGCGTGCACGTCAATCTGATCCCGCTGAACCCGACGCCCGGCTCGAAGTGGACCGCCTCGCGGCCCGAGGACGAGAAGGCGTTCGTGGACGCCATCGCCCGCCACGGCGTGCCGGTGACCGTCCGCGACACCCGCGGGCAGGAGATCGACGGCGCGTGCGGCCAGCTCGCCGCCTCGGAGCGATGATTTTCGCCAGTTGAGGTTTGCTTTCGGCCGCGGGGTACTCTGTGGCCGAACAACCAATTTCATATTCCGACAGGGGAGCGCCACAGCGCTGAGAGTGCGGTATCCGTCACCGCAGACCCTCTGAACCTCGCCCCGGTCATTCGGGGTAGGAAGTTCGGTCACCACTCAAGCTGTTGCGCCCTGCCCGGCGACCGCTCCACAGAGCGCCGGGCAGGGCCGCGTCTTCTCCTGGACATCCCAGGAGGAATGCACCAATGAGCACCACCAAGAAGCTGGCGGGCATCGCGCTCGCGGCCGCGCTCGGCGTCACCACGCTCAGCGCCTGCGGCGGCGGCGACGCCAAGGACAAGTCCGCCGGGGCGAGCGACGCCCCGGCGTCCAAGTCCGGTACCGGCAAGACGATCACCCTCGTCTCGCACGACTCCTTCAACGTGACCGACACGGTCCTCAAGGAGTTCGAGCAGCAGAGCGGCTACACCGTCAAGGTCCTGAAGTCGGGCGACGCCGGCGCGGCCCTGAACCAGGAGATCCTCACCAAGGGCTCGCCGCGCGGCGACGTCTTCTTCGGCGTGGACAACACGCTCCTCTCCCGTGCCCTCGACAACGGCATCTTCACGCCGTACGAGGCCAAGGGGCTCGCCGACGTGAAGCCCGAGTTCGTGCTCGACAAGGAGCACCGGGTCACCCCCGTGGACTCCGGCGACATCTGCGTGAACTACGACAAGGCCTACTTCGCCGACAAGAAGCTCGCCCCGCCGCAGACGCTGGACGACCTGATCAAGCCGGAGTACAAGAACCTCCTGGTCACCGAGAACGCCGCGACCTCCTCGCCCGGCCTGGGCTTCCTCCTCGCCTCCGTCGGCAAGTACGGGGACGCGGGCTGGAAGGACTACTGGAGCAAGCTCAAGGCCAACGGCGTCGAGGTCGTCGACGGCTGGGAGCAGGCCTACAACGAGCGCTTCTCCGGCTCCGCGGGCGGCAAGAAGGCCAAGGGCGACCGCCCGCTGGTCGTCTCCTACGCCTCCAGCCCGCCGGTCGAGGTCCTGTACGGCGAGCCGCAGCCGGCCGAGGCCCCCACGGGCGTCTCGACGGGCACCTGCTTCCGCCAGACCGAGTTCGCCGGTCTGCTCAAGGGCGCGAAGAACGAGGAGGGCGGCAAGGCGCTCCTGGACTTCCTGATCTCCAAGAAGTTCCAGGAGGACATGCCGCTCCAGATGTTCGTGAACCCGGTGACCAAGGACGCGGTCCTCCCGGAGCTGTTCACCAAGCACGGCGTGGTCATCGAGAAGCCCGAGACGGTCGCCCCGGAGGCCATCGCCAAGAACCGCGACCAGTGGGTCAAGGCTTGGTCCGCCCTCGTCGTGAAGTAGGACGGGTGAGCGGCGTTCCGAAGGAGAGCGGGCGGGCCACGGCCGTCAGGCTCGGTCTGATGGCCGTGCCGCTCGTCTTCTTCGGGCTGTTCTTCGCGTACCCCGTCGCCGCGATCGTCGGACGCGGGCTCAAGACGGACGCCGGCTGGCAGTTCGGCCGGATCGGCGAGGTGCTGGCCCGGCCCGACATCGTCGACGTGCTCTGGTTCACCACCTGGCAGGCGCTCGCGTCCACGGCGCTCACGCTCCTGATCGCACTCCCCGGCGCGTACGTCTTCGCGCGCTTCGAGTTCCCCGGCAAACAGCTGCTGCGGGCACTCGTCACGGTGCCGTTCGTCCTGCCGACCGTCGTGGTCGGCACCGCGTTCCTGGCGCTCGTGGGGCGGAACGGTCTGCTGGACGAGGTGTGGGGGATCCGCCTCGACACGACCGTGTGGGCGATCCTGCTCGCGCACGTCTTCTTCAACTACGCCGTGGTCATCCGCACGGTCGGCGGGCTGTGGGCGCAGCTGGACCCGCGCCAGGAGGAGGCCGCCCGGGTGCTGGGCGCCGGGCGGTTCGCCGCCTGGCGCCGGGTGACGCTGCCCGCGCTGGTCCCGGCCGTCGCGGCCGCCTCGCTCATGGTGTTCCTCTTCACGTTCTCCTCCTTCGGCGTCGTGCAGATCCTGGGCGGGCCCGCGTACTCCACCCTGGAGGTGGAGGTCTACCGGCAGACCGCGCAGCTCCTGGACCTGCCGACGGCCGCCGTGCTGACGATGGTGCAGTTCGCGGCCATCGCCGCGATCCTCGGGGTGCACGCCTGGACCGTGCGCAAACGGGAGACCGCGCTGCGGCTCGTGGACCCGGGGCGGACCACGCACCGGCCGCGCGGCCGGGCGCAGCGCACCCTGCTCGGCGGGGTGCTGCTGACGGTGGCCCTGCTGATCGTGGCGCCGCTCGCGGTGCTGGTCGAGCGGTCGCTCGACGCCCCCGGCGGGTACGGCTTCGGCTTCTACCGGGCGCTCCAGGAGGTGGGCGCGGGCGGCGGAACCTTCCTCGTGCCGCCGCTGGAGGCGATCTGGAACTCCCTGCAGTACGCGCTCGCCGCCACCGCCATCGCGCTGCTCGTCGGCGGGCTCGCGGCGGCCGCCCTGACCCGGCGCGCCGGCCGTTTCGTACGGGGCTTCGACGCGCTGCTGATGCTCCCGCTGGGGGTGTCGGCCGTCACCGTCGGCTTTGGTTTCCTCATCACCCTGGACGAGCCGCCGCTGGACCTGCGGACCTCGTGGATCCTGGTGCCGCTGGCGCAGGCGCTGGTGGGCGTGCCCTTCGTCGTACGGACCATGCTGCCGGTCCTGCGCGCGGTGGACGGACGGCTCCGCGAGGCCGCCGCCGTGCTCGGCGCCTCCCCGCTGCGGGCCTGGCGGGAGGTGGACCTGCCGATGGTGCGCCGCGCCCTGCTGATCGCGGCGGGCTTCGCCTTCGCCGTGTCCCTCGGCGAGTTCGGGGCCACCGTCTTCATCGCGCGGCCCGACCATCCGACGCTGCCCGTCGCCGTGGCGCGGCTGCTGGGGCGGGCCGGGGAGATGAACTACGGCCAGGCGATGGCCCTGAGCACGATCCTGATGCTGACGTGCGCGGTGTCCCTGCTCCTGCTGGAGCGGCTGCGACCCGACAAGACCTCCGGAGAGTTCTGATGACCCTGCTTCAGCTGGAAGGGGTGTCGGTCCGCTTCGGTGAGCGTGCGGGCGCGGCCGCCCTGGACGGTGTGGACCTGGCGGTCGCCGAGCACGAGATCGTGTGCGTGCTCGGGCCCAGCGGGAGCGGCAAGTCCACGCTGCTCCGGGTGGTGGCCGGGCTCCAGCCCGTCGACGCCGGGAGGGTGCTGCTGGGCGGCGCCGACCAGGCCGCAGTGCCCGTACACCGGCGGGGAGTGGGCCTGATGTTCCAGGACCACCAGCTGTTCCCGCACCGGGACGTGGGCGGGAACGTCGCGTTCGGGCTGCGGATGCGGGGTGCCCCGAAGCAGGCCTCCGAGGCCCGGGTCACCGAGCTCCTGGAACTGGTCGGGCTCCCCGGGGCGCAGGGCCGGGCGGTGGCCTCGCTGTCCGGTGGCGAGCAGCAGCGGGTCGCCCTGGCCCGGGCGCTGGCGCCTTCGCCGCGGCTGCTGATGCTGGACGAGCCGCTCGGGCAGCTGGACCGCGGGCTGCGGGAGCGGCTGGTGGTGGAGTTGCAGGGGCTGTTCTCGCGGCTGGGCACGACCGTGCTGGCCGTCACGCACGACCAGGGCGAGGCGTTCGCGCTGGCCGACCGGGTGGTCGTCATGCGGGACGGGCGGATCGCGCAGGCGGGGACCCCGCTGGAGGTGTGGGAGCGGCCGGCGTCGGAGTTCGTGGCACGGTTCCTGGGCTTCGACAACGTCGTCCCGGCGGTGGTGTCCGGTGGGGTCGCCGCCACTCCGTGGGGGAAGGTCGCCGTTGCGGCGGGGGCCGCGGAGGGGGACCGCCGGGTGCTGATCCGGCCGGCCGGTGTGGTGCTGTCGGCTGCGGGGCTGGGGTGCGAGGTGGTGTCGCGGACCTTCCGGGGGACGCATGTCGCGCTGCTGCTCCGGCCCGAGGTGGGGCCGGTGCTGGAGGCGGAGTGCGATCTGGCCGGGGCGCCGGGGGTGGGGGACCGGGTCGCGGTGACCTTCACCCCGGGCGAGGTGGTCGTGCTGCCGGGGGAGTAGGCCGCTGCGCGGGGCCCGGTGGGCGGGCGCGGGTGGGCGGGCGCGGGTGGGCCCTGCGGGGCGCAGTCCCCTGCCCGCCCTTCCACCGTTCCCCGGGCGCTGCCCGGACCCGTTCCGGGGCGCCGCCCCGGACCCCGGTCCTCAAACGCCGGTCGGCTGAACAGACATCAGCCGACCGGAGCCGGTGCCGGGACGGGGATCTCTCCGTCCGCGCCCTCGTGGTTGCCGTACCAGGCGACCGCCACCGCGCCGGTCACCGCCAGGACGAAGCCGAGGACGGCCAGCCAGGCCATGCCGGGGCGGGAGGCGTCGCCGAGCCAGAGGACGCCGATGGCTCCGGGGAGCACGGTTTCGCCGACCACCAGGGCGGCGGTGGCGCCGTTCACCGAGCCGATCTGGAGCGCGACGGTGTGCAGGTACATGCCGCCGACGCCCGCCAGGACGATGGCGTACAGGGCCGGGTCGGTGAGCAGGGAGGAGAACGAGAACGGCTCGATGCCGTTGAGGATGCGGACCCCGACGCCGAGCGCGCCGAATGCCAGGCCCGACAGCAGGCCCGCCAGGATCGCGGCCCGGGCGCCGAGGAAGCGTACGGCCACCGTGCCGCCCACGATGATCAGTACGGTCACCGCCAGGAGCCACCAGTGCGTGGCGGCCGGGGCATAGTGGCCGCCCTCGTGGCCCGCCGCCGTCGCCAGGAGGACCAGGGCCGCGCAGACGACCCCGATGGAGGTCCATTCCTTCCGGGTCAGCCGGATGCCGAGCATCTTCACGCTGAGCACGGCGGTGATCACCAGGTTGGCGCTGATGACCGTCTGGGACAGGAAGAGCGGCAGGAGGCGGGCGGCCAGGGCGCCCAGGCCGAAGCCCACGAAGTCCAGGATGGTGCCGACGATGAACTCCCAGGTCATCGCGGCCTTCGCCGTGGAGCTGAGGTTGGGTCCGCCGTGCTGGGTGACCCCTGCGGCGGCGGGCGACATCCGGGCCGCGCGCCGTGAGCCCACGGCTTGCAGGACGGATCCCGTGCCGTAGCAGATGGACGCCGCGATGGCGGTGAGCAGGCCTATGAGCACCCGGGGGCTCCGTTCACGTCTGGCAGGTTTTACGTAGTGCGTACCTCTTCCAGACGTGGAAAAGGCGGGAGAAGTTGCCTGCCCGGGTCAGGCAGTTCGGTTCAGCCCATCGCGGCGAGGGCCGCGGGGACCTCGGACACCGAGTCGACCAGGGCGATCCGGGACTCCATCGCCCGGCCGCGGGCCAGAGCCTGGAGCAGCGGCCAGGCGGGCAGCCGTTCGGTCCAGTGGGTGCGGTCGACGAGGATCATCGGGGTGGGCTCGCCCCGGGACTCGTAATGGTTGGGCGTCGCGTTGTCGAATATCTCCTGGACGGTGCCCGCGGCGCCGGGAAGGAAGACCACGCCCGCGTTGGACCGGGCGAGCAGCCCGTCCTCGCGGGTGGCGTTCGCGAAGTACTTCGCGATGTGCCCGGCGAAGGGGTTCGGCGGCTCGTGTCCGTAGAACCAGGTCGGGATGCCCACCGAGTCGCCGCCCGTGACCGCCGGCCAGCGTTCCCGTACGGCGAAGGCCGCGCGGGCCCAGTCGGAGACGGACGGGGTAAAGGACGGGGCCTTGGCCAGCATCCGCAGGGCCTCGGGCAGGGCCTCGTCGGGGGCCGGGGCGAGGTACGCGCCGAGGTTGGCCGCCTCCATGGCGCCGGGGCCGCCGCCGGTGGCCACGGTCAGCCCGGAGCGGGTCAGCGTCCGGCCGAGTTCGGCCGCGCCCCGGTAGGCGTCGCCGCCGCGGGTCATGGCGTGGCCGCCCATCACACCGACGACCCGGGCGCCGGCGAGGTGCTCGTCGAGGGCGTCGGAGATGGCGTCGTCGTGGATGGAGCGCAGCATCGAGGAGTAGATGTCGCCGTCCGCCTTGGTCTCCTGGAACCAGGCGTACGCCTCGGCGTCCGGGGTGGACTCGTAGCCGGCGGCGAGCCCGGTGAAGAGCTCCTCGGGCGTGTAGAGCAGTCCCCGGTACGGGTTGAACGGCAGGTCGGGGACGGGCGGGAAGACCAGGGCGCCGTCCGCGCGCACCTTGACCGAGGCGTCCGGTTCCATCGCGCAGCCCAGGAACACGGCCGAGGAGGTGTCGGCGGACAGCAGTGCGAAGGTCCGCTCCAGCAGGTTGACCGACTGGATCCGGTACCCGCTGAGCGAGCCGCGGGCCACGACCCGGTCGAACTCGGCGAGGGTCTCGATCTCGGTATCGGTCTCGATGTGTGGGTTGACCATTCGGCCCACCCTAAGGGCTGCCCGCCTCAGCGGGTCAATGCCAGCGACGTCAGCTGTGACACACCCCAGCTGAGCGGCAGGCACACCGCAACCAGCGCGGTTGCCCGTACGGTCGCGGCCGTACGCAGGACTTTGCCCGGGGCGCCGAGCCCGCTCAGGGTCTCGTGGGCCGTGGCCCGGGCCTGGTGGACCTCGACCGCCGAGACGAGCAGGGTGGCCGCCGCGCACAGGACCACCAGGGCGGCGGCGGGCACGGTCAGCGGGCCGAGCGGGACCTGGAGCCCGCCGTGATCGCGCAGGGCCACGGCGCTGAGGGCGCCCGCCGCGACGGCGCACAGGACACCGAGGGGTGCGCCCACCCGAGGGGCCTCCTCCTGGAGGGCCCGTCCGGCCAGCAGCCGGAGCGCGCCCGGGCGGACGGACTGGACCAGCGCCCCGCAGGCGTAGGCCAGGCCCGGCCCGGCGAGGGCGAGTCCGAGGGCGGTCAGCGCCCAGCCCGCGGGCATGCCGGTTCCACCGGGGCGGGCGTAGGCCAGTACGGCGAGTCCGCAGGCGGTGAGGGCGATGCCCCAGGGCAGGGCGGTCTGCGGAGCGGGCCGGGGGTGCGGCCGCAGGGCGAGGGCGGTGGCGGCCGAGGCGGCCACCGGGAGCAGGGCCAGCAGGGTGAGGGCGCCCGCCACGGGCAGGGGGTCGTCGGCGTGGAGCAGCCGGGCCCCGGCGCCGTCGAAGGGCAGCCCGGTCACCTCCCCGCGCAGGTGGAGGAAGACGGCCAGGGCCACGGCGCTGCCGAGGGTGCAGGCCACGGCGGTGGAGATCGTCGCGATCAGGGTGAGCCGTACGGGGCCCAGCCCGGCGGCGTCCAGCCCTTCGAGGGGCCGGGTCGCGGGGTCGGTACGGGCCACGGCCACGGCGAACTGGACGGTGACGGCGAGGGGGACCAGGGCCCACAGCAGCTGGGGGAACGATCCGGCGGGCCGGGCCGTGGCCTGCGCGAGCACGTACAGCAGCAGGAAGCCGCTGCCGGCCGAGGCGGCGGCGACGAGCAGCCGGCGGAGTTGTACCAGCGGCCGGGAGCCGCGGGCTAGGCGGAGAGCGAGCACGCGGCCTGGTCCTCCGGGGGCTGGGGGATGGAGGCCGGGGAGAGCCCGGCCGGGACCGCCGCGGCGGCCGGGCGGCCGTCGAGCAGGGGGAACCGCCGGTCGGCGACGGCCGCGGTCTCCTCGTCGTGGGTGGCGAGCAGCACGGTGATGCCGTGGGAGCGGGCGGCCGTGGTGAGCGTGCGCAGCAGCAGGGCGCGCTCGGCGCGGTGCAGCGGGGCGGTGGGCTCGTCGGCGAAGACCACGGCGGGCAGGTGGGCGAGGGCGCGGGCGAGGGCGACGCGCTGGGACTCGGCCCGGTTGAGGGAGCCGGGGCGCTTGCGGGCGAAGGCCCCGATGTCGAGGCGGTCGAGCCATTCGCAGGCGGCCTGTTTGGCGGTGCGGTGGCCGACGCCGGCCATCAGCAGCGGCAGGGCCGCGTTCTCCCAGACCCGCAGCTCGGGCAGCAGCCCCGGCTCGGGGCCGATCCAGCCGAAGCGGTCGAGGCGCAGCCGCTCGCGGGCGGGGGTCCCCAGCGTGTGCACGGGGACGCTGTTGAACCAGACCTCGCCCTGTTCGGGCAGCAGCTGTCCCGACAGGCAGCGCAGCAGCGTGGTCTTGCCGCTGCCGCGGGGGCCGGTCACGGCGAGGATCTCTCCGGCACGCAGGCCGACCGAGACCCCGATGAGGCCCGGCGAACCGCTGTGGGAGTAGTGAAGGGACCGTGCCCAGAGCAGATCGTCCTGGGGCAGGGCTTTGTCCGGCGGAGCGAGGTCCGGCGGAGCGTTGTCCCGTGGAGCCACCATGGCGTACACCTCCGTCCGGGGAACGAAGCGGAGCCCGCTTGGTCACTGGCGCCGCAATGAGATGTAAAGAGATGAACGTCTTGAATGGTGACAGCACACGGCCCGGACCCCCGCGTTCTCACTCGAACGGAGGATCCGGGCCGTGTGGTCCGGCAGTTTGCCGCCTGCGGGACGGTGGAAGGACGCGGGCTGGTTAGAGCTTGGTCCAGGCCTCGGTGAGCACGCGGCGCAGGATGCCCTCGATCTCGTCGAAGGTGCCCTGGTCGGCGGTCAGCGGCGGGGCCAGCTGGATGACCGGGTCGCCACGGTCGTCGGCGCGGCAGTACAGGCCGTTCTCGAAGAGCGCCTTGGAGAGGAAGCCGTAGAGCACGCGCTCGGTCTCCTCGTCCGTGAAGGACTCCTTGGTGACCTTGTCCTTGACGAGCTCGATGCCGTAGAAGTAGCCGTTGCCGCGGACGTCGCCGACGATCGGCAGGTCGTGCAGCTTCTCCAGCGTCGCGCGGAAGGCGTCCTCGTTGTCCAGCACGTGCTGGTTGAGGCCTTCCTTGTCGAAGATGTCGAGGTTGGCGAGCGCCACCGCGGAGGACACGGGGTGTCCGCCGAAGGTGTAGCCGTGCAGGAAGGTGTTGTCACCCTTGTAGAACGGCTCGGCGAGGCGGTCCGAGATGATGCAGGCACCGATCGGGGAGTAGCCCGAGGTCATGCCCTTCGCGCAGGTGATCATGTCCGGGACGTAGTCGAACTTGTCACAGGCGAACATCGTGCCGAGGCGGCCGAAGGCGCAGATCGTCTCGTCGGAGACGAGCAGCACGTCGTACTCGTCGCAGATCTCGCGGACCCGCTGGAAGTAGCCGGGCGGCGGCGGGAAGCAGCCACCGGCGTTCTGCACCGGCTCCAGGAAGACGGCGGCGACGGTGTCGGCACCCTCGAACAGGATCTCCTGCTCGATCTGGTCGGCGCACCAGCGGCCGTAGGCCTCGGGGTCGTCGCCGTAGATCGGGGCGCGGTAGATGTTGGTGTTGACCACCTTGTGCGCGCCGGGGACCAGCGGCTCGAAGGGGGCCTTGAGGGCCGGGAGACCGGTGATGGACAGGGCGCCCTGCGGGGTGCCGTGGTAGGCGACCGCGCGGGAGATGACCTTGTACTTGGTGTGCTTGCCCTGCAGCTTGAAGTACTGCTTGGCGAGCTTCCAGGCGGTCTCGACGGCCTCGCCGCCACCGGTGGTGAAGAAGACCTTGTTCAGGTCGCCCGGGGCGTAGTGCGCGAGGCGCTCGGCGAGCTCGACGGCCTTGGGGTGCGCGTACGACCAGATGGGGAAGAACGCGAGTTCCTGCGCCTGCTTGTAGGCGACCTCGGCCAGTTCCTTGCGGCCGTGACCGGCGTTGACCACGAACAGGCCGGCGAGCCCGTCGAGGTAGCGCTTGCCCTTGTCGTCGAAGATGTAGGTGCCCTCGCCCCGCACGATGGTGGGTACGGGCGAGTTCTCGTACGACGACATGCGGGTGAAGTGCATCCACAGGTGGTCGTAGGCGGTCTTGGAGAGGTCCTGGCTCACGGCTATCGCGTTCCCCACATGTAGGTCTGCTTCTTCAGCTTCAGGTAAACGAAGCTTTCGGTTGATCGCACGCCGGGGAGCGCGCGGATCTTCTTGTTGATCGTTTCCAGCAGGTGGTCGTCGTCCTCGCAGACGATTTCCACCATCAGGTCGAACGAGCCCGCGGTCATCACCACGTACTCGCACTCGGCCATCGCGGTCAGCGCGTCGGCCACCGGGTCGAGGTCTCCCTCGACGTTGATGCCGACCATCGCCTGGCGCCGGAGCCCCACGGTGAGCGGGTCGGTGACGGCGACGATCTGCATGACGCCCTGGTCGAGCAGCTTCTGAACCCGCTGGCGCACCGCTGCTTCGGACAGGCCGACGGCCTTGCCGATCGCCGCGTAAGGACGACGACCGTCCTCTTGCAGTTGCTCGATGATCGCCAGGGACACAGCATCGACCGAAGGGGACGGTTGTCTTGTCCTGGAATCTGCGCTTCGACTGACCACGACCTCACTGTGCACGAGGAGTCGTCTGTTCCGCAAGGCGAGAACGATGTAATTCGTTGTTTCGGGAGCTAGATCTCACCGATTCCGTAGTTCGTGCTGTGTGGGCCTGTCGAAAACGGTGTCCGAGAGGCTAGGCTGAGTAGCTGTCTCAACCATTGGACATGTGATCACAGGAGTGTGGCTGTAGTGACCACCGAACTGCGTCGTCTGCGCAACTACATCGGCGGGGAGTTCAAGGACGCCGCCGACGGGCGGACCACCGAGGTGGTCAACCCCGTCACGGGCGAGGCGTACGCGACCGCCCCCCTCTCCGGCCAGGCGGACGTCGACGCCGCCATGGCCGCCGCCGCGGCCGCCTTCCCGGCGTGGCGCGACGCGACCCCCTCGGAGCGCCAGAAGGCCCTGCTGAAGATCGCGGACGCCTTCGAGGCCCGCGCGGACGAGCTGGTCGCCACCGAATCGGAGAACACCGGCAAGCCGCTCGGCCTCACGGCCAGCGAGGAGCTGCCGCCGATGGTGGACCAGATCCGCTTCTTCGCCGGCGCCGCGCGCCTGCTGGAGGGCCGCTCGGCCGGCGAGTACATGGAGGGGATGACCTCGATCGTCCGCCGTGAGCCGGTCGGCGTCTGCGCGCAGGTCGCGCCGTGGAACTACCCGATGATGATGGCCGTCTGGAAGTTCGCCCCGGCCCTGGCCGCGGGCAACACCGTGGTCCTCAAGCCCTCGGACACCACCCCGGCCTCCACCATCCTGATGGCGGAGATCATCGGGTCGATCCTGCCCAAGGGCGTCTTCAACGTCGTCTGCGGCGACCGCGACACCGGCCGGGCCATGGTCGAGCACCGCACCCCGGCGATGGCCTCCATCACCGGCTCGGTCCGCGCGGGCATGCAGGTCGCCGAGAGCGCCTCCAAGGACGTCAAGCGCGTCCACCTGGAGCTCGGCGGCAAGGCCCCCGTCGTGGTCTTCGAGGACGCCGACATCGCCAAGGCCGCCGAGGACATCGCGGTCGCGGGCTTCTTCAACGCCGGCCAGGACTGCACCGCGGCCTGTCGCGTACTGGTCCACGAGTCGATCCACGACGAGTTCGTCGCGGCGCTCGCCAAGAACGCGGCCGACACCAAGACCGGGCAGCCGGACGACGAGGACGTGCTCTACGGCCCGCTGAACAACCCGAACCAGCTGAAGCAGGTCGCGGGCTTCATCGAGCGGCTCCCCGCCCACGCCAAGGTCGAGGCGGGCGGCCACCAGGTCGGCGAGAAGGGCTACTTCTACGCCCCGACCGTGGTCTCCGGCCTCAAGCAGGACGACGAGATCATCCAGAACGAGGTCTTCGGCCCCGTCATCACGGTCCAGTCCTTCACGGACGAGGACCAGGCGCTGGCGTACGCGAACGACGTCGAGTTCGCCCTCGCCTCGTCCGTGTGGACCAAGGACCACGGCCGCGCGATGCGGATGTCCAAGAACCTCGACTTCGGCTGCGTGTGGATCAACACCCACATCCCGCTCGTCGCCGAGATGCCCCACGGCGGATACAAGAAGTCCGGCTACGGCAAGGACCTCTCCGCCTACGGCTTCGAGGACTACACGCGCATCAAGCACGTCATGACCTCGCTCGACGGCTGACCGGAAACCGGGCGGGCGGTCCGACGGCCGCCGCATCGACCAGGGCACAGCCTTGAAGGGGCGGGTAGTAGACAACATGTCTATTGCCCGCCCTTTGGCGTTCCACCAGGCTCCTCCCATGCCTCAACTCGCCTTTTCCCGCCGCGCGGCGCTGCGCGGCCTCGGTGCCGCGGGCCTGCTGGCCGGCCTCACCGGCTGTGGTGTCCCGGCCGCGTACGTCCCTGAGAACCAGCGGGAGGGGCGGGACCGCTCCGCCGGCGACCGGAGCGTCTCCTTCTCCAACTGGCCCCTCTACATCGATACCGACGAAGAGGACGAGAGCAGGCGTCCGACGCTGGACGCCTTCACGGAGAAGACCGGCATCGAGGTCCGGTACACCGAAGAGATCAACGACAACGACGAGTTCTTCGGCAAGATCAGCCCGGCGCTGATGAACCACCAGCAGACCGGCCACGACGTGGTCGTGGTCAGCGACTGGATGGCGGCCCGCTTCGTACACCTGGGCTGGGCCCAGAAGATGGACCGCTCGGCGCAGGCCAACGTGGCGAAGTACCTGGACCCGCAGCTGCGCTCGCCCGCCTTCGACGAGGGCCGCCTGCACACCGTGCCCTGGCAGTCGGGGATCACCGGCATCGCCTACAACCGCAAGGCGCTCGGCCGGGAGATCAAGTCTGTCAAGGACCTGTGGCAGCCGGACCTGGCGGGCAAGGTCACGCTCTTCTCCGGCCTCGACGAGTCCTTCTCCCTGCTGATGCAGGGCAACGGGGCCGACGTGACCAAGTGGACCGAGACCGACTTCCACCGCATGTGCGACCAGGTGGAGAGCATGGTGAAGAAGAAGCACATCCGCCGCTTCACCGGCAACGACTACACCTCCGACCTGAGCAAGGGCGACGTGCTGGCCTGCCAGGCCTACTCGGGGGACGCGATCCAGCTCCAGGCCGACAACCCCGACATCGAGTTCGTGGTCCCCGAGGAAGGGGCCGAGCTCTGGGCGGAGAGCCTGCTCATCCCCAACCTGGCCCCGCGCAAGGCCAACGCCGAGGCGCTGATCGACTTCTACTACGACCCGGAGATCGCCGCGCTGCTCGCCGCCTCCGTCAACTATGTCTGCCCGGTCCCCGCCGCCCGCGAGGTGCTGGCCGCCTCCGAGGACGAGGAGACCGCCGCGCTCGCCGAGAACCCGCTGATCTTCCCCGACGAGGACATGCGCAAGCGGCTCGTGGTGGCCCGCGACATCTCCTCCGCCGAACGCTCCTCCTTCGCCAAGCGCTGGAACGGCATCGTCGGTCTGTGAGGGGCGGGCCGATCACCGCCCCGCGGTGGAACTGAACATGTTCAGCAATTCTGCTGAACATGTTCAGAAAACTGCGTAGGCTTCCCTCCATGAGCGAGAGAAGCGCCCTTCTGCGGCGGATCCGTGCCTGGCTTGCCCTGTTCCTCGTCTGCCTGGTGCTGAGCGGACTCACCGCCTTCCCCCTGGTGAGCGAGCTCCACTGGGCCAACGCCCTGGTGGACAACGAGTGGCTCCGCCGGGTCGGCGACGGGCTGGAGCGGGCGGACTCCGAGTACCCCTTCCTCCTCTACGGAACGGACTGGCTGGCCTTCGCCGCCTTCGCCCACCTGGTGATCGCCGTCTTCTTCTACGGGGTCCACCGGGACCCGGTGCGCAACATCTGGATCGTCGAGGCCGGCATGATCGCCTGCGCCGGCATCATCCCGCTGGCCCTGATCTGCGGGCCCGTCCGGGGGATCCCCTTCTCCTGGTCGCTGATCGACATGTCGTTCGGCGTCTTCGGGGTGATCCCGCTGCTGGTCCTGCGGCGCATGATCAAGCGCCTGGAGGCCCTGCAGGCGGAACCCGGCCGGACCCCGGAGCCGGTCGGGGCCGTGGCTTGAGCACGCGCTACTTCGCGAAGGCCGCCATCACGATGCCGAGGGCCACCGGGTTCATTCCCTGAGCCTTGGCGTCGGTCGAGTTCACCGAGTAGACCAGGGTGCGGGACAGGTCGCGGGTCGCTCCCATCCCCGTGGTGTAGCCGTACCGGCCGCCCGTCTTGCCCCAGGCGACCGTGCCACCGGGAAGGTCGATCCGCTGCATCCCGGCCGTCAGGGTCGCGGCGGCGCCCGAGACGAAGTCCTTCGTCGCCGCCGGAACGGTGAACATCTCCTCCAACTGCGCCCGTGGTACGACGCGGCCGCTGAACAGGGCCACGGTGAACCGTTCGAGATCGGCCGTGGTGGAGATGATGTCGCCCGCCGCCCACCGGTCCGAGGAGTTCCACTCGGTCACGTCCCGCAGTTCGGTCGAACCGTCCTCGCGGGCCACCGCCTGGTATCCGTGGTGGTGCGGACCCGGTATGCGGGTCTGGAAACGACCCGGGAAGGAGGTGCCCCGCAGCGCCAGCGGTTTCAGCACCCGGGCCTCGACCGCCTTCTCGTACGTCGTGCCCGTGACCTCCTCGATCAGGACGCCCAGCACCGTGTAGTTGATGTTCAGGTAGTGCTGGGCCGTGCCCGGGACGAACTCGTGCTCCTTGCCCATCGCGTTGGCGATCTGGTCGTGCGGGTCGGTCACGTCGAAGCGATGCGCCCACTGTGCCTCGAAGGGGTCGCCCGGACCGTCGGCCGCGGGAATCCCGCTGGTGTGGTTGAGCAACTGCCGTACGGTGACCGTCCGGTACGCCTCGGAGATGCTCCGGGGCAGGTACTGGCGCGCCGGCCGGTCGAGATCCAGCCTGCCCTCGGCGGCGAGCTGGAGCACCACCGCCGCGGTGAAGACCTTGGTCACCGAACCGGCCCGGAAGCGCCCCACCTCGATCGGCCCGCGTCCGGTGCGGATGTCCGAGACACCGGAGGCGCCCCGCCAGTTCCCGCTCGTGCCGCCCAAGCGCACCAGGGCGGCCGTCGCATCCTCGTGGTCCGCGCCGAGCCCCGCGATCGCCGCCTGAAGCGCCGCTGCGTTCGGCGGGGTCGATACCAGCGGCGCGGGCCGCTGCCCGACGGCCGCGACCGCCGCCGGGGCGGCCTGGGCGACGGCCGGGCCGGCCGCGACGCCCAGGACCAGGGCGGTGGCGATCAGTGTGCGGGTCATGGCGTTCATGGTGGGATCCCCCTGTCGGCTCTCCGGGCGACTTCCGCCCCGATGACCTCAATGCTGCAGGTCACAGGGGTAGTTGCGGATCACCATCAAGAGTGGTCTTTGCCGGTACGACAACTCACCACCGGGAGGGAGGGGACGGTCCCCGTCTCACTCCCCGGAGGGAGATACCCCAGAGCCAGACGCCCCGGCGCCGGACACCCCAGAGCCGGCCACCGCGCCGCCGGCCGCGACCAGACCCGTCTCGTACGCGCAGATCACCGCCTGGATCCGGTCCCGCAGCCCCAGCTTCGACAGCACGTTGCCCACATGCGACTTGACGGTGTGCTCGCTCACCCTCAGCTCCGCCGCGAGCTCCGCGTTCGACAGACCCCGCCCCAGGTGCAGCAGCGTCTCCCGCTCGCGGGCCGTCAGCACCTCCAGCCGCCGCGCTGACAGGGCCTCCCCGGCGGCCGGACGGGCCGTCGCCGCCGTGTACTCGGCGATCAGCCGCCGGGCCACCGAAGGCGCCAGCAGGGACTCGCCCGCCGCCACCACCCGTACGGCGTGCACCAGATCGTCCCGCCGCACGTCCTTGAGCAGGAACCCGCTGGCCCCCGCGTGCAGGGCCTCGTACACGTACTCGTCCGAGTCGAAGGTCGTCAGCATCACCGTCCGGCAGGAACTCGTCCCGGAGATCTCCCGGCACGCCTCGATCCCGTCCAGCACCGGCATCCGGATGTCGAGCAGCGCCACGTCGGGCGCGAGGGACCGCACCGCAGCGACCGCCGCCGCCCCGTCGCCGGCCTCCGCCACCACCTCGATGTCGTCCTGGGCGTCCAGGATCATCGCGAAGCCGCTGCGCACCAGTTCCTGGTCGTCGGCCACCACCACACGGATCGTCACTTCCCCACCTCCGCGCCCGACGTTACAAGCACGACCCGCAGCTCGAAGCCGGTGCCGTCCGGGCCCGGGCCCGTCCGGGCCGTGCCCCCGTGGGCGGCGGCCCGCTCCCGGATCCCGATCAGGCCGTGCCCGCCCGGCCGCGCCCGCGGCACGGAACCCGCGCCCGGACCGCCCCCGTCGTCCGTCACCGTCACCGTGAGTTCCCGCTCCCCGTACTCCAGGCCCACCGCCACCGCCGAAGCTCCGGCGTGCCTGACCACATTGGTCAGGGCCTCCTGCACCACGCGGTACACCGTCGCCTCCAGCGCCGCCGGCAGGGCGCGCACCGCACCCGTGCGCTCCAGGCGCACCTGCGGCCCGCTGCCCCGGACCCGCTCCAGCAGCCCCGCCAGCTCCCCGATACCGGGCTGCGGGGAGCGCGGCGCTGCCTCGTCCGTGCGCAGCACCCCCAGCATCGTGCGCAGTTGGGCCATGGCGTCCCGGCCCGTCTCCGCGATGGCCTCGAAGGCGGCCTCGGCCCGCTCGGGAGCCTTGCGCACGGCCACCGGACCCGCCTCCGCCTGCACGATCATGATGCTGACCGCGTGCGAGAGGACGTCGTGCATCTCCCGCGCGATCCGGGCCCGTTCGCGGGCCGCGGCCTGCTCGGCCTCGATCCGGTTGGCCCGCTCCAGCTGGGCCGCCCGGTCCAGCAGGGCCGCGGTGTACGCCTGCCGGGTGTGCTGCAGCCGCCCCAGCGCGTACGCGGCCGCGGAGACGAAGAGGGTGAAGAGGAGCTCGCGCGCGGTCCCGGTGTTCCAGTACACCGACACGGCGACGGTCAGGACCGTGAGTCCGCCCACCGTCAGCCGCACCCGGGCCGTGCACCGCAGGGCGACCGTGTAGAAGGCGATCAGCCCCGCGTACGGAAGCGGCTGCCCGGGGCCGTCGCCCGCCAGGTTGTACGCGCCGCCGGCCGCCAGGATCGCGACCAGCACCGCCACCGGAGCCCGCCGCCGCCACACCAGCGGGAGCACGCCGAGCGTGGTCATCGCGTACGAGGGCCAGTCCGCGGGCGGCGCGTCGGCCGGACGCGGCACCACGAAGGGCATGGTGACGGCCAGTTGCACCAGCAGCGTCAGCCCCAGGTCCTGCCGGCGCGGCCCGGCCCGCCGGATCCGCTCCCCGATCTCCCCCCAGGCCCTTATCACCGGCCGAGCTCGGCCCGTACGGCTCCCAGTGCGTCCAGCCGGTTCGTCGTGATGGAGTCCACCCCGGCACGGACCAGTGCGCGCATCGAGCGTCTGGTGTCCGGGGTCCAGGCCGACACCAGCAGGCCGTCCCTGTGCAGGGCGTCCACCAGCTCCGGGCCGACCAGCCCGAAGCGGTAGTTGAGCCAGGCCGGGGCCACCGCGTCGATCAGCAGCCGGCGCGGGGGAGCCAGCGTGGTCCACGTCAGCGCGATCTCGGCGCCCGGATCGGCGGCGCGCACGGCCAGCATGGTGGCCGGGCCCGCGCAGTAGTAGGTGCGGTCGCGGGCCCCGCATTCGCGGACCTGGCCGACGACGGTCCGTACGCTCTCGGCCGTCGCACCCGGCAGGTCGACCATGACCCGGCCCGCACCGGCGGCGGCCAGGGCCTGGCGCAGGGTCGGGATCCCGCCGTCCGTCAGCTCCTTCAGCTGTGGGGCCGTGACGTCTTCGAGCCGTACGTCGTGGCCCCACAGCCGCCGGAGGTCCTCGTCGTGGAGCAGTACGGGGACCCCGTCGCGGGTCATCCGCACGTCGATCTCCACCGCGTCCGCACCCCGCTCGAAGGCCGACCGGATCGAGGGCAGGGTGTTCTCGCGGACGCGGTAGGGATCCCCGCGGTGGCCTACGGCAGTCAGGGTGCGCATGCACCCATTCTGCTGGGCCGTCAGGAAGCCAGCCAGGCGGCGGTGTACGTGTCGATCTCCGCGCTGAGCTTCGCCTTGCCGGCCGGGTCGAGGAAGGAGGCCTCGACGGCGTTCTTCGCGAGCCGGGCGAGGCCCTGCTCGTCGAGGTCCAGCAGCCGGGCGGCCACCGCGTACTCGTTGTTGAGGTCGGAGCCGAACATCGGCGGGTCGTCGCTGTTGATGGTGACGAGCACGCCGGCCGCCACCATCTCCTTGACGGGGTGCTCGTCGAGGGTGGCGACGGCGCGGGTGGCGATGTTGGAGGTGGGGCAGACCTCCAGCGCGATGCGGTGCTCCGCGAGGTAGGCGAGCAGCTCGGGGTCGCGGGTGGCGCTGGTGCCGTGGCCGATGCGCTCGGCGCCCAGCTCGCGGATGGCGTCCCAGATGCTCTCCGGGCCGGTGGTCTCGCCGGAGTGCGGCACGCTGTGCAGCCCGGCGGCGCGGGCCGCGTCGAAGTACGGCTTGAACTGCGGGCGCGGGACGCCGATCTCGGGGCCGCCGAGGCCGAAGGAGACCAGGCCCTCGGGGCGCAGGTCGACGGCGAGGCGCAGCGTCTCGGCGGCGGCCTCCTGACCGGCCTCGCCGGGGATGTCGAAGCACCAGCGCAGGATGACGCCGAGCTCGGCCTCGGCGGCCTTGCGGGCGTCCTCGATGGCCTCCATGAAGGCCTTCTCGTCGATGCCGCGGCGGGTGGAGGAGTACGGGGTGATCGTGAGCTCGGCGTACCGGATGTTCTGCCGGGCCATGTCGCGGGCGATCTCGAAGGTGAGGGTGCGCACGTCGTCGGGGGTGCGGACCAGGTCGACGACGGACAGGTAGACCTCGATGAAGTGCGCGAAGTCGGTGAAGGTGAAGTAGTCGGCGATGGCCTCGGGGTCCGTGGGGACCTTGGAGTCGGGGTGCCGGGAGGCGAGTTCGGCGACGATGCGGGGGGAGGCCGAACCGACGTGGTGGACGTGCAGTTCGGCCTTGGGCAGCCCCGCGATGAAGGGGTGCAGGTCGGGCATGAGGGTGCCTCCGGAGGGCGCGTGCGGATGGATCGGGGTTCATCGTAGGCAGGATCCGCACCGGCGAAGGGGCCTGTCGGAGGCAGCGCTTAGCATGGCCGTACGAGAGGGGGGCGCCGTATGACCGATCACAGCCCCGAGTCGCGAGACCCCTGGGCGCCGCCGGAGCAGCCCGCGGTCGATCTGGGCAAGCAGCAGGGCGGGACGGGGGCGCCGGGGGCGCCCGGGGTGCACGACCAGCAGACCGTCGCGGGGATGCCCGGCGCCGGAGGCGTGCCTCCGGGTGCGCCCGCACCCCAGCCCGGGCAGGCGCCCGGGGCCGCGCCCGCCTACGGCTACCCGGCGCAGCCGGATCCGGCCGGTTACGGCTACCCGACCCAGCCGGGCGCGCCGCAGGCCCCGTACGGCGGTTATCCCGCCGCTCAGGGCGTCCCGCAGCCGCCGTACGGCGGACAGCCGGCCTACGGCGGGTATCCGGGGTACCCCGGATACCCGGGGTACGCGCCCAAGAGCAACGGTTTCGGCATCACCGCGCTCGTCCTCGGGATCATCGCCGTGGTCAGCTGCTACTTCGGCCTCCTGTTCGGCGTCCCGGCCGTCATCTTCGGCGTGCTGGCCCGCGGCAAGGCCAAGCGCGGCGAGGCCGACAACGGGGGCATGGCGCTGGCCGGCATCATCACGGGCGCGGTCGGCATCGTGATCAGCTGCGTGTTCATCGCGCTGTTCATATTCATCGGCATGTCCGAGAACGGTGACTCCGACTACGACTCGGAGTTCTCGTCCCCGTACGAGAACACGCAGGTCCTGTACCAGGGCTGACCCGTCCCGCCGGGCGCTGCGCCCGGCGGGAACGCAGCGCCCGGCGGGACGGCGGGGCGGAATGGCAGGGCGGGGACGTTCACCGTCCCGGCCCGTCCTCCCACGGCCAGCCGGCGTCCCGGCCGTCCTCGATCAGGGACACCATGCGGAAGGCCGCGTCGGTGAGCCCGCCGAAGGTGTGCCGGTGCGCGGACCCGGAGGGCGCGTGGCCCACCCGGTGTCCCGCGAGGTTCCACGTGTAGACCGGCACCGTCTCCGGCACCAGGGCCGTGGGATCGCCGCCGTACGCGTACGTGGCCTGCTCGTCGGTGACGATCAGGACCCGGTCGTGCCCCGCGTAGTGCGCGCGCACGGCCTCCGCCGTGTACGTGCCGCCGAGGTCCTCGAACCGCTCCAGGACCTTCAGCACCGACTCCCCGCGCCGGTAGCCGACCGCCTTGCTGGTGGAGCCGAACTGCACCAGGTCGGCGTCCTCCGCGCGCAGCGCCAGCGCCGTGCCGAAGACGGCGGCGGCATCGGCCCTGTTGAGCTGCGAGCGGTCCGACAGCGGCGACCACATCGACCCCGAGCGGTCCACCAGGATCAGCGTCCGCCCGGGCAGCGCGGGTACGTGGGCCAGGGAGTGGCCCAGCGCCCGCTCCAGCGGGTACGCCCAGCGCAGCGAGGGCGCGTGCTGGTAGGCGGCCAGGTAGCGGAAGGGGAACTGCCGGGCCCGGGCGACGGTCTCCGGGTCGGAGATCTTCGCCGCGACCCGCGCCGCGACCTCGTCCGAGACTCCGGCCTGGTCGAAGTTGCGCAGGTTGCGCAGCAGCGCCATCGCCCCCATGGACGGGATGACCGCCTCCCAGGCGGCCGCGTCCATCGGCCCCTGCAACCAGCCGGCCAGCGCCTCCCAGGTCATGCCCGCCGCGGCGAGCCGCTCGGCGCCGTCCGCCGCGGTGACCACGGCCCGGCGCTCCGCCACGGGCAGCTCCATCAGGGCCCGGTGCGCGAGCAGGGTGCGGTTGCCCGCCGGGACCTCGGCGGTCTCGGGGTTGTGCCGGCGGTCGAGGGCGTGCCGGAACAGCTCGCCCTGCCAGGGCTTGGCGGGGTCGGGGGAGGCGTGCACCAGGTTGAGGACGTCGCCGAAGCGGTATTCCCGGGAGGCGGTGTCGTACTTCAGCAGCGAGCTGCCGGAGTAGAGGCGGCGCACGGCGTCGGCGATTCCCCGCTTGACGGGTTTGGGCACGTTCCGCCCGTGGGTGGCCGTCCAGTAGGCCAGCAGTTCGCCGGGCTCGTCCGCGCGCAGCAGCACGGAGTCCACGACCTGCCGGTTCGAGGGCCCCCCGGTGGCTCCGGCGTCGAGCCGCGCCTTGACGTACTCGGCGGCTCCGACGAGCGAGGCCGTCCGCATGTTGCCGTCACGCCGCAGCCAGCCGAGCAGGCCGGCCGTCCACGCGGGATCCTCCACGGCGAGGGTGCGCACGAGTGCGGCGAACCGGCCGTCGCGGGCCTCGCCGGACTCGTACGAGGTCTGCTGCGTCACGAAGTTGGCGACGGCGAGCAGGAACAGCTCGGAGCGCGGATCACGGACGAAGCCGGCGCTGCCGTGCGCATTGGCGGCGCGGCGGCCGGTCGAACGCACCGGTGAGGCGGGTGCGGTGGGCGCCGCAGGCGCGGCTTTGGAGCGGAGCAGGTTGAAACGAGCCATGTGAATCCCCCCGAATTCAGTGGAAACCGGGGGAGGCGTGACGTGCGGAGCGCCCGAGATCGAAGTCGGCGACGGACTGTGTCGACTGCTCTCACCATCTGAGCTACCGGCCGGAGCCGGGCGGGACTCGAACCCGCGACCCGTCGATCCGGAAGTAGCCGCTGCCTGCGCACCGGGCACTCCGCACGTGCGCCTCCCGAGATCGAATTGGCTGCGGCCTGGGTTTCTTTGCAAAAGAAGGATCCGCTGCCCGCGCACCGGGAGGTGCGTACGAAGAGGTGTCCAGTCGAAGCAGGTCCCGCCTTCGCACCTGGACGAGTCACACGCTAGACGCCCGCCCTCACCGGCAGCGAGCGATTAAAGCCCCGCCCGCAACCGCTCCCGCGCCTCCATGAGCGCGAAGCCCAGCAGGTTCAGGCCGCGCCAGCGCGCCGGGTCCAGCGCG
Organism: Streptomyces sp. NPDC051563; assembly: GCF_044454225.1. NCBI lineage: Bacteria > Bacillati > Actinomycetota > Actinomycetes > Kitasatosporales > Streptomycetaceae > Streptomyces > Streptomyces sp. NPDC051563. The sequence continues at coordinate 147,862 of NZ_JBITDL010000014.1, forward strand.
CGCTCGTCGTCGGCGGCCAGGCCTATGCCCCAGATCCGGTCCATCGGGCTGGCCTCCACCAGGACCCGGTTCCCGGTCGACAGCAGGTAGGAGGCCAGGGCCGGATCGGAGCCGAACTTGTGCACGCTGCCCTCCACGACCAGCGCGAACCGCTCCCGCTTCCACACCGCGTCGTCGAAGCCGCGCACGAGCCGTCCGGCCTTCTTCGCGGCTGCCGGGCTCGTGGCCTCCAGGGCCGCGCGCTCCGCCTCGGCATCCTCGAACAGGCGCGCCTTTCCGGCCATCATCCAGTGTTCCGCGGTGGCGTACCGCACGTCACCCACGGTGAACTCGGACGGCCACCACTGGCTGAGGCAGCTCGGTCCGAGCGTCCCGTCGGGCCGCGGGCGGTGTCCCCAGAACGGCAGGAACTTCAGCCGCTCACCCCGGCTGACCTGCCCGATCAGTTCCTCGATCTTCTCCATGCACGCGAGTCTCGCAGGAGCCACGGACACTTCGTACGGGATTTCGGGCGCGCCTCGACACATGGTCGACCGATTCCGTCGCGTAATCAAAAGGCAACAACGGAATCACTTGGCCGAGGGGTGTACCTCTGCCAGGATCGGCACTCAATTCGAGCTGTAGCTCGAACTGTAGCTACGGAGAGCGTGAGAGCGTGATGGGCAACCGCTTCCAGGTCAAGGTCCAGGTCAAGGACCGATTCGCCGCAGGCGCGCAGTACATCGACGGGCAGCTGCGGCCCGGCACCTCGGGCCGGTCACACACCGTGGTCGACCCCGCCACCGGTGAGGAGGTGCTCACCTACGAGCTGGCCTCCACCGCCGACGTGGACGCCGCCGTCGCCGCCGCCAAGCGTGCCTTCCCCGGCTGGTCCGGGGCCACCCCCGGGGAGCGCTCCGACGCGCTGCACCGGCTGGCCGGCGTGCTGGCCGAGCGGGCCGAGGAGTTCGCGCACGCCGAGTCCCTGCAGTGCGGCAAGCCGGTCAAGCTGTCGACGGAGTTCGACGTGCCGGGGACCATCGACAACACCGCCTTCTTCGCGGGCGCCGCGCGCCACCTCCAGGGACAGGCCGCCGGGGAGTACTCCGGGGACCACACCTCGTACGTGCGCCGCGAGGCGATCGGGGTCGTCGGCTCCATCGCGCCGTGGAACTATCCGCTGCAGATGGCCGCCTGGAAGATCCTTCCGGCGATCGCCGCGGGCAACACCATCGTCCTCAAGCCCGCCGAGCTCACCCCGCTGACCTCCCTGATGTTCGCCGAGGCGGCCAAGGAGGCGGGCCTGCCCGACGGCGTGGTCAACATCATCACGGGCGCCGGCCGGGACGCGGGCGAGCACCTGGTCGGCCACCCGGACGTGGTCATGACCTCCTTCACCGGGTCCACCGCCATCGGCAAGCGGGTCGCCGAGATCGCCACCGCCACCGTCAAGCGGCTCCACCTGGAACTCGGCGGCAAGGCACCCTTCCTCGTCTTCGACGACGCCGACCTGGAGGCCGCCGCCAACGGAGCCGTCGCCGCCTCCCTGATCAACACCGGCCAGGACTGCACGGCCGCCACCCGTGCCTACGTCCAGCGCCCCCTCCACGACGCCTTCGTCGACCGGGTCGCCGAGCTGATGGAGACCGTCCGCGTCGGCGACCCCTTCGATCCGTCGACCGACCTCGGCCCGCTGGTCTCGCACGTGCACCGCGACCGGGTCGCCGGCTTCGTCGAGCGCGCCCGCGCCTACGCCACCGTGGTCACCGGGGGCGAAATCCCCGGCGGAGACCTCGCGGACGGCGCGTACTACCGGCCCACCCTGATCTCCGGCGCCGCCCAGGACAGCGAGGTGGTCCAGTCCGAGATCTTCGGGCCGGTCCTCGTGGTCCTGCCCTTCGACACCGACGACGAGGGCATCGCGCTGGCCAACGACACCCCGTACGGTCTCGCCGCCTCCGCCTGGAGCCGTGACGTGTACCGGGCGAACCGCGCCACCCGGGAGATCCAGGCGGGCTGCGTCTGGGTCAACGACCACATCCCGATCATCAGCGAGATGCCCCACGGCGGCTACAAGGCCAGCGGCTTCGGAAAGGACATGAGCAGCTACTCCTTCGAGGAGTACACGCAGGTCAAGCACGTGATGTACGACAACACCGCGGTGGCCGCGAAGGACTGGCACCGCACGATTTTCGGGGACCGATAACCAGCTGCCGCCCGACCAGCGGCCCGCACCCATCCCGAAAGGGCACCTCCCATGGAGCAGTTCGAGCCCGACCGCCTCTCGGCGGCGCAACGCGCCGCGATGCGGCGCAGCCTCACCACCGGGCGCGGCGCCCTCACCCGCCGCTCCGTGCTGCGCGCCTCCGGAGTCGGAGCGCTCACCCTCGGCGGCCTGTCCGCGCTGGCCGGCTGCGGCATCCCGCCGGCCAAGCGCGCGGAGGGCACCGCCGCGGCCTCCGACGACCACTCGGAGCAGGAGAAGGAGCTCAACTTCTCCAACTGGACCGAGTACATGGACACCAGCGAGGACGAGAAGTCCCGTCCCACGCTGGAGGAGTTCACCAAGCGGACCGGTATCAAGGTCAAGTACACCGAGGACATCAACGACAACGTCGAGTTCTTCGGCAAGATCAAGCCCCAGCTCGCGGCCGGCCAGGACACCGGCCGCGACCTGATCGTCGTCACCGACTGGCTCGCCTCGCGCATCATCCGGCTCGGCTGGGCCCAGAGGCTCGACCCCGCGCACCTCCCGCACGCCTACGCCAACCTGATCCCGCAGTTCCGCAGCCCCGACTGGGACCCGGGCCGCGCGTACAGCTACCCGTGGACCGGCATCGACACCGTGATCGCCTACAACACCAAGGCCACGGGCGGGAAGAAGGTCGACTCCGTCACGCAGCTGCTCGACGACCCCTCCCTCAAGGGCCGCGTCGGCTTCCTCACCGAGATGCGCGACACCGTCGGCATGACCCTGCTCGACCAGGGCAAGGACCCGGCGAAGTTCACCGACGCCGACTACGACGAGGCGATCGGCCGGCTCCAGAAGGGCGTGGACAAGAAGCAGATCCGCCGCTTCACGGGCAACGACTACACCGCGGACCTCGACAAGGGCGACCTCGCAGCCTGCCTGGCCTGGGCCGGCGACGTCATCCAGCTCCAGGCCGGCAACCCGGACATCCAGTACGCGATCCCGGCACCCGGCTACATCACCTCCAGCGACAACCTGCTCGTCCCCGTCAAGGCCCGGCACAAGGCCAACGCGGAGCGGCTCATCGACTACTACTACGAGCCCGCGGTGGCCGCCCAGCTGGCCGCCTACATCAGCTACGTCTGCCCCGTCGAGGGCGTCAAGGACGAGCTGGCCAAGATCGACCCGGAGCTCGCGGACAACGTCCTGATCGTCCCCGACAAGGCGATGGCCGCCAAGTCGCACGCTTTCCGCTCCCTCACCAGCGAGGAAGAGACGGCGTACGAGGAGAAGTTCGCCAAGCTCATCGGAGCCTGACGGGTCCCGCCGCGCCCCCACCGACTGCGCCGGAACCGACCCCCGTACCGGCACCTGCCCCTTCCACGACACACCACCGAAGGCCCAGGCCCATGACTGACAAGACCGAAGGCGGCGACGTCCGCCTCGCCGGGATCAGCAAGCACTACGGATCCTTCACCGCCGTGCATCCGCTGGACCTCACCATTCCCCAGGGTTCCTTCTTCGCCCTGCTCGGCGCCTCGGGCTGCGGGAAGACCACCACCCTGCGCATGATCGCCGGTCTGGAGGAGCCCTCCACCGGCACCGTCAGCCTCGGCGACCGCGAGGTCACGCACCTGCCGCCGTACAAGCGCCCGGTCAACACCGTCTTCCAGAGCTACGCCCTCTTCCCGCACCTCGACGTCTCGGAGAACATCGCCTTCGGGCTGCGCCGCCGCGGCATCAAGTCGGTCAAGAAGCAGGTCGACGACATGCTGGAGCTGGTCCAGCTCGGCCAGTTCGCCCAGCGCAAGCCGCACCAGCTCTCCGGCGGCCAGCAGCAGCGCGTCGCCGTGGCCCGCGCACTCATCAACCACCCGCAGGTGCTGCTCCTCGACGAGCCGCTCGGCGCCCTCGACCTCAAGCTGCGCCGTCAGATGCAGCTGGAGCTCAAGCGCATCCAGACCGAGGTCGGCATCACCTTCGTGCACGTCACGCACGACCAGGAAGAGGCCATGACCATGGCCGACACCGTCGCCGTGATGAACGGCGGCCGCGTCGAGCAGCTCGGCGCCCCCGCCGAGCTCTACGAGAACCCGAAGACCACCTTCGTGGCGAACTTCCTCGGCACCTCCAACCTCATCGAGGCCGAGGTCCTGGAGGCCGGCGCGTCCGACGTCGTCGTCTCCTCGGCCGGTACGAAGCTGCGCGTCCCGGCGACGCGATGTTCGACCACACCCCGCGCCGGCGGCAAGCTGCTGGTCGGGGTGCGCCCGGAGAAGATCTCCCTGGTCCACGCGGACGCCGAGGACACCGTCGAGGCCGGCCGCAACAAGGTCGCCGGCAAGATCGCGGCCTCCTCCTTCATCGGGGTCTCCACCCAGTTCGTCATCGACAGCCCGGTCTGCCCGGAGCTGGAGGTGTACGTGCAGAACATCGAGCGCGACGCCCGCCTCGTCCCCGGCGCCGACGTGATACTGCACTGGAACCCGGACCACACCTTCGGGTTGGACGCCGCCCAGGACATCGACGCGGGCATCGAGACGGTCGAGGAGTCCGCGTGACTGCCCCCGCGACCCTGCCCGAGGTCGCCGTTTCCGCCGAGCCGCCGGTGCACAAGCCGTCCCTGAAGAAGCGCCTGGTCCCGTACTGGCTGCTGCTCCCGGGCATCCTGTGGCTGCTCGTCTTCTTCGTGCTGCCGATGATCTACCAGGCCTCCACCTCGGTGCAGACCGGCTCCCTCGAAGAGGGCTTCAAGGTCACCTGGCACTTCCAGACCTACTGGGACGCCTTCACCGAGTACTACCCGCAGTTCCTGCGCTCCCTGCTCTACGCAGGCACCGCCACCGCGCTGTGCCTGCTGCTGGGCTACCCGCTGGCCTACCTGATCGCCTTCAAGGCCGGCCGCTGGCGCAACGTGCTCCTGATCCTGGTCATCGCGCCGTTCTTCACCAGTTTCCTGATCCGCACCCTCGCCTGGAAGACCATCCTGGCCGACGGCGGCCCGGTGGTCGGCGTCCTCAACGCGGTCGGCTTCCTGGACGTCACCAGCTGGCTCGGCATGACCGAGGGCGACCGCGTCCTCGCCACGCCCCTCGCGGTCGTCTGCGGTCTGACGTACAACTTCCTCCCCTTCATGATCCTTCCGCTCTACACCTCGCTGGAGCGCATCGACACCCGCCTCCACGAGGCGGCCGGGGACCTGTACGCCCGTCCCGCCACGGTGTTCCGCAAGGTGACCTTCCCGCTGTCCATGCCGGGCGTGGTCTCCGGGACCCTGCTCACCTTCATCCCGGCGAGCGGCGACTACGTCAACGCCGAACTGCTCGGCTCCACGGACACCCGCATGATCGGCAACGTCATCCAGTCGCAGTACCTGCGCATCCTCGACTACCCGACGGCGGCCGCGCTGTCCTTCATCCTCATGGCCATCGTGCTCGTCATGGTCACCATCTACATCCGCCGAGCGGGGACGGAGGACCTGGTCTGATGAAGAGCGCCACCACCTGGCTGCGCCGCAATCTCGTCGTGATCGCGGGGCTCGGCACGCTCGCGTACCTGATCCTGCCGAACGTCGTCGTCACGGTCTTCTCCTTCAACAACCCCACCGGACGGTTCAACTACGCCTGGCAGGAGTTCTCCCTGGACGCGTGGAAGGACCCCTGCGGGGTCGCCGACATGTGCCAGTCCCTGTCCCTCTCCCTCCAGATCGCCCTGTGGGCCACCATCGGGGCGACCGTGCTGGGCACCGCCATCGCCTTCGCGATGGTCCGCTACCGCTTCCGGGGGCGCGGCGCGGTCAACTCGCTGATCTTCCTGCCGATGGCCATGCCCGAGATCGTGATGGCGGCCTCGCTGCTCGCCCTCTTCCTCAACATGGGCATCCAGCTCGGCTTCTGGACGATCCTGATCGCCCACGTCATGTTCTGCCTCAGCTTCGTCGTCGCCGCCGTCAAGGCCCGGGTGCTCTCCATGGACCCCCGCCTGGAGGAAGCGGCCCGCGATCTCTACGCCGGACCCGTGCAGACCTTCCTGCGCGTCACCCTGCCGATCGCGGCCCCCGGTATCGCGGCGGGCGCACTGCTCTCCTTCGCGCTCTCCTTCGACGACTTCATCATCACCAACTTCAACTCGGGCAACACCGTCACCTTCCCCATGTTCGTGTGGGGATCGGCCCAGCGCGGTACGCCTGTACAGATCAACGTCATCGGCACCGCGATGTTCGTCATCGCCGTCCTGGTGGTGCTGGGCGGCCAGATGGTCGCCAACCGCCGCAAGAAAGCACAGCCCAAGTAACACCTGTAGGGAGTTGGAAGACATGGCCCCAGACGCCATGCGCACCGCTGCACGATCCCTTTCCGAAGCGAAGCCGGTCTCGTACTGGCTGGACGACCCCGGCAAGCCGGCCGCCGAGCCCGCCCTCACCGGGGACGAGCACTGCGACCTGCTCGTCATCGGCGGCGGCTACAGCGGCCTGTGGACCGCGCTGCTCGCCAAGGAGCGCGACCCCGCCCGGGACGTCGTCCTCATCGAGGGCCACGAGGCGGGCTGGGCCGCCTCGGGCCGCAACGGCGGCTTCTGCGCCGCCTCCCTCACCCACGGCCTGGCGAACGGCATGGCCCGCTGGCCCGACGAACTCGCCAAGCTGGAGGACCTCGGCGCCCGCAACCTCGACGCCATCGAGGAGGCGGTCGCCCGCTACGGCATCGACTGCGACTTCGAGCGCAGCGGCGAGATCGACGTGGCCACCGAACCGCACCAGGTCGCCGAGCTCCGCGAGTTCCACGCCGAGGCCGAGCGGCTCGGCCTCGCAGGCCGCTCCACCTGGCTGGATGCCGACGCCCTGCGGGCCGAGGTCGACTCCCCGACCTTCCTCGGCGGGATCTGGGACCGCGACGGCGTCGCCATGCTCAACCCGGCGAAGCTCGCCTGGGGCCTGAAGCGGGCCTGCCTGGAGCTGGGCGTACGGATCTACGAGAACACCCGCGGGCTGGACCTGGCCGGCTCGGGAGCCGGCATGGCCGTGCGGACCCCGTACGGGCGGGTCTTCGCCCGCCGGGTGGCGCTGGGCACCAACATCTTCCCGTCGCTGGTCAAGCGGGTGCGCCCGCTGACCGTCCCGGTCTACGACTACGCGCTGATGACCGAGCGGCTCACCGAGGAGCAGCTCGCCTCGATCGGCTGGAAGAACCGCCAGGGACTGGGCGACAGCGCCAACCAGTTCCACTACTTCCGGATCACCCCGGACCGGCGGATCCTGTGGGGCGGCTACGACGCGATCTACCCCTACGGGGGCAAGCTCGACGCCGAGCACGACCACCGGCCCGAGACGTACCTCAAACTCGCCGAGCACTTCTTCACCTGCTTCCCGCAGCTGGAAGGGGTGAAATTCAGCCACGCCTGGGGCGGTGCGATCGACACCTGCTCGCGCTTCTCCGCCTTCTTCGGCACCGCGCACGCGGGCAAGGTGGCCTACGCCGCCGGCTACACGGGACTGGGCGTCGGGGCCACCCGCTTCGGAGCCGACGTGATGCTGGACCTCCTGGCGGGGGAGAAGACCGAGCGCACCGAGCTGGAGATGGTCCGCTCCAAGCCGATGCCCTTCCCGCCGGAGCCCTTCGCGTGGACCGGCATCACGATGACCAAGTGGTCGCTGGCCCGGGCGGACCGGATGGGCGGGCGCCGCAACCTGTGGCTGAAGACGCTGGACCGCTTCGGTCTCGGCTTCGACAGCTGATCGGGTAAACGACCTCCGCACGCCCCGGGCGCACAACGCCCCCGACCGTGTGACCTGCTTCACTACCACGGAGTAATGAAACCCGCGTCATACCTGCGCCCGGCCCCGCTCTCTCCTGTGAGAACGCATCACCTCACCCACAGAGAGCGGAGGCCGGGCGATGACGATCCCGGGTGACAAGACGGCGGTGGACTGGCTGGTTTCGGTGGCGCCCGATCCGGACGCCTGCCGGCGGGAATGGGAGCGCAACCCCCTCGGGGTCGCCCTGCTGCCCGCCGGCCACCGGTGGGACGTGCTGATCCTGCCGGGGGAGCTGGGACGCGCCACCCTCGACGTACTGAACGCGCTGCTCGACCGGCCCGGCCCGGTGCTCGCCGATTTCGGCGGTGCCAGGCTGGGCTTCTTCGTGCCCCCGGGCACGGCGTCGCGCTGGATCGGGACGGGGGTACGGGGAGCCGGTCACGGGACCTGGATCGTGGTCCCCTACCCCGGCCGGGCCACGGGCGGGGTCCGCTGGCTCGTGGTCCCGGACGGGCGGGGCACGCTCACCGATCCGGCGGTACTGGAGCTCGCGATGCACGAGGCCGCGGCGCGCGCCGTGGGACGGGGAGGCGGGAAGTCTTGACAAGAACATTGGTCTGGACCATCTTGGGCGCCGCTGCGCCTTCCCCCACCGCTTCCCGACGCGCGGCCCGGATCCATTCCCCCATGTACCGGAGGCAGTTGTGCGCCCCACCCGTCCTGCTGGCCCCACCCTCCCCGCCAGACCCACCGTCATGCGCTCCGCGCTGTCCCTCCTTACCGCCGCCGCCCTCGCGGCGGCCGGCCTCCTCGCCACCGGCGGCCCGGCCACCGCGGCCGACGCCGACCTCGTCCGCAACGGCGGCTTCGAGGCCGGCCTCGACGGCTGGAGCTGCTCGGCCGGCAGCGGAGCCGTCGTCAGCACCCCCGCGCACGGCGGCACTTCCGCCCTCAAGGGCACCCCGGCCGGGCAGGACAACGCCCGCTGCTCCCAGACCGTCACCGTCAAGCCCGACTCCGCGTACACGCTGAGCGCCTGGGTGCAGGGCGCGTACGTCTACCTCGGCGCGACCGGCACGGGGACCACGGACCCGCAGACCTGGACCCAGTCCCCGGGCGCCTGGAAGCAGCTGAGCACGAGCTTCCGCACCGGCCCGAGCACCACCTCGGTGACCGTGTACACGCAGGGCTGGTACGGCCAGCCCGCGCAGTTCACCGACGACGTGACCCTCGTCGGCCCCGACCCGGGCGGCTCCGGACCCGGCCAGCCCCAGGCCCCGGCGGCCCCCACCGGGCTCACCGCCTCCACCTCCTCCGCCACCACCGTCGGCCTCTCCTGGGCCGCCGCCACCGGCGCCACCTCGTACAAGGTCTACCGGGACGGCGCGAACCCGACCACCGTCAGCGGCACTTCGGCGACGGTCACCGGCCTCAACGCCTCCACCACCTACTCCTTCCAGGTCAGCGCCGTGAACGCGGCCGGGGAATCCCCGAAGAGCGCCGCCGTCCCGGTGACCACGCCGAGCGGCCCGGGCAACCCGGGCAACCCCGGGCTGCCCGCCCACGCCCTGGTCGGCTACCTGCACGCCAGCTTCGCCAACGGCTCCGGCTACGTCCGGATGGCCGACGTACCCGCCTCGTGGGACGTCATCAACCTGGCCTTCGGCGAGCCCACCTCGGTGACCTCGGGCGACATCCGCTTCCAGCTCTGCCCGGTCAGCGAGTGCCCGACCGTCGAATCGGCCGCCGAGTTCAAGGCGGCCATCAAGGCCAAGCAGGCCGCGGGCAAGAAGGTCCTGATCTCGATCGGCGGCCAGAACGGCCAGGTCCAGCTGGGCACCACGGCGGCCCGCGACACCTTCGTCTCCTCCGTCAGCAAGATCATCGACGAGTACGGGCTCAACGGCCTCGACATCGACTTCGAGGGCCACTCCCTCTCCCTGGCCACCGGCGACACCGACTTCCGCGCCCCCACCACCCCGGTGATCGTCAACCTCATCTCGGCCGTGAAGACCCTGAAGGCCAAGTACGGCCCGGACTTCATCCTGACGATGGCCCCCGAGACCTTCTTCGTCCAGCTCGGCTACCAGTACTACGGATCCGGCCCCTGGGGCGGCCAGGACCCGCGCGCCGGCGCCTACCTCCCGGTCATCCACGCCCTGCGCGACGACCTCACCCTGCTCCACGTCCAGGACTACAACTCGGGCTCGATCATGGGCCTCGACAACCAGTACCACTCCATGGGCGGGGCCGACTTCCACATCGCCATGACGGACATGCTGCTCACGGGCTTCCCCGTGGCCGGCAACACCGCCCGCGTCTTCCCGCCGCTGCGCGCCGACCAGGTCGCCATCGGCCTCCCCGCCACGACCAACGCGGGCAACGGCCACACCTCCCCGGCGGAGGTGAACAAGGCCTTGGACTGCCTGACGAAGAAGGTCAGCTGCGGGTCGTACCAGACCCACGGCACCTGGCCCGCCCTGCGCGGCCTGATGACCTGGTCGATCAACTGGGACCGCTTCGGCAGCTGGGAGTTCTCGAAGAACTTCGACGCCTACTTCGGCGGCTGACCGACGACCTCGCGCCACACCCGGGCCGCAGCCTCCAGGGGCTGCGGCCCGGCCAGCCCGGCCAGGACCGACCGCAGGTCCAGCGGAACGGACCGGACGCGCGCCGAGGTGGCGCCCGCGTGGTCCCGTACGGCGACGCGCGCCCCCGAGGCGTCCGGCCCGGCGGGATGGACCAGCACGCACTCGGCCGGACTGCCCAGCGCGTGGGCGTAGAGGAACGCCTGGTAGATGTCCTGCGTCGAGAGCTTCTTCCTCTCGTACAGCTTGTACTTCGCGTCGACCGGCAGCCGGACGGCACCCCGCCCCGCACCCCGCGGACCAGGACGTCGGGCCGCACCTCGCTGTAGTGCTTCTGCGTGGCTTCGTCGACGAGCACCCGCCGCTGCGCCGACTGGCCGGTCACCGTCAGCCCGCTGCCCGCCGAGCCCTCCCCGAGCAGCCGCGTCACGAAATCCTCGAACAGCCGGTTCATGTCGAGGAAGAACGCCCGGGAGGCCAACGGACCGGTGGCGAACAGCCCGTCGATCCCGCCGCCCGACAACAGCAGCCGGGCCCACCGGTGAGCGGGCCGGTAGTGCTCGTTGTGCCGGTGGTAGGACAGCGTGGAAACGGCCTGGCGCAGATCCCCGAGCGGGGTGGGCGCCAGCGGTCCGAACTGTGCGGCGGCCCGCCGCGCCCGGGCCCGCACCCGGGGAGAACCGGCCGTGCGCGCGGCCCGTTCCACGGCGGCGGCGCACAGCCGGTTGTCGACGACGTCCGTGTCGTGCTCGTCGAAGCGGCACGCGAGCCGGTCCAGGCGCCCGTGGTGGCGCAGCACCTGCCGGTCGGCCAGCAGCCGGCCCCGGACGACCGGCAGGTCCTCCTGGCGAGTGACGTAGTCCTTCCGGACCCCGTGCCGCAGCAGCCGCTCGCAGTGCTCGGTGACCATCAGCGCGACGAGGTCGCGCAGGTCCGCGTCGCCCGCCTCGAGCCGCCGGCCGGCCTCCGGCGTCCGTATCCGGCCGTCCGCGGCGTACTCCAGCATCCGCAGCACGTCCAGGCCGTCGCCGAGGTGTTTCGGCAGGACCCGGATCTCGCACGCGTCCAGCCGCACGACCCCCACGTACGCCCTCGCCTCGACCTCAAGGCAGTCGCCGGCCAGCTCCCGGATCCGCAGCACCGGGTCGAGCACGCCGTCCGCGAGCAGCCGGCGGTCGGCGCCGGTCAGCCGGATGCCGGGCAGGACCGCCCTGTCGTACTCACGCAGGCTGAGCATCGGCGCGGTCCTGGAACTCCACGTACAGAGCGGCCACCAGCTCCTCGTCGGGCAGCGCCCGCAGCGTGTGCGACACGGAGTCGACGAGGGCTTCCCCGAGGAAGCCCGTGAGCAGCCCGTAGTCGTCGTAGGCGTACTCCTGGAGCAGCGGCCAGATCTCGTCCCGGATCACGGAGGCCAGTTCCGCGGCGGTCGCGAGGGGCTTGCCGGCGGGCAGGAAGAAGGCCTGGCCTATCTGCTTCTCCCGGTCCAGCTCCCGCCGGATCCGGTGGTTGAGCGCGTCCAGGAACACCCCGAGGTCGAGTTCGTCCACCGGGGAACCGCGCAGCGGTCCCGTGTCGGGGAGCAGTTCCAGGAAGGCGAAGCGGCGCCGGACGGCCGAGTCGAGCTGCCGGATCGAGCGGTCGGCGGTGTTCATGGTGCCGAGCAGCTGGACGTTGCGCGGGACGCAGAACGCCTCCCTGGACAGGGGGAGGGTGACGGCCATGCCCCGCTTGTCCTTCTCGATCACCGTGATCAGCTCCCCGAGGACCTTGGGGAGGTCGGCCCGGTTGAGTTCGTCGACGACGACCAGGTACGGGTGCCCGGGGTCGGCGGCGGCCCTGGCACACACCTCCTTGAACACGCCAGCGGTCGTTTCGAGCGAGAGACCGGCGCTGCCCGGCCGCGGACGCAGGCCTTCGATGAAGTCCTCGTAGCCGTAGCCGGGGTGGAAGGTGACCAGGGTCAGCCGGCCGGCGGCGGTGAGGGCCCGCACGGTGTGGTCGAAGTGCTCGTCGCCCGGTTCGGCGGCCGGGTACAGGCCGGGCAGGTCGTCGGACAGCTCGCCGAGCCGGCGGACCGCGAAGCGCAGGGCCTGCCGGGTCTTGCCCGTTCCGGGCGGACCGTAGAGGACGGCCTGGCCGCGCCGGTCCAGGGCGTCGGAGATCCGTTGGAGCCCGGCATCGAGGGGCGGGAGCAGGCCGGCTTCCGCCTCCACGGCCTCCGGGGCGCTGCCGGTGCGCAGGGCCTGGATCCGCGACCAGAGCTTGGGCCGTACGTCGGTGACGAGCCGCGGACCCCAGTCGCCGGCCGAGGGGTCGAGCACTCCGGCGTAGGAGCCGGCCCAGTCCACGGAGACGGTGTGCCGGTGGCCGGCGAGGTCGGCGCGCCAGCGGTATCCCTCGCCGGTGACCTGGCCGACCCCGAGCACGGTGTCGCGGCCGGCCATCGCCACGACCCGGTCCCCCGCGCGCAGCCCGACCAGGTCCCACGGTCCGGGGTCGTCGGGGGAGCCGTCGGAGCCGGGGGCCCCGGTGAACTCCTCCGAGCCGGCGAAGCCGTGCAGATCGCCGAGCGCGTCGGGGCCGACGGCCAGGTAGCCGCCCGCCAGGCACTGCGGCCATGTCCGGGCGCCGTCCTCGATCCCGATGCGGACGATGCGGGGGGCCACCCGCGGGGGCGCCCACCAGGACAGGAACCGCAGCACCAGCTGCGGCGGCCAGTCCTTGGACCCCTCCCGGTCCTGGAACAGCCGGCGCAGGGCCTGCTTGCGGGCGAACGGCCTGAGCCCGGCGTACGCGTCGCCGCCCGCGAGCGACAGGTAGTGCCGCGTGAGGTGGTCGGCGTACACCGGCAGGATGGCGTCCGGTGCGTAGATCCCGCAGCGTCTTGGCGACGACCGTGACGCCGGAGGCGACCGCCGGGATGTCGTCGATGCCCGCGACCCGGCCCGCCCGCGCCGCCCCGACCGCCTCGACGATGCCCGCCCGTACGGCCTTCCACGCCGTGGCGGCATCGGGGTACTTGGGATCGTGCCACCAGCTGCCGTCCCTGCGGCGGAAGACGAAGTGCTTGTACGCCGACCCGCCGGTGATGCTGCCGAGCGGCTTGCTGCCGTACTCCAGGTCCCGGCTGTAGAAGGGCCCCGGGAGCCCGGGCTGCTGCCCCAGCGCGTACCGGTCCAGGGACAGCTCCGGCCACTCCTTCCACGGGAACCGCTCGCGGAACAGCGCGGCCTCCCGGTCGGCGGCTTCCACCGCGGCACGGTGGGCGTCCGGGTCGAAGGCCGCGAACGCGGCCTCGAGGGGCCAGTAGGGGAGGCTGTCGGCGTGGTCGTCGGTGACCGCCCGCACGGCGCAGGAGCAGACACCGGTGAGGGGCTTGCCCACACCGTTGACCAGCCCGCGGGAGGCGGAGAACGCGGCGGGATCGGAGGCGTCGAGGAGTTGGCGCCACAGGACCCCGGCGGGGTCGGGATGTCTCGGGAGGTCACCGGAATCGGTGAGGTGCCGACAGGACCCGCTGTGGTGGATCTTGACGCCGCTGCGCGGGAGGACCACCTCGCCCCCCGACGGGGTCAGTTCGTGAGCCCGCCCGCCGTACGTGACGGAATGCTTCAGCCGTTCCTGCGCCATGACGCGACCTTAGCCGGGGCGCCTCGCCCCGCGGCCCACCGCACCCCGAGCAGCAGCGGCGTGCACATCAGGAGGCTGGCCAGGACGTCCAGGGGCCAGTGGTAGCCGCGCAGGATCAGGCCCGTCGCCGTCAGGGCGGTGAGGGCGGCGGCGAGGGGGAGGGGCCAGCGGCCCCGGACGTACGGGCGCACGAGCAGGGCGGCGCCGGTGTACGCCACGTACGAGGTGGCCGTGTGGCCCGAGGGGTAGTAGCCGGAGGCCCAGGGCTCCAGGGGGCCCGGGCGGCCGGTCCATTCCTTCAGCGGCACGATCAGGGCCGGCACCAGGGCCATGGCCAGGGCCGCGGCCGCCGCGCCCCACCGGTTGCCGCGCCGGGCGGCGTAGAGGACCGTGAGGAGCAGGACGGGGACCGCGACCGGGACGTTGCCGAAGTCGGAGAGGCGCTGGGTGACCGCGTCGGGGACGGTGCGCACGAGCGCCCGGCTGAGGGCGGCGTCCGGGACCAGCAGCGGCCCGGACACGAGCACCTGCCAGGTGGTCAGGGCGAAGAGCACGGCGCAGAGCGCGCAGACGGCGGAACCCGCCGTGAGGAGAGTGGCCGGCCGCCCCGGAACAGGGGGGGTGGTTCCGGGGCGGCCGCCCGGATCGGGTTGCCGGGCGCCCCGGGGGGTTTGGGGCGTGCGGCCGTCCGATCGGTGAGGAGTGTGCGCGAACGCATGCCCAGTGCGGCGCTGGGGAAGCCCGGTACTGGTGTCGCTTCCGGTTTCCCGGTAGCGGTGTGTCTCACTCATCTGCAGAAACCGTACGGCAGCCGAAGGGGGACCGACAGCAGGAAAACGCTCCCGCCATCGGCCCCCCACAGCTTCTTCACAGTGCCCGACCGTTACCCGCGGTAGTGGCCGCGTGGTGATCGAGGATCGGGTCCCCGCGTTCTAGCACCCGTGTCAGACGTTCGATCAGAGGGTGGCGAACGCGGCCTCGATGACGTCCAGGCCCTCGTTCAGCAGGTCCTCGCCGATGACCAGCGGCGGGAGGAAGCGGAGCACGTTGCCGTAGGTGCCGCAGGTGAGGACGAGGACGCCCTCGGCGTGGCAGGCCTTGGCGAGCGCGGCGGCCGCCTCCGGGTTCGGGGTCTTGGACGCGACGTTCTCAGGAGTGTCCGTCTTGACGAGCTCGATCGCGATCATGGCGCCGCGGCCGCGGATGTCGCCGACGATGTCGTGCTTCTCCTGGATGGCCGTCAGACGGGTCTTCATGATGGACTCGATCTTCTTCGCCGCGGCGTTGAGGTCGAGCTCCTTCATGGTCTCGATGGAGCCGAGCGCACCGGCGCAGGCCACCGGGTTGCCGCCGTAGGTGCCGCCCAGGCCGCCGCCGTGCACGGAGTCCATCATCTCGGCGCGGCCCGTCACGGCGGCGAGCGGCAGACCGCCCGCGATGCCCTTGGCGGTCGTGATGAGGTCGGGGACGATGCCCTCGTCCTCGCACGCGAACCACTGGCCGGTGCGGCAGAAGCCGGACTGGATCTCGTCGGCGACGAAGACGATGCCGTTGTCGTTGGCGAACTTCACGATCGCCGGGAGGAAGCCCTTGGCCGGCTCGATGAAGCCGCCCTCGCCGAGGACCGGCTCGATGATGATCGCGGCGACGTTCTCGGCGCCGATCTGCTTCACGATGTTGTCGATCGCCTGGGCGGCGGCCTCGGGGCCGCAGTTCTCGGCGCCGGTCGGCCAGCGGTAGCCGTAGGCGACCGGGACGCGGTAGACCTCGGGGGCGAACGGGCCGAAGCCCTGCTTGTACGGCATGTTCTTCGAGGTCAGGGCCATCGTGAGGTTCGTACGGCCGTGGTAGCCGTGGTCGAAGACGACGACGGCCTGGCGCTTGGTGTACGAACGGGCGATCTTGACGGCGTTCTCGACGGCCTCGGCGCCGGAGTTGAACAGCGCCGACTTCTTCGCGTGGTCACCCGGGGTGAGCTCGGCGAGGGCCTCGCAGACCTCCACGTAGCCCTCGTAGGGGGTGACCATGAAACAGGTGTGGGTGAAGTCGGCGAGCTGCGCGGCGGCGCGCCGCACGACGGCCTCGGCGGAGGCGCCGACCGAGGTCACGGCGATGCCGGAACCGAAGTCGATCATGCGGTTGCCGTCGACGTCCTCGATGATGCCGCCGCCCGCGCGGGCCGTGAAGACGGGAAGCACGGAGCCCACGCCGCCGGCCACCGTCGACAGACGGCGGGCCTGCAGCTCCTGCGACTTGGGGCCGGGGATCGCGGTGACGATGCGGCGCTCCTGCGGAACAGCGGTCATAGGGGGCTCCTGGGGGGTGTTTTCGGACGCACTTGTGTCTTTGTCCGCAGGCTAGGCCCGGGAGGCGGGGTCCTGCATGCTCCGTTCGGGAGTGGTGCCCGCGTGTCCTTGTCCGCGACGGCCATAGGAAGGTTTCCGCGCCTGTCTTGTGGATCATGACCGGGTACGGGCCGCGGGGCGGCGACGGCCACTAGATTGAGCGCGCAGTGCAGTGCAGTGCAGCACAGGGCAGGGCGGCGCGGTAACGGGCAGGGGGCAGGGGTTTCATGAACACCGACGGCACGCACGGCGGGGACCGCAGCGGTTACGGCGGCTCGCCCGGCGTGGGGGCCGGCGGTCCCCACATCCCCCGGCCGGCCGGCCCGCCGCCCGCACCGCCGAGGCCGCTCACGGCCCCGCCGCCGCCCGCGTACGCACCGGGCGGCCCGGCCGCAGGCCCCGCCCCGGCTCCCGCGGCGACCCCCTTCACGGCCTGGCTGAGCGCCCCGCGGCCGGAGGCCAAGCCCGGCATCTGGCGCTACGCCTACACCCCGGCCGCGCCGAAGCCCGACATCAGCGCCCGGTCGCTGATCACCCGGGTCGTGCTCTCCTTCCTCGTCTTCTTCGTGTGCTGGCGAGCCTTCCTCGACGGGAACCTCCCCTTCATCGGAGCCCCGCTCTACTACTTCACCCCCGACAGCTGGTGGGAGGGCGGCCTGATCAACGGCCCGGTCGACCACCGGGGCCAGGCGGCCCTCGAGGTCTACGTGCTGCTGGTCACCGTCGGGCTGTTCCTCGCCTTCGCCAAGATGGGCGGCTGGCGGACCGCCTTCGACCAGCTGATCGCGGCCCGCGGGCCCTGGTACCGCGCGCTGGGCGCCGCGGCGGGAGCCCTCGTCGTCGTCCTGCTGATCCAGAGCCAGACCCTGGTGGTCTATCCCCTGGCCTTCGGGCACCTGCCGTACGCGGAGCTCGGCGAAACAGGGGGCTCGTTCGTCACCAACGCCCTCTACGTGGTGATCTACGCCCCCGTCTGCGTCGTCTTCGCCCGCCTCGGCGGCTGGGTCACCCTGCTGACCGGCCCGCGCTCCTCCGCCCGTCCCGCCGACGCCCCGCAGGCCGCGACCCCGGGCGGCCCGGACTCCCCGGCCGGCTGGCCCCAGCTGCGCGCCGCCGGGCTGGCGGAGTCCGCGGACCGGCTGGCCGCGGAGGCCGCGGGGGGCCGGATGAACGATGTCGACCACACCCGGATCCGGCGGGCCTGGGAGACCGTGCGGGCCGACCCCTCGCGGCTCCCCGCCTTCGTGGACGCCGTACGGGACAAGGGCGCGGCCGCCTGCGGACACCCTTCGGGCGCCCGCGACCTGCCGGCCCGCACCGCCTCCCACGACCTGACCGTCGGGCAGGTCTGGCTCGGCAAGGTCACCGGCGCCGAGCCGAACCCCCAGGAACGCCGCGGAACCGGTCTGGCCCTCGACCCCGGCGTGCTGGGCACCTCGGTCCTCGCCGTCGGCCCCTCGGGCTCGGGCAAGACCCACGGGCTGGTCAGGCCCGTCGTGGAGTCCCTTGCCCTCCAGGCACTCGCCGGACAGGCGGCCGTGATCGCCGTCGGCGCCGCCGGCACCCGGCTCGGACCCGACGAGGCCTACGACATCGTGGTGCGCCCGGGCGATCCGGCATCCGTCCACGACCTCGACCTCTACGGCGGGACCGCCGACTCCGACGAAGCGGCCTCCTTTCTCGCCGAGGCCTTCGTCGGCGACCTGCCGGGCGTCGACGTACGCCGGGCGGCAACGGCGCTCGCCCAGATCCTCGGCCCGTTCCACGCCGCGTACGGCCGCTTCCCGACCGTCCCCGAGCTGCGCGCCCTGCTCGAACAGCTGCCCGCCGCGCTCGGGGCGCTGCGCCAGGAGCTGGAGGGTTCCGGCCGGCACGGCATGCTGCGCGAGCTCGATGCCCGGGCACGGCAGCACGCCACGCCCGGCGACCCCGGACCGGCGCTCGCCGACCGGGCGGCCCTGCTCGACCGGCCGGCCTTCCACGGGTTCTTCGACACCACCGGCGGCGGGCGGCCCTTCTCCCTCCGTGCGCTGGGACACCCCGTCCGGGTGCGGGTGGACCTCCCCGAGCGCGGCCACCCCGACGCCTCCCGGCTGCTGGCCCGGCTGCTCCTCGCCCAGTTCAACGCGGCGGCCGCGGCCCGTCCCGACCGGTCCCTCTTCGCCTTCCTGGTCCTCGACGACGCCTCGCACACCGTCACCGCCGAGGCCGTGCGCAGCATGCAGGGGCTCCGGTCGGCCAACGCGGGCGTCCTGCTGGCCCTGCGCACCCTGGACGACGTACCCGAAGGGCTGCGCACCCCGCTCCTCGGATCGGTGGGCTGCCGGATGGCCTTCTCCGGGGTCACCACCTGGGACGGCAAGTGGTTCGCCGACGCCTGGGGAACCGAGCTGGTCGAGACGCGGGACGTCACGAGCCGCACGGTCTATGCCGACCAGCCCTTCACCCGGGCCGTGCACGCCGTCCGCAAGGTGATCACCGGCAAGGCGGTCACCACCGACGCGGTCACCGTGCGCAAGGTGGAGCGGGAGCGCTGGTCGGCCTCCGCCCTCGCCAACACCGTGCCCCCCGGCCACGCCGTGCTCTCGCTGACCTCCGTCCGCGGCGAGCGGGCCGCCCCGCTGCTGGTGCGGCTCGGGGGGCAGGGCTGAGGGGGGCGGGGCTGACGGGGGCGGAGCAGAGGGAGGACGGCCGCCGGAGGGAGCGAACCCGTACGGGGTGGCAGAATCAAGGGGTGCCGTTCGTACGACACGGCGAAAACCGCGGTGGTGGTCCACGGCGAGAATCCTCCGTCGGCACCTCGCCGCCGCACCCCTCCTCTCCCTAAGGCGCCCCGGTACCCATGCCGCTCACCCTCGCCTCGCTCGTCCAGCACTCGGCGCTCAAACTCAGCGTCCGGGCCGGGGAGGGCCGCCTCGACACCCCCGTGCGCTGGGCCCACGTCAGTGAGCTCGCCGACCCCGTGCCCTACATGGAGGGCGGGGAGCTCCTCCTCATCACCGCGATGAAGCTGGACGCGGAGGACCCCGAGGAGATGCGGCGCTACGTGCGCAGGCTCGCCGCGGCCGGGGTCGTCGGCATCGGCTTCGCCATCGGCGTGAACTACGACGCCGTCCCCGAGGCGCTCGTCGACGCCGCCACCGCCGAGGACCTGCCGCTGCTCGAGGTGCCCCGGCGCACCCCGTTCCTCGCCATCAGCAAGGCCGTCTCCGCCGCCCTCGCCGCCGACCAGTACCGGGCCGTGACCGCCGGCTTCGAAGCACAGCGCGAGCTCACCCGGGCCGCGCTGTCCGCCGACGGGCCCGCCGAACTCCTCACGAAGCTGGCGGCGCACGTGCACGGCTGGGCCGCCCTCTACGACACCTCGGGCGCCGTCGTCGCGGCCGCCCCCGACTGGGCCGCACGCCGGGCCGCCCGGCTCACCCCCGACGTGGAACGGCTGCGGGAGCGGCCCGCCCCGGCCAGCGCCGTGGTCGGCGGCTCCGAGGACCGGGTGGAACTCCAGTCGCTGGGCACCGGGCGGCGGGCGCGCGGAGCCCTCGCGGTCGGCACCGGGGCCCCGCTCGGCACGGCGGAACGGTACGCCGTCCACTCCGCGGTGGCCCTGCTCACCCTCACCACCGAACGCTCCCGCTCCCTGCACGACGCGGAGTCCCGGCTCGGCGCCGCCGTGCTGCGCATGCTGCTCGCCGGTCAGGCGGAGCACGCCCAGGCCGTCGCCGGAGACCTGTACGGAGCCCTGCTCGACGCACCGTTCCGGATCCTCGTGGCGGAACCGGCCCTGGCCGGCACGGCCCAGCCGGAAGGGCTGGCGCTGCTGGCCGACGCCGTGGAATCGGCGGCGGCGCGCACGGGGGAGACCCTGCTCGTGGTGCCGGAGCCCGGCCGGCTCGTGGTCCTGGCGGCCGACGGGGGCTCGGCGGTGCAGGCCTGCGTGACCCACGCGGAGGCACTGGAATCGCGCCGCGGCCGGGAGGCGGCCGAACCGGAGCCGGACGAGCTGGTCCTCGGCCTGTCCGCACCCGCGGGAGCCTCCGGCGTGGCGGCGGCCTTCAAACAGGCCGACCAGGCCCTGGCCGTGGCCCGGCGGCGCGGCCGCCCGCTCGTCGAACACGAGGACCTGGCCGCGGGCTCGGTCCTCCCCCTCCTCGCCGACGACGCGGTACGGGCCTTCGCGGACGGCACGCTGCGGGCGCTGCGCGAGCACGACGAGAAGGGGCGGGGCGACCTGGTGGCCTCCCTCCAGGCCTGGCTCTCCCGCCACGGGCAGTGGGACGCGGCCGCCGCCGACCTGGGCGTCCACCGCCACACCCTGCGCTACCGCATGCGCCGCGTGGAGGAGATCCTCGGCCGCTCCCTCGACGACCCGGACGTCCGCATGGAACTGTGGCTAGCCCTGAAGGCCACCGCGCCTTCTTAACGCGCCGCCCCTTTTCGACGCGCCGCTCGCACCGCTGCGCGGGCCCCTTTTCGACGCGCCGCTCGCACCGCTGCGCGGGCTTCGCGTCGCTGCGCCGGACTCCGTCCGGCGGTGGCCGGTCGGGGCTGTCGCCATGGCCGTCCTGGCGGGGGTCCGGTGGGCGGGTGCGGCTGGGTGGGCCCTGCGGGGCAAGGTCCCCTACCCGCCCTTCGCCCGTTCCCCGGGCTTTGCCCGGACCCGTTGCCGGGTGCGGCGCCGTTGCCGGGGGCCAGCCCCCGGGCCCCCGCTCCTCAAACGCCGGAGGGGCTGATTGTGGCCGGCGTTCGGCTGGATGTGCGCGGGGCGGGCTGGTTTGCCGCGGAGCGGCACAATCCAGCCCCGCCGGCGTTTGAGGCGCGGGGTCTGGGGCGGAGCCCCAGAAGGGGTCCGGGCGCAGCCCGGGGAACGGGCGAAGGGCGGGTAGGGGAACTCCGCCCCGCGCAGCGGCCGCCCCCGGTGCAGCCGAGCCCGCCGCTGGCGCAGCCGGGCCGCCCGGAGCCTCGTACGGCCGGGCCGCCCGGAGCCCCGTACGGCCGGGCCGGTCGGAGCCCCGTAGAAGCCCCCGGCAGGGCCCCGCACGGGCGGCTGCCGCCCCGACACTGACAAAGCGGCGCGCCGCGCCCCGCACGTACTCCACCCCGGACAAACGCCGAAACCCCGCCGGAGTCCTACGGTGGAGGGGACAAGGACCCACCGCACACACTCCGAAGGGCCGGGATCAGCATGACTTCCACCCACGCCTTCTGGCTCGCCGGCCGCCAGGCCACGGGCGACGACAGCTTCGACGTCCACTCCCCGTGGGACGGCCGCCTGGTCGGTACCGTGAGCGTCCCGACCGACGCCCAGGTCGAAGAGGCCGTGGCTGCCGCGTACGCCGTGACGGCGGAGTTCTCCGCGACCCCGGCCCACGTACGCGCCGAGGCCCTGGCCCACGTGGCCCGCCGCCTCGCCGAGCGCACGGAGGAGATCGCGCTGCTGATCTCCGCCGAGAACGGCAAGCCGATCAAGTGGGCCCGCGGTGAGGTCGGCCGTGCGGTGTCCGTGTTCCGCTTCGCCGCCGAAGAGGCCCGCCGCTTCAACGGTGGAGAGGCCCAGCGCCTGGACACCGACGCCGGCGGTGTCGGCCGCCTGGCCCTGACCCGCCGCTTCGTCAAGGGTCCGGTCCTGGGCATCGCGCCCTTCAACTTCCCGCTGAACCTGTGTGCCCACAAGGTGGCCCCCGCCATCGCCGTCGGCGCGCCGATCATCCTGAAGCCGGCCCCGGCCACCCCGCTCTCCGGTCTGATCCTCGGCGAGCTGCTCGCCGAGACCGACCTGCCGGCCGGTTCCTGGTCCGTGCTGCCCGTCGCCAACGACAAGATGCCGGAGCTGGTCAAGGACGAGCGCCTGCCCGTCATCTCCTTCACCGGTTCGGACAAGGTCGGCTACGCCATCCAGCAGGCCGTGCCCCACAAGCACTGCACCCTGGAGCTCGGCGGCAACGCCGCGGCCGTGGTCCTGGAGGACTGGTCCTCGGAGGCCGACCTCGACTGGGCCGCGAACCGCATCGCGACCTTCTCGAACTACCAGGCCGGCCAGTCCTGCATCGGCGTACAGCGCGTGATCGCCGACGCGGCGGTCTACGACCGCCTGGTCGAGAAGGTCGTCGCCAAGGTCCGCGAGCAGGTCACCGGAGACCCGAACGACTCCGCCACCGACGTCGGCCCCCTCGTCTCCGAGGACGCCGCCAAGCGGGTCGAGTCCTGGGTCGACGAGGCCGTGGCCGCCGGCGCCAAGCTGCTCACGGGCGGCAAGCGCGAGGGTGCCTCGTACGAGCCCACCGTCGTCGCGGAGGTGCCCGAGGGCGTCACCCTCGCCACCGAGGAGGTCTTCGGACCGGTCCTCACCCTGCGCCGGGTCGAGAACACCGACGAGGCCTTCGCCGCCGTCAACGACTCGAAGTTCGGTCTGCAGGCCGGCGTCTTCACGCGGAACATCCAGACCGCGTTCCGCGCCCACCGCGAGCTGGAGGTCGGCGGCGTGATCGTCGGCGACGTCCCGTCCTACCGCGCCGACCAGATGCCGTACGGCGGCGTCAAGCAGTCCGGCGTGGGCCGCGAGGGCGTGCGCTATGCGATGGACGACTACACCTACGAGCGGGTCCTGGTCCTCAGCGGCCTCGACATCTGACCGAACTCGTACGGCCACCAAGCCGACGGCCGGAGCCTACTGTGCGGGGGCTCCGGCCGTCTTCTTTGCGTTGTGCGGCGGGGGAGCGTGCCCCCGGCCCGTCCCCCGGAGCCCCGGGCCGCCGCCGTCGTGTGGCAGGGTCGTGGGCGCCCGGGTGCGCGGTCCCACGCCGCCCGGCGAGACGATCCCGGCCGACGAAACGAGTCGCACGTGTCCTACCTGGTCCGCCACCGTCCCGTGGATGACCCCGCCCTGCGCCTGGTGTGCTTCCCGCACGCGGGAGGCGGCGCGGCCTTCTTCCGCGACTGGCAGGGTTACCTGGAGCCTTCCGTCGAGGTCGTGGCCGTGCGGTACCCGGGACGCGAAACCCGCATGGGCGAACCCCTGATCCCGACGATGGACGCGCTGTCGCCGCAGATCGCCGCCGAGCTCCTGGCCGAAACCCGCGTGCCCACGGTGTTCCTCGGGCACAGCATGGGCGCGGCCGTGGCGTACGAGTGCCTCCTGCGCCTCGAAGCCGCCGGGGCGGACCACGTCACGCGCCTGTGCGTCTCGGGCCGCGGGCTCCCCGTGCCCGCCGCCGTGGTCCCGCCGCGCAGCGACGAGGACCTGATCGCGGCCGTCACCTCGCTGGGCGGTCCCCACGTGGCCATCTGGCAGAACCAGGAGCTGCGCGAGCTGTTCCTGCCGGTCATCCGCAACGACTTCCGCCTCATCGACACCTACCGCCGCCGCGAGGACGCCCCGCCGCTGCGCGCGGACGTCATGGCCCTCACGGGCGACCGCGATCCCCGGGTCACCCCGCTCGGCGCGCAGGCCTGGTCGGCGGTCACCGCGGGCGCCTTCACGTCCCACGTCTTCGAGGGCGACCACTTCTACCTCGTCCCGCACGCGGAGCGGGTCGCCCGGCTGGCCGTGGAGCGGCACGGCGCCTGAACGGGCCGCGGAGCGGGCTGCGGCCGTCCCTCTTTTACCGCCGCTTCCCCACCGTCCGAAACGGGTACGACTCACTGGTAGCACCCACCGGTAAGCACCCCCTCTCTCGGCGGCGAGGTGAGCCCCCTCATGTCGGCAACACAGCCCGCACAGCCCGTTCCGCCCCCGGAGCCGGCACGGCCCGGACAGTCCGGACAGTCCGGACAGTCCGCGCAGTCCGTGCCGTCCGCACCGCCCAAGGTGACCGAGCGCGAGGCACGGCAGGTCGCGGAAGCGGCCCGGGAACAGAACTGGCAGCGGCCGAGCTTCGCCAAGGAGCTGTTCCTCGGCCGGTTCCGGCTGGACCTGATCCACCCCCATCCGCTCCCCGCCGAGGAGGACGTCCGCCGCGGCGAGGCCTTCCTGGCCCGGATGCGGGAGTTCTGCGAGACCTCCGTCGACGGAGCGCGCATCGAGCGCGAGGCGAAGATCCCCGACGAGACCGTGCGCGGGCTCAAGGAGCTCGGCGCGCTCGGCATGAAGATCGACCCGAAGTACGGGGGCCTCGGCCTCACCCAGGTGTACTACAACAAGGCGCTCGCCCTCGTCGGCTCCGTCAGCCCGGCCATCGGCGCCCTGCTCTCCGCCCACCAGTCGATCGGCGTGCCCCAGCCGCTGAAGATGTTCGGCACCCAGGAGCAGAAGGACGCCTACCTGCCGCGCTGCGCGACCACCGCCATCAGCGCCTTCCTCCTCACGGAGCCGGACGTGGGCTCCGACCCGGCGCGCCTGGCGACCACGGCGGTCCCGGACGGGGAGGACGCGTACGTCCTGGACGGGGTGAAGCTCTGGACCACCAACGGGGTCGTCGCCGACCTCCTCGTGGTCATGGCCCGGGTGCCGAAGAGCGAGAACCACCGCGGCGGGATCACCGCCTTCGTCGTGGAGGCCGACTCGCCGGGCATCACCGTCGAGCACCGCAACGCCTTCATGGGCCTGCGCGGCCTGGAGAACGGCGTCACCCGCTTCCACCGGGTCAGGGTCCCCGCCGCCCAGCGCATCGGCGCCGAGGGGGCCGGCCTGAAGATCGCGCTGACCACGCTGAACACCGGCCGGCTGTCGCTGCCCGCCATGTGCGTGGGCGCCGGGAAGTGGTGCCTCAAGATCGCCCGCGAATGGTCCGGAGTGCGCGAGCAGTGGGGACGGCCGGTCGGCCTGCACGAGGCCGTCGGATCCAAGATCTCCTTCATCGCGGCCACCACCTTCGCCCTGGAGGCCGTGGTCGACCTGGCCTCCCAGATGGCCGACGAGGACCGCAACGACATCCGCATCGAAGCGGCGCTCGCCAAGCTCTACGGCTCCGAGATGGCCTGCCTGATGGCCGACGAGCTGGTCCAGATCCGCGGCGGGCGCGGCTTCGAGACCGCCGAGTCCCTCGCCGCCCGCGGCGAGCGGGCCGTCCCCGCCGAGCAGATGCTCCGCGACCTGCGCATCAACCGGATCTTCGAGGGATCCACCGAGATCATGCACCTGCTGATCGCCCGCGAGGCCGTGGACGCCCACCTGTCGGTGGCCGGCGACCTCATCGACCCGGAGAAGGCCCTGGGCGACAAGGCGAAGGCGGGCGCCCGCGCCGCCGGGTTCTACGCCCGCTGGCTGCCCCAGCTCACCACCGGCGCCGGCCAGGTCCCCGGCACCTACCGGGCCTTCCATCCGAGCGGCCACCCCGACCTCGCCACGCATCTGCGCTACGTCGAACGGGGCTCGCGCAAACTCGCCCGGTCCACCTTCTACGCCATGTCCCGCTGGCAGGGCCGGATGGAGACCAAGCAGGGGTTCCTGGGCCGGATCGTCGACATCGGCGCCGAGCTCTTCGCCATGAGCGCGGCCTGCGTGCGCGCCGAGCACCTGCGGGCCTCCGGCGAGCACGGCCGCGAGGCCTACCAGCTGGCCGACGCCTTCTGCCGGCAGTCCCGGCTCCGCGTGGAGGAGCTCTTCGGACGGCTCTGGGACAACACCGACGACCTGGACCGCAAGGTCGTGGCCGGGGTCCTGTCCGGCACCTACACCTGGCTGGAGGAAGGGATCCTCGACCCCTCCGGGGACGGCCCGTGGATCGCCGACGCCGCCCCCGGCCCCTCCACCCGGGAAAACGTCCACCGGCCGCTGCGCTGAGCTGAAATCATCGCCCGACATCAGACAGATGTACGAGGATGAGTACGGGTACGAGTCCGGGTACTGGTACCCGTACGAGCACAGCGCGAGGCGGACGAGAACGATGCCGACGGCCGAGGAAGACCGCACCAGCCGACGGCTGGCCTGGTGCGTGGCGCACCTGCTGCGCCACGCACCCGACCACGTCGTCACCGACATGATCGGCCGGCTCGACGAGCCCGCCTTCAAGTACCTGTGCCGCGACGAATGGCTGGCGGCCTCGACCGTCACCCTGCTGCTGCGCCACGGAGACGAGGCCGCCCGCAACTACGTCGCCCGCAACCCCCGCGTCGTGGGCCGGCCGCTGCCCGGCCTGCCCGGGCCCGCCCGGTACGCCCGCCGCCGGACCCCGCCGGAACTCCTGCCGGTGCTCCGCGCCGAGCTCGGCCGCGACCCGGACGGGGAGCCGCTCACCGCGGCCGAACTCATCGGCCTGCTCCGACGGCACGGCCGGCGCGGGCCGCGCGTCCCGCTGGACGTCCTGGCACTGCCCCACCGGCCCGACGTGGACCCGGAGGAACTGCTCGCCGAACACCGCCGCCTGCCCCTGCCGGCCGGCTCCGTCGAAGCCCTGCTGCTCGCCCTCGACCTGCCCCGGGAGACCGTCCACGGGCTGCTCGCCACCGCGGCGCCGGACGAGCCCCGCTGGTACCGGCCCGCCGTCCGCGCCGTGCGGATGGGGCGGGTCACGCACGAGGAGCTCGTCGCCCACGTGACCCCCGCGCGCCGCACCCTGCTCCTCGCCGCCCTGAACCGGCGCAAGGGCCTGCGCTGGACCCTGCCCGAACGGACCGGCATGCGCACCGCCGTCGCCCGGGCGCTGCGCCCCCTGCGCGACGACCCCCGGCTCTGGGCGGAGCTGCTGCGCCACGCCCCCGCCTTCCCCGGCACCCTGCCGGTCCTGGTGGCCCGCATCGTGCGCGGCACCCTGCCCGAGCCCGCGGAGGGGCCGCCGGTGCCCGGGCTCTCGGAGGCGGTGCGCTCCGTGGCGCCCGGCGGCGCCGAGCCCGCCGGGGGCGTGGACCGCGAACTGGCCCTGGCGAGCCTCGCGGTGCCCATGGAGTCCGGCCAGGAGGACATCCGCTGGGTGCGCGACTGCCTCGCCCGCGGGCTGCTCACCGGCGAGGACGTGATCCGGCACAAGGCGCCCGCCTGCTGGGCCCTGGACGAGGACCACTGGCTGGGTGAGGTGGACCACCCCGACCGGCACGCACCGGCCGCCCCGGTGATCGCCGCGCGGTCCGAGGCCGACCGGCTGTTCGCGCTGGCCCTCGGCTCCGACCCGGACGCCTGGTGGGCGGTGGCCCGTACCCTCCCGGACTTCGCCGGGACGCTCCCGCACCTTCTCCTTCGGGTCACGGATGGGGGCTCCGTGTCCGGCCGCCCCTGAGTTGCGGCAACAATGGGTCCATGAGCGACCGCCCATCCCCCCTCGCCGATCCGCACCTCCTCTTCGACCCCGCGGCCGGCCGTCGGGACATCGTCATCCTCGGCTCCACCGGGTCCATCGGGACCCAGGCCATCGACCTCGCCCTGCGCAACCCGGACCGGTTCCGGGTCACGGCCCTGTCCGCCGCCGGCGGCCGGGTCGCGCTGCTGGCCGAGCAGGCCAGGCTGCTGCGCGTGAACACCGTGGCCGTGGCGCGCGAAGACGTCGTACCGGCCCTCAAGGAGGCGCTGGACGCCGAGTACGGACCCGGTGAGCCGCTGCCCGAGATCCTCGCCGGCCCGGACGCGGCCACCGAGCTCGCCGCCTCCGCGTGCCACACCGTGCTCAACGGCATCACCGGTTCCATCGGCCTCGCGCCCACCCTCGCCGCGCTGCGGGCCGGGCGGACCCTGGCCCTCGCGAACAAGGAATCGCTCATCGTCGGCGGCCCGCTGGTGAAGGCCCTGGCGAAGCCGGGCCAGATCATCCCGGTCGACTCCGAGCACGCGGCGCTCTTCCAGGCCCTCGCCGCGGGCACCCGCGCCGAGGTGCGCAAGCTCGTGGTCACCGCCTCCGGCGGGCCCTTCCGCGGCCGCACCCGCGCCGAGCTGGCCTCGGTCACCGTGGAGGACGCCCTGGCCCACCCGACCTGGGCCATGGGCCCGGTGATCACGGTCAACTCGGCGACCCTGGTCAACAAGGGGCTGGAGGTCATCGAGGCGCACCTGCTCTACGACATCCCCTTCGAGCGGATCGAGGTCGTGGTCCACCCGCAGTCGTACGTGCACTCCATGGTGGAGTTCACCGACGGCTCCACGCTGGCCCAGGCGACCCCGCCGGACATGCGCGGCCCGATCGCGATCGGTCTCGGCTGGCCCCAGCGGGTCCCGGACGCGTCCACCGCCTTCGACTGGACCAAGGCCTCCACCTGGGAGTTCTTCCCGCTGGACACCGAGGCCTTCCCGGCGGTGGGCCTGGCCCGGCACGTCGGCGCGCTGGGCGGCACCGCGCCCGCCGTGTTCAATGCGGCGAACGAGGAGTGCGTAGAGGCGTTCCTGGCCGGTCGGCTCCCGTTCACAGCAATCATGGATACGGTCTCTGCCGTGGTCGATGAACACGGGACCCCCGCCGAGGGAACTTCCCTCACGGTCGCGGACGTCCTTGAAGCGGAGACCTGGGCCAGGGCCCGGGCACAGGAGATGGCGGCACGGGCCGCCCTGGAGGCGCGCGCATGACGCTACTGCTGACCTTGATCGGCGTGCTCGTCTTCGTGGTCGGGCTGCTCTTCTCGATCGCCTGGCACGAGCTCGGCCACCTCTCCACGGCCAAGCTCTTCGGCATCCGCGTGCCCCAGTACATGGTCGGCTTCGGCCGGACCGTCTGGTCGCGCAAGAAGGGCGACACCGAGTACGGGCTCAAGGCCATCCCGATGGGCGGCTACATCCGCATGATCGGGATGTTCCCGCCGGGGGAGGACGGCAAGATCACCGCCCGCTCCACCTCGCCGTTCCGCTCGATGATCGAGGACGCGCGCTCGGCGGCGTACGAGGAACTGCAGCCGGGCGACGAATCGAAGCTCTTCTACACGCGCAAGCCGTGGAAGCGCGTGATCGTGATGTTCGCGGGACCGTTCATGAACCTGGTCCTGGCGATGGCGATCTTCTTCGGCGTGTGGATGACCTTCGGGGTGCAGCAGACGACCACCCAGGTCCAGACCGTCACCGACTGCGTGATCAAGCAGAGCGAGAACCGCGACACCTGCAAGGCCGGCGACCCGGCGGCCCCGGCCAAGGCCGCGGGCGTGCAGGCCGGCGACAAGATCGTGGCCTTCCAGGGCAGGCCGGTAAAGGACTGGGACGCCCTCCAGAAGGACATCCGCAACACCATCGGACCCGCCACCCTCACCGTCCTGCGCGACGGGCAGAAAGTCACCCTGAACGCGAGCCTCGTGGAGAACCGCGTGGGCAAGACCGACGGCCACGGCGGCTACGTCAAGGGCGAGTACGTCTCGGCCGGCTACCTCGGCGTCGGCCCGAAGTCCGTGATCGCCCCGCTCACCTTCACCCAGTCCGCGGACCGGGTCGGCGAGGTCGTCCAGAGCAGCGTGCAGGGCCTGGCCCAGCTCCCGGGCAAGATCCCGGCCCTGTGGAACTCGGTCTTCAACGGAGCCGAGCGCGAGCCCGACTCCCCGATGGGCATCGTCGGCGCCGCCCGGATCAACGGGGAGATCGCCGCCCTGGACATTCCGAGCGAGCAGCGGATGTCGATCATGCTGAACGTCCTGGGCATGTTCAACCTCTCCCTCTTCCTGTTCAACATGCTGCCCCTGCTGCCCCTGGACGGCGGGCACATCGCGGGCGCCCTGTGGGAGTCGGTCCGGCGGGCCTTCGCCCGGGTGTTCCGGCGCGCCGACCCGGGCCCGTTCGACGTGGCGAAGCTGATGCCCGCGGCGTACGTGGTGGCCGGAGTCTTCCTCTGCTTCACCCTGCTGGTCCTGGCCGCAGACGTGGTCAATCCGATCAAAATCACCTGATCGAAAGACCGGCGGGCCGCCTGCGCATCATCGTGCGGGCCGTCCCTACAGCATGGGCATCGGAGCCGGGCACGCATCGTGCCCGGCTCCCTACGTTCGGGTGGCGCCCGACCGGCGATGCGCGGGAGCCGTGCCGGTTGGCGTAATCTCGGACGTTGGAGCCCGCCGATCCCGGCACCTATATCCACACCTTGGGGTTGCACAGCAGATGACTGCCATCTCTCTCGGAATGCCGGCCGTGCCGACGAAGCTTGCCGACCGCAGGGTCAGCCGCAAGATCCAGGTCGGCTCGGTCGCCGTCGGCGGGGACGCACAGATCTCCGTGCAGTCGATGACCACCACCAGGACCTCCGACATCGGGGCCACGCTCCAGCAGATCGCGGAGCTGACCGCGTCCGGCTGTGACATCGTCCGCGTGGCCTGCCCGACGCAGGACGACGCCGACGCACTCGCCGTGATCGCGAAGAAGTCGAACATCCCGGTCATCGCCGACATCCACTTCCAGCCGAAGTACGTGTTCGCCGCGATCGACGCGGGCTGCGCCGCCGTCCGCGTGAACCCCGGCAACATCAAGCAGTTCGACGACAAGGTCAAGGAGATCGCGCGGGCCGCGAAGGACGCCGGCACCCCGATCCGGATCGGCGTCAACGCCGGCTCGCTCGACGCCCGACTGCTGAAGAAGTACGGCAAGGCCACGCCCGAGGCGCTGGTCGAGTCCGCCCTGTGGGAGGCCTCCCTCTTCGAGGAGCACGGCTTCAGCGACATCAAGATCTCGGTCAAGCACAACGACCCGGTGGTCATGGTCAACGCCTACCGGCAGCTGGCCGCCCAGTGCACCTACCCGCTGCACCTCGGCGTCACCGAGGCCGGCCCGGCGTTCCAGGGCACGATCAAGTCCGCCGTCGCCTTCGGCGCGCTGCTCTCCGAGGGCATCGGCGACACCATCCGCGTCTCCCTGTCGGCCCCGCCGGTGGAGGAGATCAAGGTCGGCATCCAGATCCTGGAATCGCTGAACCTCAAGCCCCGCCGCCTGGAGATCGTCTCCTGCCCGTCCTGCGGCCGCGCCCAGGTGGACGTCTACAAGCTGGCCGAGGAGGTCACGGCGGGCCTGGAGGGCATGGAGGTCCCGCTGCGCGTCGCGGTCATGGGCTGCGTCGTCAACGGCCCCGGCGAGGCCCGTGAGGCCGACCTGGGCGTCGCCTCCGGCAACGGCAAGGGCCAGATCTTCGTCAAGGGCGAGGTCATCAAGACCGTTCCCGAGTCGAAGATCGTCGAGACCCTCATCGAAGAGGCGATGAAGATCGCCGAGCAGATGGAGAAGGACGGCGTGATGTCGGGCGAGCCGACCGTCGCGATCGGCGTCTAGCCTCCGGCTTCCGGTTTTCCGACTTCCGACCTCCGGTTTCCCGTGACGGGCCCGGAGCCGCACCCGCGGCTCCGGGCCCGTCGGCGTATCGGCCTTCGGCGCCGGCGGCCCCGGACCAGCCGTGAGATGCAGATCGGAAGAGCGGCGTGTTGGGAAAGAGTGTGTTGGGTTGTGTAGAT